>RBWT01000450.1 GCA_004010275.1 Streptomyces huasconensis
CTGTGAAGGCGGTGGTGACGGGCAGGGAGGTGAGGCTTCGCGTGAGGTGGGCGGCGGGGGCGGGGCGCGGTTGCCCGCCAGCTCGCTCTACGCCACGGCGGCGCTGCGGGCCGGCTGCCCCTACGTGAACTTCACCCCCTCCACAGGCCTGCACCACCCCCGCCTCGCCGAAGCCGCGCGTGCCTCCGGGCTGCCCTACGCGGGCCGGGACGGCAAGACCGGGCAGACCCTCCTGCGTTCCGTGCTGGGCCCGATGTTCGCGCAGCGGGCGCTTGCCGTCCGCGCCTGGTCCGGCACGAATTTGCTGGGCGGCGGCGACGGCGCGGCCCTCGCCGACCCCGCCGCCGCGGCGGCCAAGAACGCCGGCAAGGAACGCGTCCTCGCCGACACCCTCGGCACCGTCCCCGAGGGAGAGGTCCACATCGACGACGTCCCTTCCCTCGGCGACTGGAAGACCGCCTGGGACCACATCGCGTTCGACGGTTTCCTCGGCACCCGCATGGTCCTCCAGACCACCTGGCAGGGCTGCGACTCTTCTCTCGCGGCGCCCTTGATCCTCGACCTGGCACGCCTGACCTCCCGGGCCCACGAGCAAGGCCTCGCGGGCCCCCTGCCAGAACTCGCCTTCTACTTCAAGGACCCGGACCCCGGCGCGACCGCCGCGCTCAGCGAGCAGTACGCGGCCCTGCTCACCCTCACCGACCGCCTGCGGGCCGACCGATGAGCCGGGCCGGGGGACGGGGACGAGGGCGGAGGCGAGGGTGAAGGCGAGGACGGAGGCGAGGGTGGAGGCGGAGACGGAGGCGAGGGTGAAGGCAAGAACGGAGGCGAGGGCGGAGACAAGGGCGGGGGCGAGGAC
>RBWT01000451.1 GCA_004010275.1 Streptomyces huasconensis
GGTGGTGTTCTGGGAGGAGGTGATCGCCCGGATCAACGGCACCGACCCGGACGTCATCTTTCTCGCCGAGGCCTTCACCCGTCCCGAGGTCATGCGGGCGCTGGCCCGCGTCGGCTTCCAGCAGTCGTACACCTACTTCACCTGGCGCAACACCAAGCGGGAACTCACCGAGTGCCTGACCGACCTCTCCGTCGCGACAGCCGCGTACCTGCGCCCGAACCTCTTCGTGAACACGCCCGACATCCTCCCCGGATACCTCCAGGAGGGCGGGCGCCCGGCCTTCGAGGTGCGCGCGGTGCTCGCCGCGACGCTCTCCCCGACCTGGGGCGTCTACAGCGGCTTCGAGCTGTGCGAGAACACCCCGGTGCGGCCCGGCAGCGAGGAATACCTGCACTCGGAGAAGTACCAACTGCGGCCCCGGGACTGGGCGACGGCCGAGCGGGAGGGCCACACCATCGCCCCCCTCATCACCACACTCAACGCGCTGCGACGCCGCCACCCCGCCCTGCACCTGCTCAGGAACCTCCACTTCCACCGGGCCGACAACGACGCGCTCATCGTCTACAGCAAGCGCGACGGCGACGACCTGGTCCTGGTGGTCGCCAACCTCGACCCGCACCACACTCAGGAGGGCACCGTCTCCCTGGACATGCCGCAGCTCGGCCTGGACGTGCACGCCGGCGTGCCGGTGCGCGACGAGCTGAGCGGCGAGACCTACCACTGGGGCAGCACCAACTACGTGCGTCTTCGCCCGGGCGGCGCGCACGTGCTGGTCCGGCCGGAGCCGGGGGAGAACGAAGGGTCACCCACATCATGATCGTCAACGAGCCCGTCCAGGACACGTTCGAGGACA
>RBWT01000452.1 GCA_004010275.1 Streptomyces huasconensis
CCTAAAGGGTGTTGCAGAAGGCTTCGTTCCGGGCATTTTTCCTGTATGGGTGGGGTGTTGGGGGCTGAGCCGGTGTGGGTGGAGACGTTCACGGGCTTGCGGATGGACCGGTTCGCGAAGCTGGTGAAGGCGGTCCGTGAACGGGGCGGAAACGGGCCCGGTGGCGGTCGGCCGTGGTGTCTGCCGCTGGCGGACCGGGTGCTGCTGGTAGCTGTGTACTACCGCACGAACCTCACGATGCGGCAGCTCGCGCCGCTGTTCGGTATCTCGCCGGCGACGGTGTGCCGGGTCATCCAGCGGCTTCGTCCGCTGCTGGCGCTCGAGCGGGCTCCGCGGCCGGTGGCGGACACCGAACGGCTGTGGATCGTGGACGGCACCCTCATTCCGGTCCGCGACCGCAAGGTCGGCGCTTCGTCCCGCAACTACCGGTTCTCGGCAAACGTGCAGGTCATCATCGACGCAGACACCCGCCTGGTCATCGCGGCAGCCCGGCCGGCACCAGGCAACAAGGCCGACGCGCATGTCTGGCGCGAGTCGGACCTGCCCTCCCTGGCGGCGGGCACGACCGTGATCGCGGACGGCGCCTACCTCGGCACCGACCTGATCGTCCCGCACCGCAAGAGAGCCGGTCGCCCCCTCCTGCGCGGGCAGGAGGAGGACAACGCCGAGCACCGACGGGTCAGAGCCCGCGTCGAGCACACCTTCGCCCGGATGAAGAACTGGAAGATCCTGCGCGACTGCCGACAGCGAGGCGACGGACTTCACCATGCCGTCCAGGCCGTCGCCACCATGCACAACCTCGCCATGACACGGTGAAATAGCAGATCAGACGCCGCTTC
>RBWT01000453.1 GCA_004010275.1 Streptomyces huasconensis
GCGGGGTAGCCTGCGGGGCGGGGGGCGCGGGCGGCGGCGGGACCTGCTGGCCGCCCCACTGGGCCTCCAGGCGGGTCAGGGACTCCAGCTCGCCGTAGTCCAGGAATATGCCGCGGCAGCCGCTGCACTGCTCGATCTGGACGCCATTGCGGTTGTACGTGTGCATCGGTGCGTGACACTTGGGGCACTGCATGGACGGCTCAACTCCTCGCCGGTGGTGACTGCTTCGCCGGATCTCTGCCCGGCTTCGGTGCGTTGCACCCTACTTCGTCGCGTCCCGGGTCAACTCGGGCGGGCGGGCGCCCACTCGGCTCAGTCGCGCAGCGGTGGTCCGGCTCATCCGGTCGCAGGCGTCGATCAGGGCCTGCTCGACCTCGTCCAGGGGGCGGTCGGCGGCGGTGGCCTTGGCGATCGCCAGGGCCGGCCGTCTGCACGGTCAGGCTCGGGCCGGGACGTCGAGGTCCTGCCAGGGGTCGGCCCCGTCCGCCGGGACGGCCGGGCCGCCCGCCGTGCGGTAGGCGTCGAGGAAGCGGGTCCACTCCTCGGGGGCGAGCAGGCCGCAGGCGTACCAGGCGGCGGGGCGGGCCAGGTCCCAGGCGGGGTCGCCCGCGCCGAGGTCGTCCACGTCGATCAGCCGCCAGGTGCCGTCCGGGGTGCGGACGAGCTGGCCCAGGTGGAGGTCGCCGTGGCACAGGCGGGGCGGGCCGGGTGCGGGGGCCTCGGCGCGGGCCCAGGGCGGAAGGGCCCGCCAGGCCCGCAGGACCGGGGGTGCGGCGGGGTGCGGGCCGGCGGCGTGCAGGCGGGCGACGGCGCG
>RBWT01000454.1 GCA_004010275.1 Streptomyces huasconensis
CGGCGCCCCACAGACGCCCCCCGACCCCCGCCGGAAAACTGCGTGTAGTCGTCCAGTAACACGTCTGATGTTATCTTCCGGACCGGAGGACTCCAGTCTCCACGGGGCGGTGCTGGTCGGATGACAGTGGGACAACTCCCGGACCAAGTAGGGGAGTTCGCAAGGTACTTGAGGGAACTGCTGGAACGCCTGGACCAGGCGACCGGCTGGTGCGGCGTGTTCTGGCAGCGCGACCCGGACGGCATGCGCGCCTGCCTGGACGGCGTGGAGGTCCCGCCCTGGGACGTGGTGCAGGCCCTGCTCCACGACCTGGCGGCCGACCGGGGCATGCCCGAAGCCGAGCGCGAGACACGCAGGGCCCGCACGCTGCACCGGGCGTCCCTCACCGCGTACGACGCCCGCCCCGGCGCCCGCCAGCTGCTGGTGGACCGGCTCGACCTGATGGTCACGGAGCAGCGGGCCGCCCTGGAGCGGCAGACGGACCTGGGCCGCCAACTGGCCGAGGCGGCCACCCCCGACGAGGCGGACCGCATCAACCTCGACCTCGCGTGGGTGCGCGACGACGCCGAGCGGGCGACCGCCCGGTGCGCGGAACTCCAGGAGCGGCTGGCCCGCCTGGACGCCGACGAGTTCCACGTCTTCGGCCCGCCACCCACCGAGGACACGCCCGCCCGCACCCCCCGAGTCCCGGAGCAGACCAGAACCCGCCGCCCCCGCGGAGCCCGCTACGCAGGCCTGCCGGACACGGACACGGACACGTACGAGAAAACCGACGCACCTACACAGGCACCCG
>RBWT01000455.1 GCA_004010275.1 Streptomyces huasconensis
CTGCGGGGGAGGGGGCGGCGGTCAAGAAGACGGCGGCGAAGAAGACGGCGGTCAAGGCCGTGGCCAAGAAGGCGGCGGTCAAGGCCGTGGCCAAGAAGGCGGCGGCCAAGAAGGTCCCGGCGGAGAAGGCGGCTGTGGGGAAGAAGGCTGCGGCCAAGGAGGGTGCGGTTAAGAAGGCCGTGGCCAAGAAGGATGCGGTTAGGAAGGCCGTGGCCGAGGGGGCACCCGAGGGCGTTGTGGCCAAGAAGGCGGCGGCGAAGAAGGCTGTGGCGAAGAAGGCCGTGGCCGAGGGAGCTGCGGCCGAGAAGGCTGCGGTTAAGAAAGCTACGGCTAAGGAGACCGTGGCCGAGGGGGCGCCCGAGGGAGCTGTGGCTAAGAAGGCTGTGGCCAAGAAAGCTGCGGCTAAGAAGGCCGGGGTTAAGAAGGCCGTGGCCGAGGAGACTGTGGCCGTCGGGAGCGTGCCGCGTAAGGCTGTGCCGGAGGAGGCCGTGGCGAAGAAGGCTGCTGTGAAGAAGGCCGCCGCGAAGAAGGTTCCGGCAGAGAAGTCCCCGGTAGAGAAGACAGCCGCGAAGAAGAGCCCGCACGAGAAGGGCCCGCACGAGAAGGCCCCGGACGAGAAGGCCGCCGCGAACCAGATCCCGCCCGAAAAGGGCCCGTCCGAGAAGGGCCCGGATGAGAAGGCCATGACCAAGGAGGGCGCCGCCAAGGAGGGCGCCGCCAAGAAGGGCGCCGCCAAGGAGGGCGCCGCCAAGAGGGCGCCGCCAAGGAGGCGCCGCCAAGAGGGCG
>RBWT01000456.1 GCA_004010275.1 Streptomyces huasconensis
TGGTGGGTTGGGTGTGGTGCCGTTTGGTGTGGTGGGTGAGTTGTATGTGGGTGGTGTGGGTGTGGGTCGTGGATATGTGGGGTGTGCGGGTGTGACGGCGGGTCGGTTTGTGGCTGATCCGTTTGGTGGGGGTGGGGGCCGGTTGTATCGGACGGGGGATCTGGTGCGGTGGACGGTGGGTGGTCTGGAGTTCGTGGGGCGGGTGGATGGTCAGGTGAAGGTGCGTGGTTTCCGGGTGGAGCTGGGTGAGGTGGAGGCGGCGTTGCGGGGGGTTGAGGGGGTGTCGGGTGCGGTGGCGTCGGTGGTGGCTGGTCCGGATGGTGGGGGTCGGTTGGTGGGGTTTGTGTCGGGTGGGGTGGACCCGTTGGTGGTGCGGGGTGTGGTGGCGGGTGTGTTGCCGGGGTATGCGGTGCCGTCGGTGGTGGTGGGTGTGGAGGAGTTGCCGTTGACGCCGAACGGGAAGGTGGATCGGTCGGCGTTGCCGGTTCCGGTGGTGCCGGGTGTGGGTGTGGGTGTGGGGCGTGGTCCGCGGTCGGTGGTGGAGGAGGTGTTGTGCGGGTTGTTCGGTGAGGTGCTGGGTGTGGGTGTGGTGGGGCCTGAGGATGACTTCTTTGTACTGGGGGGTCATTCGTTGTTGGCGACGCGGTTGGTGTCGCGGGTGCGGGGTGTGTTCGGGGTGGAGGTGCCGGTGCGGGCGGTGTTCGAGGCGCCGTCGGTGGCGGGCCTTGCTCGGTGGGTGGAATCGGGAGTGGTCGGCGG
>RBWT01000046.1 GCA_004010275.1 Streptomyces huasconensis
CGCCGTCCTTGTACTTGTCGGCCTCCTTGCCCGCCTTCTCCACCCAGGAATCGGCAGAGGAGAGACGGGACTTGGCGCTGCCCAGGTCCGCCTGCGCCTCGCGGCCCTTGACCAGGGCCTTGTCGGCCAGCGACTGGGCGCGCTCCAGTTCGGGCCAGTACGCGGCCAGGGCGTCGCCGGCCATCCCGTAGGACTTCTTGAGCTTCTTCAGCTTCTCGGGCGCCTTCTCGAACTTCTCCGTGAAGGCATCGGCGGTCTTGCCCGCCCATTTCAGGATCGCGTCCTCGCCCGCCATCCCCTTGATGTCCCGCAACACCTTGCCGACATCGTCGGAGAAGTCATGCAAGTCCTTGGCCAGCTTGCGCACCCGGTCGGGATCTCCCGGCGTCGGGTCCTTCTCCAGGTCCAGGACGTGCCAGTCCTTAGGCCGGTGGCCCCCCATGCGTCATCCCCCGTCACACCTGCAGCTACAGCTACAGCAGCCACCGTACAGAGGTACGAATTTACTAGCCGAGGTGTCGGTGACGGAAGGCGCCTTGGGGCGGCCGCCCCAACTCGCCTACTCCGCGAAGCGAACGTAGAGGTCACCGCGTCGAAGATGTCGAAGAAGGAGTCCGCCAGTTCCAGGATCTGGCTGCTTCCCGAGACGAGGGCGACCTTGCCCTCCTGTCCGGGCACTGGAATGAACGTCTGCATCAGGACGACACGGATCGTGCGGTCGTCGCCCTGCACGGAGATGTCCTCGAGGCCGTACGTCCGCGCCGCGAGGCCGACGCCCGGGATGTCGACCGTCGTGACCTTCCGCCACGCGTCGCCCTCCCGCTTGGCCTCGCGTACGCCGAGCTGGGCGACGATGCGCTCCGGGTCGGTCGGCAGGACGTCGCCGCTGGGTGTGCGGGCGCCGACCAGGGAGACCGTGACCGAGGCGGTGACCGGCGTATCGCCGCCGAAGCTCTCCGCCATGCAACCGCAGTACAGCGCGCCGGACTGCCAGGCGTCCTTCGAGGCCTTGCGCAGGAACGCCTCGAACGTCTCGCGGTGCGGGGCCAGCTCGGGGCGCGCACGCACCCGGTCATTGATCATCTGGCGGATGGCGGCGTCGCGTGACTCGGGGCGTACGTCGAACTCCCACCACGTCTCCGGCACCTTGATGCTGAATCCGCCGCGCGCGATGGTCTGCGGAGCTGTGTAGCGGGCCATGGCTGTTCTCGTCCCCTTCGTCGGCGTGCGCCGTGCCGGTTGCTGACCGGTCCGGGCCAGCCTACGAGGCGCCGCACGCCGGAGGGGCGCCGCCTGCTACTCCCCCGTGACGCCGTCGATCCGCTCCCTCAGCAGATCCGCGTGGCCGTTGTGGCGCGCGTACTCCTCGATCATGTGCGTGAGGACGTAGCGGAGCGAGTACGTGTCGCCGCGGAAGTCGACGGTCGTGTCGAGCGAGTCCAAGGCGTCCACGACGGCGCGGGAGCGGGCGCACTCCGCGTGCCAGACCTCGAAGGCCTCGTCCGGGTCGGCGTCCGCCACGTCGAAGTCGGCGCGCTCGCCGGGCACCCGCCCCGACCAGTTCGCTTGCCGCGCCTCACCGTTCATTACGTTCCTGAACCAGCTCCGCTCGACCTCGGCGAGATGCCGGACCAGGCCGAGCAGCGACATGTCCGAGGGCGGCACGGCCCGGCCTCCTTGAGCTGCTCGGCGGTCAGCCCGGCGCACTTCAGCGCGAGGGTCTCGCGCCAGTACTGGAGGAAGGCGGTGAGCGACGCGCGTTCGCCGGCTGCGGCTCGCGGGGGTTCTGTGCGGTGGGGCGGGCGGGGCGTGGGTGACGGCTGGGGCGCGGTGGCGGGGGTGTGGTCGGGCATCGCATCATCATGCCGATGCAGTTGGGTGGGCGCGCATGCGAAATTCGGCGGGCTGCGGGCGAGCCGACCAGGCCGGGCCAGGCCTGTTCCGATGTGTTCTGTTCGGCACAGTAGGGTGCCGCGGACACATCAACCCCACCCGTCCCGCAGTCACTCCTGCCGGCCCACACTGACCGGAGCAGGCAGGGCCCATAGACAGGAGCCCTCATGAAGCGGACCCGCACCGTCCTGGCCGTGCCCATGCTCGCCCTCGCCACCGCGCTGACGCTGGGCGCCTGCGGAGGTTCCGGGGGCTCCGGGGGCTCCGGGGGTGACGCGAGCCCGGGCTCGAAGACCGCCGACGACGCCAAGGACAAGCCCAAGGCATCCGCCGCACCGGAGAAGACAGCGGACGCGGCCGCCGAACTCGACCGCTTCGTCCTCTCCAAGAGTGAGGTCAAGGGGTTCACGGTCAGGGAGCCCGCGAAGGGGTACGTGTTCGCCACGTCCCAGGACCAGGTCAAGCTCGACAAGCCCGTCTGCGCCCCGATCTCCTACGCGACGAACCAACTCCCCCTCGGCAACCCGCAGGCCCACGTAACCCGCGTCGCCGCCGAGGTGGCAGGGTCCGCCACCTTCACGTACATCACGCTCGCCACGTACGCGGACGGCAAGGCGAAGACCGCGCTGGCCGGACTCTCCAAGGCGATCGACTCCTGCGGCAACGGCTTCACGGCCACGTCGGGCAAGACCGCCTCCCCGCACTCCTCCGTCACCGCCGAGCCCGCCCCGTCCCCCAAGGGTGCCGATGAAGCCGTGGCGTTCCGGACGACGATCAAGCATCAGGGCGTCACCCACACCTTGCGCACCCAGGCGGTTCGCTACGGCGACAAGGTCGCCCTCTACTACGCCGTGGACGCGATGGCCTTCACCCAGTCCCGGCCCGGCAACGCGAAGATCGCGACGGCTGTGATGGAAGCGCAGAACGGGAAGCTGGGGTAGGGGTCGGCGGTCGCGTGGACTGCCCATCTGCGTGATGCAGGGCCGGGCACCTCGCCCCGGCACCCGAGAGCGGAGGACTCCCGCATCTGCCGCCCTGCGTCCGCTACGGAAATGCCACGGCCATAAAAGGGCGAACAGAGAATCACCGAGGGGCACGCGAGGGCTCATCGAGAAGGCCCGTCGGATTGAACAATCCCGCCCTCCCTCCACTTGCTGCTGCCCGCGTCACAACCCGATGACAGTCCACCGGGATGCGGCGGCTTGCCCCGTTATCCACCCTGGCCGAATCCGAGGCCCCCTGGATAGCGTCGGCCCATTCGAGATCCCCCTCGCCGCACCGGGAGCCGACCGTGAACCGCCGCACCACGCCTGTCGCCATCGCGCTCACCGCGACCGCCGCCCTGCTTCTGACGGGTTGCGGCAGCGGGGGCGACGACAGTGCGAAGGACGAGAACAAGATCGCGGGCGCCGATCAGGGCACGGCGAAGCCGAAGAAGTCGAACGGGTCTTCAGCCGCCCCCGCGGAGGACAAGCCGGACGGCGTGGACCTGTCCTTGCCCAAGGACGTGCAGCTGGTCTTCGACTGGACCAAGCCGAACGACAAGGATGAAGCGGCGGCGATGGACGACGCCGCGAATTTCATGCGGGCGATCTATCGAGGCGTGGCCAAGCGCACCACCAAGGACGCGGCCGTGACGGCGTACTCCACCGGTGTTGGGCTGCACTACGCGAAAGTCCAGATCAACGAGTGGATCAAGGGCGGGTGGACGGCGACCGGCACGCGCCGCCACTATCAGGCCACTACTCGGTCTGCCCCGAACGGCAACTCCGTGGAGGTCACGTTCTGCGCGGACACCGGGAAGTTCTACGGCAAAGAGGTCAAGACCGGGAAGGTCCTCAAGACCAAGCCCAGCCGCAAGGACTTCGGCCACTACAAGATCGTCATGTCCAAGTCCCCCACAGGCAAGGGCCTGTGGCAGGCGTCCAAGGTGTTCGTCGAAACGGGGGCTGAGAAGTGCCAGTGAACAGACCGCGTCGTACGGCGCGCAGCACCGACACCATCGCGTTGGCCACGGCCATGGGCCTGCTGGCCCTTGCGGCGCCCAACGCAGCCGCGGACCCGGTGGATTACGGCAAGGGCGGTGACCAGAAGACGGAAGGCGGCAGCGACGCGACCGGCATCTACGCCGCAGCCCAGATCCGCTACACCGGCGCCGTCGCCAAGGGCGGCGGCAAGGGAAACGTCACTTCATCCGACGTGACCTGGGCCCCGCCCCCCTGCTGGTACGCCCCCTACCTCGGCGCCAAGGACTTCAAGAAGAAGATGTCCAAGGAGCTCAAGGACGCCATGGCCGCCCCCGGCATGGCAGGCCACGCCGGCCAGGCGCTCGATCAGATGCAGCGCCATTACGAGGACGACTACGGCTGGACCGACACCCCCGGTTACAAGGACTACAACGTCGAGAAGGACGGCAAGGGAATGTTCTGGGCCGCCGTCGAGAACCCCGACGAGCCGGACATCCTCAAGCGCAGCTCGTGCAGCGACATCCCCTTCTGGGTCGACAACGGCGAGGCCCCGCCTCCCCGGTACGAGGAAGCCATCAAGCCGGAGATGCTGGCGGCTCTGGCCTACCAGCGCATGCAGCTGCCCGAGACCAAGGTCTCCCTCGCCCCCGACGGCACCACGAAGGTGAACCTGCCCACGTGGGCCTGGCTGAACAAGGCGGTCTTCGACGACGTCGAGGCCACGGCGGCCGTCGATGTCCCCGGTTTCCACATGGAGGCGACGACGACCGCCAGGCCCAAGTCCCTCACCCTCGACCCGGGCACGGACGACGCCACCATGATCCCTGCCAGTGGCGAATGCCCGATCGTGGACGACAAGATCGGTGAACCGTACGCGAAGGGCAAGTCCGAGGAGACCCCGCCCTGCGGCATCATCTACAACCGCTCGTCCAAGGGCGCCACCTTCCCCCTCAGGGCCGCCCTGACGTGGGAGATCAGCTGGACGGGCACGGACCGGACGGAGCCGGTCGGCATGCCCGACGGCACGATCGAGGTCGTACAGGAGATAGCGGTCGAGGAAGTGCAGTCGATCAACCGTTGAGGGTGCGCACACAGAGGAAAGCCCGCTCCCGACGAAAGAGGATCTCGAGATGACGTCCAGGGGCAACCAGCAGATGATCACCGAACGCCTCGGCATCCGGGCCGAAGCGGCGGGATGGTGCACGATCGACAAGATCCCCGATCCTCCGGCCGAGGCGCTTCGGGCGGCCGGTGAGCCGCGGCTGCGCCCGGCGGCCATGCCTCCGCTGGGCATGCTCGGCACGGCGCTGGCCGTACCTGCCCTGCCGGTCGTCACCCTGCTGTCCCTGCTGAACCGTCTCCGGGAGATGTTGTTCGAGAACAACGGGGACGAGAATCGGCGAGCGCGTGAGGACGAGGCGCGGCTCAAGACACTCGTCGAAAAGCAGGGACTGGACCGCGTTTACGACGGCAACTGGAGCGGCGAAGCGGGGCAGTTCCTGCTGCGCTGGTACAGCCATTCCTCCCACCATCAGCGTTTCCTCGTGGCGACCCAGGACGAGATCGTCCTGGCTGCCCCGCCGCGCCGCGTCTCTGTGGGGCGGGAGAAGAACATGGAGATCGTCGCCCGCCTGCCCGCCGGGACCGTCGAGCTCGTCGACCCGTTCCACGGTGAGTTCCGGTCACAGTTGCTGCTGCTGAAGTTCCGTGACTCGTCGTGGATCCGTCTCACGACGGAGGAGTGCCGCAGTGAACTCCATATGCACGCGGTTCGACGGGCCCGGGCCGGCAGCTAGCTCCTTACGCCGTGGGGTTGTCGCGCCTGTTTGGCGCCGTTCCCTCAGCCGCAGTCGTCGTCGCCATACTCTGCGCGCTTCACAGCACGATGTCAGACCGTCAGGCCGCCAAAATGAGGTGACGGGTCCCGATTATCGCTCTGGTGGAGCCACCAACACCACATATACCGTCGGCTTGTTGGAGACACACTCGCCCCACCGGGAGCCGACCGTGAAACGCCGCACCATACCCGTCACCACCGCGCTCGCCGCGACCGCAGCCTTGCTTCTGACGGCCTGCGGCAGCGGGGATGACGACAAGCCCAAGGACGAGGACAAGATCGCAGGGGCCGACCAGGGTCCCAAGAAGAACGCGTCCAAGTCGCCCACGCCTGATTCGGGCGGTAAGGCCAGTCGGCCCGACATGACACTCCCGCAGGATGTGACAGAGACGTTCGTCGGGTGGAAAACGGGCGACTCGCTGAAGGACGCAGTGCTGGCCGACGCCGGCCGAGCCCAGACCGCCGTCACATACGCAGTCACTCAAGGTGACGCCAATGAACCCGCGCTGGGCTTCTACCAAGACGGTGAGGCTCTTGTCGGCAGTGCTCGGTGGGTCAAGTCGATCGTCGACTCGGGATCAACCTTCTCCGGAAAGGTGCGCTATTTCGCACCCAAGATCTCGATGCTCGACAAGAGTTCGGCCGCTGTCGTCTATTGCTCCGATGAAAGCAAAGCGTTCAACAAGGATCGAAAGACGGAGAAAGTCACCAAAACGCCGGTGTCTGACCAGTCCTACGTAACCTACAGCACCCGCTTGAACAAAAATGAACTGGGCGTCTGGCAGACCACGAGGCTGGAATCAAAACGGGGAGAAGCAACGTGCACGCCGTAACTGCACGCAGAAACTGGCTCATCATCGGGGCTCTGACCGCCGCTTGTGCGCTCACGCCAAGCGCGGCGATGGCGGAGTGGGGGAAGCCAGGAGGGTCCAATGGCGAGGTGCGGCAGGAAAACAAGCAGGAGAATCAGTCTCTCTCCTCTCGCATCACTTTCAAAGGTGCCATAGCCGGGCCTTCCGACAAGTCTGGAAGTTTGGCACCCGTGGGCGATTGGACACCTCCCGCCTGCTGGTACGAGCCCTACTCAGCCGACCAGTTCGCGAAGGACACCGAGCGCGGCTATCACATGGTCGCCGACGATCCCAAGCAGCCCCTGTACGCCAGGAAGTCGGTGCATGACTTCCGGAACACCTACAAGGACGGGAAGTACAAGAACTACAACAGGGACAAAGTCGACGAGGGTAGTTGGTGGGTCGCGCAGCGTGACCCCGACCGCTGGATGGAGGACGCCGCCCAGAAGTGCGACAGAGAGCCCTTCTGGGTCGAAAACGGTGAGCCGGTCGACGACCCGAACGCCGTGGACCCGGAGATCCTCGCCGGGCTCGCGTACAACAGGATCAAGCTGCCCGACACCCACGTCACTCTGGCCCCCGAGGACAAGACCAAGGTCAATCTCCCCACCTGGGCCTGGCTCGACAAGGCCACGTTCAAGAAGGTCTCAGTGACCGCCGCACTGAATGCCCAGGGCATCAACATCGAAGCCACGACCACGGCCAGGCCCGTCGCCCTGAAACTGGAGCCGGGGACGGCGGACGCCGAAACCTTCCCCGCATCCGGCGAATGCGGGTTCAACGAGGACGGCTCGATCGGCGAAGCATGGGCTCGCGGCAAGAGCAACCAGACGCCGCCCTGCGGCATCAAATACCTGCGCTCCTCCGGAAACGGGTCGTACGACCTCAAGGCGACCATCACGTGGGAGGTCACCTGGGAGGGGACAGGAGTTCCCGGCGGCAGGCTCCCCGACGGCAGCTTCGGCACCACCCAGAACGTCACGGTCGAGGAAGTGCAGACCATCAACCGCTGACGAAAGCCCTGATGGCTGGCCCCACCCCCGGTTCGGCGCTCCGCGCGCGCCGGCCGGCCCTCCCCCTCTATTCCCAGTGCAGCGTTCCGGCCACCGTGTCGAAGAGTTCGACCATCTTCGGGGCCAGGCCTTCCATCGGGGTGGAGAAGGTGAGGGTCAGCCACTGCTTACTCGCGGGGACGGGCACGTGGTACGCCACGGTGGTCGTCGCGAGGGTGTTGCCCATCTGGCGCTCGGGGTCGGGAGCCTCGGTCTTCTCAGTCCGTACGGCGTCGCCCCCGGCCTCCAGCTTCCGCACCTCCGCGGGACGGCCGGTGTCCGACAGCCGACGGGCCAGGTCGTACGCCGTGGTGCAGCCGGGCCAGCCGTCCGGAAGCAGACTCACCAGCAACGAGGACGCCAGCGGCAGGCCCTCGACGGTCAGCAGCGAGATGTACAGCTCGAGGCCGCCCTGACGGTGCGCCGCCTTGGCCTGCTTCTGCAGGTCGCGCATCAGTCGCTCTTTGAGCACGGGGGCGTTGTCGATGCCCGCGAACTGGCGGTCAGCCAGTGCGGCGATACCGCGGTCGCGCTCGTCGGGGTCGAGATGCAGTTGGAACCAGCCGGCGGGGACGAAAATCGTGTAATCGCTGGGAGGAGTGTCCCATTCCGTCTGTAGGGGCATGTCAGGTCTCGCTGGGTGAGTCGGAGGCGCGCCTGGGGCGGGTTCTGTGGGCTCAGCGGCTTCTGCGGATACCGCGGGGACCGGCAGCAGGCGCATGGTGGGCATGAGGCGGTCGACGAGTTCGGTGAGCTCTTCCGTCCGTTCGAAGTTCAGCCATCTCGCCTCGACCACCAGGATTTCTTCCAGGCCGTCCGGCCAGACGCCGTACTGGACGGACTCGCTGAGCTTCTTGCCCCACCCGAAGCGTCGCTTTTCGATCAGCATCGCCTGGACGCGGACAGCGGTTCCGATCGGCAGTCTCACGTCGGAGACCTGCGGCTCACCCTTCACCTCGGCATAGGGCCACTTCAACAACTGGGGCAGATACTCCTGTGGTGAAGGCCGCTGGACGCCGTCCTCCCCGTAGGCGAAAACCGCCAGGTCCGCCAGCAACGCGCCGCCCTCCGTGTAGGCGGCTGCCGCCAACACCGGGCCGGACTCGAATACTGAAAGGGCGCGTTCCTCCAGATCTTTCTGGAGCGCGGCCCTGCCTCCGACCAGGTTCAACGGGTTGAACTGTCCCACGAGATGTGCGGCCAGTTCTCGGGCCTCCGCTCGCGTGCCCTCCTGAAGTGTCAGGCCGAGCCAGTCACCGCCGAAGTCGAAGTCGACGACGTAATCGTCCTCGGGGCCGGGAAAACTCCCGGCCGACTGCTGATGCTGCTGCTCCACTACGACACCTCGTCAAAAAGTAGACCGCCGGCCGTGACTCCACTACCGGCCACGCTCAGCTGTGTCGCTCTGCGCGACATCTTGTTGACTGCATACCCCTCGCCCAAAGTCTTGCCCAAGTGTTTCGCTTCATTGAGCGTTGCCGCCGCGGAAGGGTCTGCCAACGTCATCGACTTGCCCATTCCCTTGAGGTAGCTGCCGTTCCCGCGGTCCTTCGCCACACGTACCGACTCACGGAATCCACCCTTGAACGCATCCGTCCAAGTGGACCCCTTGAAGATCTCGGTGACAGGCTCCCGGATCGACTTCGAGATGTCACCCTTCTCCAGCCCCTTGACATGTCGCGCCTCACGGTTGAATTTATGCCGATTGCGTTTGGTCTGGCGCGGGGTGGCCTTGCCTCCCTTGGCCACCTTCATGCGGTCCAGCAGGTTCTTGGCGTAGCGGCTGCTGACTTTGGTCATCGCCTTGCCCGCCCCCATCAGCAGCAACCCCACAGCCGCCTCGGCGAGCGCTGTCCACGACTCGTCTCCCATGGCGACCTGCACCGCCGTGCAAGCGATGTTGATCAACGTCGCCGCCATGGAGATGGCCCCCAGGAGCCCGGCCATCCCCTGGCCTATGACGGGGATCCAGCCGACGGCCAGCGCCGCGAGCCCCGCGTACTTCGAGATGTATTCCGTCCAGCCCGCCGCCCACTCCACAAAATCTGCGAAGTCGTCCCAGAAGCCGTCCTTGAGGGCATCGTCGGAGATGACCTCGTCGATCGCCTCGCGCGCCACGCGCGCCGCCGCGTCGCGGATGCTCTGGGCCTTGCGCAGCTTCTCCCGGGCCGCCTCCAGTGACTTCCCGGCGGCTTCCGCCCGGTCCTCCAGCTTCTCCTTGCGGTCCTTGCCGTCGTCCTTCTTGGACCCGTCGCCCCCTCCCGAATTCCCGGACAGGGCGTCCAGTCCCTTCTTGGCGGCGCTCTTGTCGGCTTCGGCCTCCTGCGCCTCCTTCCGGGCGATCTCGGCGATCCGCTGGGCCCGCTGGAGTTCGGTGGCGTAATTGCCGGGCTGTGCCGCGGCGTTCGACTCGTAGTCGGTACCGTGGTCTACGATCCGGTCGCCGACCGCGTCGGCCACCGTCTCGTAGCGCTTGTGCGCGGCCTCCAGGCGCCCACGGCACTTCTTCGCCTTCTCGCGGAACTCCTTGCCCGCGTCGCTGTCCCAGGATTCGACCTCGGACGCCGCTTTGAGGTGCCGCACCTGTCGTTCGAGTTCGTCGGCCGTTTTACGGAGCTTGCGACCCAGCTGTTCCAGGCGCTCGGGGTCGCCGGGGATGGGGTCCTGATCGGCCAGCGGCTGCCAGTCCCGGGGGCGGGCGCTCGCCATCAGGACCTCTTCTTTTTCTTGTCGGCCTCACGGAGGGCCTTGGCCAGCTCGCTGTCCATCGTTTCGTACGTCTTCGCGGCGGCCTTCGCCAGCTCACCGAGCCGCTTGACCTCTTCGCCGAGCTCCTCGCGGTGGCTCTCCCAGTTCTCGACGAAGTCCCCGAACTGCCAGGACAGGTCGTGTTCCCCGAAGTCGTCCTCGTACCGGCCCTTCAACTTCCCGAGCCCGTCGAACGCGTCCTTGATCCTCCCGAGACCGATGCCCATCTCCCGGATGACATTCAGGTCGTTGATCTTGGCGTACTCGCCCATCGGCATCCCCCAGTCACGTCGTGGTATCCCGCACCATCGAGATGCAACGAGAGCGGGGTGACGGCGATACCCCCGTCACCCCGGTCCAGATGCACGCAAGCCGAGTCGGCCGGTTACTTCCGCGCCGCCCGACCCAGCTCGTCGTCGATCTGCTCGTACTTGTCGGCCGCGTTGGTCAGGTAGTCGCCCATGCCGTCCAGGCCCTCGAGGGTCTTCTTCGCGCCCTCGACGAAGTCGTCGAAGTTCTCGTCGAACGCCTTCGAGGCGCTCTTCGTGACGAAGCCCGTCTCGACGAGGTTCTTGATGTACTTCTTCAGGCCGTCCAGCTTCTCGTTGAGCTTGTCCTTCTCCTTGACCACGTGCTTGGCCGCGTCGCGCATGTCCTGATATGTGACATCAAGGTCCTTGGCCATGAGGCTCTCTCCTAATCAACTCGCCGCAGGGCCAACCCCCGTGGCTCCCGTAAGACGGACGGGAGAACGGATGATGTGATCGTCCGTTCTCGCGCCAGCAGCTTACGGGTGGGGCGGATGCGAACGCAGCCCGGTTGAGTCACAGGTCTGCTGTGACGGTGTGCCCGGTTCCGGTGGGAGCCCGTGCCCAGGGCGTTGCCAGTGGGAAGGGTGGAGCGGCTATCGTCACAGCGATCGCTCAGCTCCGGGGAGGACCGTCGTGCGCCTGACTCTGACCGTCGTCGATCCGTTCGGCGGGGGCTCCTCCGACGTGGTCCTCGACGCCGATCCCGAGTCCACCGTGCGGGACATCGCGGTGGAACTGGCCTGGCAGGTCGGCCACAGCGGTGCGCAGGTCATCCCCATCGGGCACGGTCAGCAGACGCCCGCCGGCGGCGCCCCGGTGATCTATGTGGACGGGTACGCCGTCGACCCCACGGCCACCGTCGTCACCTCGCCGCTGCGCGAGGGCGCCGTCGTCAGTCTCGACGACCCGGCGGGCTGCCTGCCGGGTGAGCCCGCCGGCCTGGTCGAGCTGCGCGTCGCCGGCGGGCCCTGCGCCGGCTCCGTGCACCGGCTCGGCATCGGGCGGTACGACATCGGGAGCGGGCCCGCCTCGTACGTGCGGATCGACGACCCCGAGATGGCTCCGCGCGCCCTGACGTTGTCAGTTGCAACCGATGGCACCTGCCACGTCACCCTGCACGGACAGGAGAAGGACAAGGAGGGCGTGACCCTCGACGGCGAGCCCTTCGGCGTGGAGAAGGAAGAGCCCGAGCCGGCCGGGGCGACCCCGCCCGAGGGGGAGTCCAAGAAGGACCGGAAGGCGCGGGAGAAGCGGGAGAAGCAGGAGCGCAAGGAGTGGAAGGAGCGCAAGGAAGCCCGGGCGAAGGCTCGGGCGAAGGGGCGGCTCGACACGGTTCCGTGGCCCCTCGGCGCCCAGATAGCCCTCGGCAACACCCTCCTCGAACTCGTCCGGTACACGCCTCCGAACGCCGCCCTCAAGTGGTCCGAGGACGGTGCCGGGCTCGACTACAACCGGCCGCCCCGGCTGCGCCCGCCCGAGCGGCAGACCACCTTCCGGCTGCCGTCGCCGCCCCGTGAGTTCGAGGCGCGGCCGCTGCCGTGGCTGATGGCGCTCTTCCCGCTGGTCGGCGCCGTCGTCGCCGCGATGATCTTCGATCGCTGGTACTACCTGATCATGGCGGGGCTCAGCCCGATCATGCTCTTCGGCAACTACTTCATGGACAAGAAGCACGGGCGCAAGTCCCATGCGAAGCAGGTCAAGGAGTACAAGGAGACCAAGGCGCGGATCGAGAAGGACGCCCGGGACGCGCTGGTCGCCGAGCGGCTCGACCGGCGCCACGCCGTGCCCGACCCGGCCGCCGTGCTCGCGCTGAGCACCGGGCCCCGGACCCGGCTGTGGGAGCGGCGGCGGACCGACGGCGATCACCTGCTGCTGCGGTTCGGGACCGGCCAACTGCCCTCCGAGGTCGTGCTCGACGACCCGGAGAAGGACGACCACCGGCGCCAGGTGACGTGGCACATCGACGACGCGCCCGTCGCGCTGCCGCTGAAGGGGCTCGGCGTCATCGGCATCGCGGGCCCCGACGACGCGGCGCCGGCGCTCGGCCGCTGGGCGGTCGCGCAGGCCGCGACGCTGCACAGCCCGATGGAAGTGCAGTTCTACGTCCTGACGGAGAACTCCGCCCGGGAGAGCTGGGACTGGGTGCGCTGGCTGCCGCACGCGCGGCCGTCGGGCGGGCAGGACATCAACGTACTCATCGGCACGGACGCCGAGACCGTCGGCGCCCGCGTCGGTGAGCTGACGCAGATCCTCGACGCGCGGCTGAAGGCCCTGGAGGAGAACAAGGGCCAGGGCGCGAACTTCGCCGACCCCGACATCGTCGTGGTGTGGGACGGGGCGCGGCGGCTGCGCTCCCTGCCCGGTGTGGTGCGGCTGCTGCGCGAGGGCCCTTCCGTGGGCATGTACGCGCTCTGCCTCGACACCGAGGAACGGTTTCTGCCGGGTGAGTGTCTGGCCTTCGTCGTCGCCGAGCCGAAGCCCCGGGAACTCACCGGGGCCCCGGCCGCCCCGGGGCGCGCCCTCGCCGCCCCGCCGCCAGGGCAGCAGGTGCAGCAGGCACAGCAAGGCGGCGTTCCCCGGCCGCCCGCCGGTGGCGGCTTCCCGTCCTTCCCCTCCTTCCAGGCGTGGCACAGCGCCGAGGGCGACCCAAGCCAGGCCGACGCGCCGCGCGAGCTGCGGCTGCGCGTGGAGATGGCGGGCGCCGAGCGCCTGACGGACGTACGCCCCGACTTCGTCTCCCCCTCCTGGTGTCTGCGCCTCGCGCGGTCCCTCTCGCCGCTGCGCGACATCAGCGGGGAGACCGAGGACTCCGCGCTGCCGGGTGCCAGCCGGCTGCTCGACGTGCTGCAGTTGGAGCCGCCGACCGCGGGGGCGATCACGGCCCGCTGGCAGGCGGGCGGCCAGTCGACGATGGCGGTCATCGGTGAGTCGTACGACGGGCCGTTCGGCATCGACATGCGCAAGGACGGCCCGCACGGTCTGATCGCCGGTACGACCGGTTCCGGTAAGTCGGAGCTGCTCCAGACGATCGTCGCCGCGCTCGCCGTGGCCAACACGCCCGAGAACATGACGTTCGTCCTCGTCGACTACAAGGGCGGGTCCGCGTTCAAGGACTGTGTGAAGCTGCCGCACACCGTCGGCATGGTCACCGACCTCGACGCGCACCTCGTCGAGCGCGCCCTCGAATCGCTGGGCGCCGAGCTGAAGCGGCGCGAGCACATCCTCGCCGACGCCGACGCGAAGGACATCGAGGACTACCAGGACCTCGTGCGGCGCGATCCGTCGCACCCGCCCGTCCCCCGACTCCTCATCGTCATCGACGAGTTCGCGTCGATGGTGCGCGACCTGCCGGACTTCGTGACGGGCCTCGTCAACATCGCGCAGCGAGGCCGTTCGCTCGGCATCCACCTGCTCCTCGCCACGCAGCGGCCCTCCGGTGTCGTCTCCCCCGAGATCCGCGCAAACACCAACCTCCGCATCGCGCTGCGCGTCACCGACGGCGGCGAGTCCACCGACGTCATCGACTCCCCCGAGGCCGGGCACATCAGCAAGAACACGCCCGGCCGGGCCTACGTCCGGCTCGGGCACGCCTCGCTCGTGCCCTTCCAGTCGGGCCGCGTCGGTGGCCGCAGGCCCGGCGCCGCCGACCCGACGGCGCTCGCGCCCTGGGCCGACTCTTTGGACTGGTCGGCGCTCGGCCGCGCCTCGCTCGTGAAGCCGAAGGCCGCGGCCGCGAGGAGGAGGAGATCACCGACCTGAAGGTCCTGGTCGACGAGATCATCGAGGCCAACCGGACCCTCAACATCCCCGCCCAGCACAGCCCGTGGCTGCCCGCGCTCGGCGAGACCATCCTGCTCGACGAGATCCCCGCGCCCGCGCCGCGCACGGCTCCCGGGGCGCTCACGCCCGCCCCGTACGGCGTCGAGGACCTGCCCGCCGACCAGGCACGCCGCCCGGTCGTCGTGGACTTCGCGACCTTCGGCCACCTGATGATCGGCGGCGCCCCGCGCTCCGGCCGCTCGCAGGTGCTCCGTACGATCGCGGGCTCGCTGGCGCGTACGCACTCCAGCGCCGACGTCCACCTGTACGGCATCGACTGCGGCAACGGCGCGCTCAACGCGCTGACCCGGCTGCCGCACTGCGGCGCCGTCGTGGGCCGCAACCAGACCGAGCGGGTCGTCCGCCTCATCAACCGCCTCAAGGGCGAACTCAGCCGCCGCCAGGACCTGCTCGCCGACAAGGGGTACGCGGACATCGGCGAGCAGCGGGCCGACACCGCCCCCGACGAGCGCCTGCCGCACCTCGTCGTCCTCCTCGACCGGTGGGAGGGCTGGCTGCCCACGCTCGGCGAGATCGACCACGGCTCGCTCACCGACGAGATCACGACGATCATGCGCGAGGGCGCGAGCGTCGGCATCCACATGGTGATGACGGGTGACCGGCAGATCCTGGTGGGCCGCATCTCCTCCCTCACCGAGGACAAGTACGGCCTGCGGCTCGCGGACCGCTCCGACTTCTCGATGCTCGGCATCCCGGCGCGCAAGGTGCCCGAGGAGATCGCGCCGGGCCGCGCCTTCCGCAACGAGAGCGGCACGGAGACGCAGTTCGCGCTGCTCTCCGAGGACTCCACGGGTCAGGGCCAGGCCGCCGCGCTCGCCGCGATCGGTGAGCGGGCCGCGGCCCGCGACGCCGACGTGCCGCGCCACCGCCGCCCGTTCCGCGTCGACACGCTGCCGAGCCGTATCTCCTTCGAGGAGGCGTGGGAGCTGCGCGACCCGGAGGCCTCGCGCTCCAAGCTGTGGGCGCTGGTGGGCATCGGCGGCGACGAGGTCATGGGCTGGGGCCCCGACCTGTCGCAGGGTGTGCCCGCGTTCGTCATCGCGGGCCCGGCCAAGTCGGGCCGTTCCACGGTGCTGATGAACATGGCGCGCTCCTTCCGCACCCAGGGCGTACGTCTTGTCGTCGCCGCCCCGCGCCAGTCGCCGCTGCGTGAACTGGAGGGCACGGAGGGCGTGCTGAAGGTCTTCACCGGGGACGACATCGACGAGGACGAGTTCGAGGAGCTGATCGAGGAGGCGGACGCGTCCCGGGAGGACCCGGTGGTCGTCCTGATCGACGACGCCGAGATGCTGGAGGACGCGGACGCGGCGAGCCAGTTCAAGCGGATCATCCAGCGCGGCACCGACCAAGGCCTCGCGATGGTCCTCGCGGGGGACGAGGAGGACGTGTGCAGCGGCTTCAGCGGATGGCAGGTCGAGGCGAAGAAGGGCCGCCGCGGCATCCTGCTCGCCCCGCAGGACAGCTCCAGCGGTGACCTCATCGGCCTGCGGATCTCGCGCAGCATGGTCGGCGGCCCGGTCGCTCCCGGCAAGGGGATGCTGCACCTGGGCACCGGCGAGGTGCAGACGGTGACCACCCCTCTCTGATCCCCCTGGGGGGCGCGCTCACTTCCTCCGGGTCAGCCGGGCCCTCGGGTCCCCCGCGTCCGGGTCGTCCGAGGTGTAGCCGAGGGTCCTGCCGTCGGGGCGCAGGCGGACCGTGTGGCTCGTCTGCGCGCACTGGCCGCCGTTGGTCTCGGCTCCCTTGCCCGTCGCCACGAGTTCCTCCTTCGTGGCGGACTTCAGGGTCAGGACGTCCGTGCAGGTGTTGCCGATCAGGTCGTGCTGGACGACCGTGCCGACCCGTTGCCCCGGCTTCGCCTGGCGCAAGGTGACCTCGAAGGTGCCGAGGGGGATCGTGCCGCCGCTCGCCGCGGCCTTGCCGCTCCACCTGCCGAGGTAGGCCTCGGGGACCCGGCCGGCGTCCGTCGCCGCCGGGGGCTGCGCCGCCCCGTCCCTGTCGCTCGTCGCGTCGTCGTTCCGCAGCGCCCCGAGGACGAAGACCGTGCCCACTGTGACGGCGGCCAGCGCACCCGGCCACGGCGAGCGCCACCGTGCAACTCACCCTCCGCCCGCGCCCGTCCGGCCCTTCGGGTACGGAGGTGGCGGCCACGGAGACGGAGAGCCGGCCGGGCGCGGCGGTGGCTTCGTCGGCGGGCGCGGGCGGAAGCGCGTACGAGGGGTCCGGCGGCCCGAACGCCCCCTGGCCGGAAGGGGAGTCGAACGCCACAGGGCCCGATGGGGCCTCCCCCGCCCCCGTGTCCAGGTCAAGGAGCCGCACCGCGCTGTGGCTCACCCGCTCCACCACCGGCCCCGGCAGCCACCCGGCCGCCACGAGCGGGGCGGCGCCCCCGGGGGCGAGGCGGCGGGCCAGGTCGCCGGGGGCGGGGCGTGCGGCCGGGTCCTTGGCGAGGCAGGCGGCGGCGAGTTCCCGGACGTCGCCGTCGAGCGCGCCCAGCTCCGGTTCCTCGTGGACGACCTTGTAGAGCAGCGCGGCCGACGATTCGCCGGGGAAGGGCGGCCCTGCCCCGTCGCCGCGTAGACCAGGACGGCCCCCAGGGAGAAGACGTCCGCGGCGCCCGTGACGGGCTTGCCGAGGATCTGCTCGGGCGCCATGTAGCCGGGCGAGCCGACGGAGGCGCCGGTGGCGGTGAGCGAGGCCGTGCCGTCGGTGGCGCGGGCGATGCCGAAGTCGATCAGGCGCGGCCCGTCGAGGGTGAGCAGGACGTTCGACGGCTTCACGTCGCGGTGCACGAGCCCGAGGCTGTGGACGTGCGCCAGCGCCTCGGCGAGGCCCGCGCCGAGGACGCGTACGGAGTGCGCGGGCAGCGGAGCGCCCTCGCGGACCGCCTCGGTGAGCGTGGGCCCGGCCGCGTATCCCGTGGCGACCCACGGCACGGGGGCGTCCGGGTCGGCGTCCAGGACGGGGGCGGTCCATGCGCCGCCGACGCGCCGGGCGGCCTCGACCTCGCGCCGGAAGCGGGCGCGGAACTCCTCGTCTAGGGCGAAGTGCGGGTGCACGATCTTGACCGCGACGGTGCGGCCGCCCCCGCTGCGGCCCAGATAGACCCGGCCCATGCCGCCCGAACCGAGCCGGCCGAGCAGCCGGTAGGGACCGATCACGGTGGGTTCGCCGGCTTCGAGCGGACGCATGGCGTTGGCCTCCCCCTCTACCACTGCGGATCAGCGTAGTGCGGGACCGGCGCGGGAAGCGGCCCCCCGCACGCATTCCCGCCGATAACCACGGCCGGGCGCGCCGGGCCCGCCGGCAATTGCCGACCGCGGTTCCCCGGGAGCGATAGCGGCGCGCAATCCGGACGCGGAGAACTATCCCGGGCGCCAAGAACTATCGGGAGGTTTCGAGAAGTATCGAGAACTATCGAGAGCTATCGTCGGCCCCGGCTATTAGGGCTGCGGCGCCGGTGATATCACCGGCGAACGAATCCAGCCAATGGCCGAAGGACGGTCGCCCCGATTCCGGGAAGGCGGCTTCCCGCGCTCGCGGCGCCCCGGCACCGGCCACCCGACCGGCACTGGAGCGGACCGCCGGGCTGCCGAGCCACCGGTTTCGCCGGATCAGGCCCCCAGCAGCCGTACCTCGACGTCCGCGGGGAACCCCGTCGTCGGGCCGACCCGGCGGGCGAACTCCGCGACACCCTCCAGCTGCGCGGGGCCGAAGCGGAAGTCCAGTGTTGTGAAGTACCGCTCCAGCACCTCGGCGTCGAAGGACTCCCAGCGGGCGGCCTGCTCGGCGACCTTCGTGACCTCCTCCAGGGAGAGGTCACGGGAGGAGAGGAAGGCCTGGTGCACCTGGCGCACCACCTCCGGCTCGCGCGCCGCGTAGTCGCGCCGGGCGGCCCAGACGGCGAAGACGAAGGGCAGCCCCGTCCACTCCTTCCACATCTGGCCCAGGTCGTACACGTCGAGGCCGAGCCGGGGCGCGTCGATCAGGTTGGCGCGCAGCGCGGCGTCGCCGATGAGGACGGCGGCGTCCGCCTCCCGCATCATCAGGCCCAGGTCGGGCGGGCAGGAGTAGTACTCGGGCCGTACGCCGTACCGCTCGGCGAGCAGCAGCTGGGCTAGCCGCACGGACGTGCGCGAGGTCGAGCCGAGCGCGACGCGCGCCCCGTCCAGCCGGTCCAGCGGCACCTGCGAGACGATCACGCAGGACATGACGGGACCGTCGCAGCCGACCGCGAGGTCGGGGAAGGCGACGAGGTCGTCCGCGTTCCTGAGGAACTCGACGAGGGTGACCGGAGCGATGTCCAGCTCGCCCCGCACGAGCTGCTCGCTGAGCTTCTCCGGGGTGTCCTTGGTCAGCTCGAAGTCGAGGAGTGTCCCGGTCCGCGCGAGCCCCCAGTACAGGGGCATGCAGTTCAGGAACTGGATGTGGCCGACGCGCGGCCGAGGAGTGCGACGGGAGTCGGGCAGCTGTTCGGCGCCTGCCCCCGCGAAGGCGCTCAGGGGAGAATTGTCCACATCGGGGAGGCTAGCCCCCATGCGGTACGGTGCGGGCGCCGGGGCCCTCCCGCGCCCTGTCAACCCCCTCGGGAGCCCCTTCAAACCTCCGGGTGACGTGATCTTTGCCCCCTATTGCATTCCCGCGCCTGCGTGCTAAGCTCGCCGCAAGTTGCAGTTTGGTTTCCCTTGCAGTACAGAGCCTGCGGAGCATGTGACCCCGTAGGCTCTCGTCTTTTTCAGACTTATGCAGTTGTTTTAACAATCGCTGGTTCTGGAGCAGGGCAACCCTTTGGCCCAAGGAGGGCTTATGGCTACCGGAACCGTGAAGTGGTTCAACGCTGAAAAGGGCTTTGGATTCATCGCCCAGGAAGGCGGCGGCCCGGACGTCTTCGTCCACTACTCCGCGATCAACGCGAACGGCTTCCGCTCCCTCGAGGAGAACCAGGCCGTCAGCTTCGACGTCACGCAGGGCCCGAAGGGCCCGCAGGCGGAGAACGTCACCCCGCAGTAATCGGACGCCTCACGTGAGTGAGGCGTGTGATGCTCCGGTGACTTGATCCGGACATGGATGCAGTACCCAAGGAGCCCTGCTCCTCCGTGCGAGCGGAGGAAGCGGGGCTCCTGCCTTTTGCCCGCCGTCAGACGTGCTGCATGATCATCACGAACGTCGTGCCGGGCTCCAGCGCCCGGTAGAGGTGCGGCACATCGCCCCGGTACGACATGTAGTCCCCGGGGGCCAGCTCCACCGTCTCGTCGCGCGGACCCGCGAGCAGCCGGCCCGTGCTGATGACGAGGTGCTCCACCGAGCCCGGAATGTGCGGGTCGGACTCGCGCGCCGCCCCCGGTTCCATCGCCCCGTGGTAGATGTCGCGCCGCACGCCGGCCGGGCCCGCCGAGAACAGCGTGCCCACGTACGGCGCGTCCTCGGCCCGCATGGACGGTCCCTCGCCCGCGCGGATCACGGTCACCGCCGGGGCGGGCGACTCCACGAGCACGCTGAACGGCACGCCGAGCGCCACGGCCAGCGCCCAGAGCGTCTCGATGCCGGGGTTGCCGGTGGCCGCCTCCAGCTGGGAGAGCGTGGACTTCGCGATCCCGGCGCGCTTGGCCAGCTCGGAGAGGGAGATCCCCGCCTTCGCGCGCTCGCGGCGCAGGGCGGCGGCGACCCACTCGCGCGGCAGGCGCGACCCTTCGGTCGTCACGTCATCGGCTCCTGTCTCTCCCGGCCCGGTCGTTCGGTTCCGCGGTCGTTCGTTCGGCCCCACCATCGTTCGTTACAGCGGACCGATCGTTCGCCTTGACGAACGACCTCCGCCCCCTCCATCCTACGACGCATGCGTTCGTCACACCGAACAGATCAATCGCCAGACCGAACGGGCGATGGCTCGGGAGCCGCTGCCGCCGGTCTCGTCCGCCTCTCCGACCTTCCGCCAGGCGTCCTGCGCGACATCGCCCTCGTCTGGCTCGCCGACGCCGTCGTCGGCGTCTCCTTCGGCGCGATCGCCGTCGGGGGCGGCCTCCCGCTGTGGGTCCCGGTCCTCATGTCGCTGCTCGTGTACGCGGGCTCCGCCCAGTTCAGCGCGGTCGGCCTGCTCACCGCGGGCGGCGGACCCGTGGCCGCGGCGGCGACCGGGCTGCTGCTCAACTCCCGGACGGCGGCGTTCAGTCTGGCCCTCGCCGAGGACCTCGGCCGCTCCTGGGCGGCGCGGCTGATCGGCGCGCACCTCATCACCGACGAGACGGCCGCCTTCGTCCTCGCCCAGCGGGGCCGCCGGCAGCGCAAGGCCGCCTTCTGGATATCCGGCATCGGCCTCTTCGTCGCCTGGAACGTCAGCGTCCTCGCGGGCGCCCTCGCCGGGACCGCGCTCGGCGACACGGACCGCTTCGGGCTCGACGCCGCGTTCCCCGCCGTACTGCTCGCCCTGGTGCAGCCCGCGCTGCGCGGCGACAGCGCGGCCCGGCGCGCCTCGGCCGGCGGCGCCGTGATCGCCGTGGCGGCGGCCCCGCTGCTGCCCGCCGGGGTGCCGGTGCTGCTCGCCCTGCTCGGTCTCCTCGCGGCGCGGCGCGGGCCCCGCCGTCGCCGCACGACCAACCGCACGCCCACCCCCGGGAGCACCTCGTGAACGCCACGCTCGCCTGTGTCCTCGTCCTCGCGGCGGGGACGTACGCCTTCCGGCTGGCCGGTCCCGTGCTGCACGGCCGCGTGGAACTGCCCGCGCGAATCCAGGAGTTGCTGACCGTCGGCCACGGTCCTGCTCGTCGCGCTGCTCGCCACGGGGGCGCTCACGCAGGGCCAGGAGTTCGCGGGCTGGGCACGGCCCGCCGGTGTCGTGGTCGGCGGCCTCCTCGCGTGGCGCCGGGCGCCCTTCGCGGTGGTCGTGGTGGGCGCGGCGGCGGCGACGGGCCTGCTGCGGCTGGCCGGGGTGGCCTAGCCCGAAGCCCGCGGTACGGCGTCGGCGCCCGCGCCGCCGTACAACCCCTCCACCACCTCCGCGTACCGCTCCGTCACCGCCCGTCTGCGCACCTTCAGGCTCGGCGTGAGCAAGCCGTCCTCCACCGTGAAGTCCTCGTCGAGGAGGCGAACGCGCGCAGCCGGGCCGGGCGCGAGACCGTGGCGTTGGCGGTGTCGACGGCCTCCTGCACGAGGGCGCGGACCCGGGGGTCGCGGGAGAGCGGCTCGGTCAGGGTCACGCCCTCGCGCGCGGCCCAGCCGGTGACCTCCTCCGTGTCCAGCGTGATCAGCACCACCGGATGCGGGCGGCGGTCGCCGACCATCACCGCACGGGAGACGAACCGCGAGTTCTGCACGGCGAGTTCGCTCAGCGACGGCGTGAGGTTCTTGCCCGCCGAGGTGATGATGAGGTCCTTCTTGCGGCCGGTGATGGTGAGGTAGCCGTCCGCGTCCAGCGACCCCAGGTCGCCGGTGTGCAGCCAGCCGTCGTCGTCCAGGGCGGCGCGCGTGGCCTCGGGGTCGTTGTGGTAGCCGGGGAAGACCATGGGGCCGCGGGCCAGGACCTCGCCGTCCTCGGCGATGCGGATCTCGGCGCCGTCCACGGGCCGGCCGACGGTTCCGTACCGCACGGCTCCCGGCACGTTGAGGGTGAGGGCCCCGGCCGACTCGGTCATGCCGTACCCCTCGAAGACGGGGACGCCGCAGGCCCGCAGGAAGTCGACGGTGTCCGGCGCGATGGGCGCGCCGCCGGTCAGCGCCCGCCTGACCCGGCCGCCGAGCGCCTGCCGGACCAGGCTGTAGAGGGCCTTGTCGGCTTCCTCGTACGCGTCCCGCAGCTCGGGCGGCAAGGTGCCCTCGGCGGCCAGGACCCCGATGCGGATGGCCTCCTCGAACCGTTCGCGCCCGCCCTGGCGCGCCTCGGCGAGGGACAGCACGACCGAGCGCACCTTCTCGAAGAGGCGGGGCACGGACGGCAGATGGGTGGGCCGCGCCTCGGCGAGTTCGGCCACGACGTCCTCGACGCGCCCGCCGAAGAAGGTCAGCTCGCCGCCTTGGAGGAGCGTCGTGAACTCGATGAGCTGGGCGAGGAGGTGGGCGAGCGGGAGATAGAGGTACGTGGAGTCGCCGGGGCCGCCGTCGACGACCGGCACGGTGGCGCGCTGCACGGCGAGCAGGTTGCCGTGCGTGAGCACGCAGCCCTTGGGGAGACCGGTGGTGCCGGAGGTGTAGATGATGGTGGCCGGGTCCGCGGCCGACCGCTCCCGGGTGCGCTCCGACAGGGCTGCGGCCGGGGCGAGTTCATGGCCCGGTTCCATCAGCGGCACCACCCGTCGCACGCCGGGCAGCCGCCCCTGCCCCCGCAGCCGTTCGACCTTCGCCGTCTGCGCCTCGTCCTCGCAGAGCACCACCACCGCGCCCGAGTCGTCCAGGACCCACGCGGCCTCGTCGTCACCGGCCGTCGGATAGACCGGCACGACGACGGCGCCCGCCGCGAACGCGCCGAAGTGGGCGCACGTCCACTCCGGGCGGGTCTCCGAGAGGATCGCCACGCGGTCGCCGGGGCCGACGCCGAGCGCGATCAGGGCGCGGCCCACGCGGTGCGCGGCGTCCCGCAGACCGGTGTAGGAGAGCGTGGTCCACTCCCCCTCGCGCCGGTACCGCAGGGCGGGCAGCGTGCCGTACCGTTCGGCCGCCCACTCCGCCACCAGCGCCAGCGTCGGCGGCAGTTCGGACGGCGTCACGGGGTTGTGCGGGTGGTTCCGAGTCCGCTCCATGCGTACGACGCTAGGGAGCGCGGCCCGCGCGCGGGATGACCCGAAACGTCAGCGGCGCTGGCCTGGGCGCTCAGCGCGGCGGGCGCTACCGTCGTGTACATGGCCAGGCGGACGATCACCGTGCACCATGTGCGGGCCGTGCTGCGCGGCGCCGAACGGCACGGCCTGGACACCGTGCCGCTGCTGCGGGAGGCGCAGATCCCGCCGCTGCTCCTCGGCGACGACCGGGCCCGGGTGACGGCCCCGCAGTTCGCGCGGCTCTTCCGGGAGCTGTACCGCGCCACGCAGGACGAGTTCCTCGGCCTCGGCTCCGCCGTCAGCAGGCCCGGCACCTTCGCGATGATGTGCCACGCCTCGCTGGGCTGCCCCGACCTCGGGGCGGCGGTGCGGCGCGGCGTCACCTTCTACGGACTGTTCCCCGGCGGCCCCGACCTGATCCTGGAACGCCGGGGCGCTGAAGCGGTGTTCGGTGTCCGCAGCGACCACGAAGAGGACTACTTCCTCGCCGAGTGCCTGGTCATCATCTGGCACCGCCTGTGCAGCTGGCTGGTCGGCCGCCGCATCCCGCTGCGCTGGGCGGAGTTCCGGCATCCGCCGCCCCCGCACCAGGACGAGTACGAGGTGCTGTTCGGCTGCCCCGTGCGGTTCGGGGCGGAGCGCACCGGCGCCGGGTTCCCCGCGCATTGGCTGGACGCGCCGCTGGTCAGGGACGAGGCGGCGCTCGACGAGATGCTGCGCCGCGCGCCCTTCGAGCTGCTCAGCCGCCGCGAGTACGGCACGACGGTCGCCGAACAGGTGGGCCGTGCCCTCGCGCGGTCCCTGCGTTCCTCGCCCAACCTGCCCTCGCTCGGCGAGATCGCGGCGCGGCTCGCGTCAGCCCGGCGACGCTGCGCCGCCGCCTCGCCGAGGAGGCCACGTCGTACCAGCGGCTGAAGGACGCGGTGCGGCGGGACGCGGCGATCGCGGGCCTCGCGGAGGGCGGCGAGCCGATCGCGGAACTGGCGGCGCGGCTCGGCTTCTCCGAGGACACGGCCTTCCACCGGGCGTTCCGCCGCTGGACGGGGACGACGCCGGGGGCGTACCGCGGGACGACGCGGGGCGCGTACCGCGGCGGAACCGCTCCTGCGAGCCGGGGCGCGGCGCCTGTGAGCCGGGGTCAACGAAGCTGAGCGTCCCGGTCAGCCCTCTCCTTGCTCACCGGTCACTACCGTCGTACGCCCAAGACCCCCAAATCCCCCGTCTCCGCGTACCGTTGGGAGAGCCGCATGCACATACGCACCAGCTGCCGGGCGTGGGCCGTGGTGGCCGCGCTCGGTCTGTCGGCCGTCGTCCCGCTCGGCACCGCCCACGCCGAGGAGCGCGCCCCGGCCGCTCCCGGCGACATCGTGCGCTCCGAGCCGAGCGCCTTCCACCCCCTGCCCGGGCAGCCGACCAACACCAGGGCCTGGAAGGTCCACTACCGCTCGACCACGGCCACGGGCGCACCCACCACCGTGTCCGGCACGGTCATCGTCCCGCAGGACGGCAGGCAGGGCCCGCGCCCCCTGATCACGTACGCGGTGGGGACGGTCGGCGTCGGCGACCACTGCGCGCCCAGCGCCAACTTCCCGAAGGGGACCGCCCTCGAGGCCAACCTCATCCAGCAGCTCACTCTGCGCGGCTGGGCGGTGGCCGTCACGGATTACGAGGGTCTCGGCACCCCCGGCGACCACACCTACACGGTGGGCCGCTCGGCCGGTCAGGCGATGCTGGACGCGGCCCGCGCCGCGATCCGCCTCCCGGAGGCGGGCCTCGGCGAGGACACCCCGGTCGGCATCATGGGCTACTCGCAGGGCGGCCAGGCCTCCTCGTGGGCGGCCGAGCTGCACGGTTCGTACGCCCCCGAACTCGACGTCAAGGGCACGGCGACCGGCGGTGTCCCCGGTGACCTGATGGAGGTGGCGGAGTTCAACGACGGTTCGTACGGCTCGGGCCTGATCTTCATGGCGGCGATCGGCCAGAACGCGGCCTTCCCCGAGCTGCGGCTCGACTCCTACCTGAACCCGGCCGGCAAGGCGCTCCTCGGCGCCATGCGGAACAGCTGCGTGGCGGACGGCGCGGTGCTCGGCGCCTTCAAGACGATCGACTCGATGACCACGAAGAACCCGCTCGACGAGCCCGACTGGCGGCAGCGGCTGCGGGAGTCACGGGTCGGCACGCACAAGCCGGCCGCGCCCGTCTACCTCTACCACGCGCTCGCCGACGAGCTGATCCCGTACGGCGTGGGCAAGCAGGTCCGCAAGGACTGGTGCGCGCGGGGCGCGGACGTGGAGTGGCACACGATTCCACTCGGCGAGCATGTCAGCGGCGTCATCACGCAGTCGCCGCTGGCGACACGGTGGCTGGCGGACCGCTTCGAGGGAAAGCCGTCACGAGCCAACTGCTAGCCGACACAATTGAGTTGGGGCGGCCCTCCAACCCCGGGGGCCGCCCCGCACCCACACCGAAAAAGCAGTGGGCGGCTCCGCCCCGCCCCTCGTAGGATCGGGAGGTTCGTCCGCAGGACTACGAGAACCCGGGGGGGGAATTCTCATCGTGCTCCTGGCACCCACCGCACTGACCCTGGCCCTGCCGCTCCTGTTCCTCCTGGCGATGAAGGCGTCCGACGGGGGCCGCCCGGCGGAGGACTCCGCCCGGTGACCGCGCCGCCGACACCCCCGCCCGAGGACCCCTCGCACGCCGACCCCGCACCCGGCCCCGACTTCGTCACGCCGGTCGACCACGTCTTCGTACGCAAGCACCTGGGCATCCCGCAGATCGACGCCGACGCCTGGACGCTGAGCGTCGAAGGCCTGGTCGGACGGCCCCTGCGCCTCGACCTGCCCGCCGTCCTGGCACTGCCCGCCCGGCAGCTGATGGCCGTCCACGAGTGCTTCGGCAGCCCGCTGCGCCCCGACGTGCCGACGCGCGCGGTGGCGAACATCGAGTGGACGGGCCTTCCTCTCGCCGCGCTCCTGGACCGCGCGGTCCCGCTGCCCGCCGCCCGGCACGTGGTCTTCGAAGGCGCGGACACCGGCTCCTTCGACGGGGTGGACGGCCTGTCGTACGTCAAGGACCTCCCGCTGGAGACCGCGCACCGACAGGTGTTCCTGGCCCACCGCATGAACGGCGAGCCTCTGCGCGCCCGGCACGGCTTCCCGCTGCGCGCCGTGGTGCCCCGCATGTTCGGCACGAACTCCGTGAAGTGGCTGACGCGGATCGTCCTGACGGCCGAGCGCCCGGAGCACATGTTCACGACGACCTTCTACACCCGGAAGCCGCCCGGCACCGACACGCCGCAGCCGGTGCGCGAGGTCGACGTCAACAGCAAGCTGCTGACACCGGCGCCGGGCGCGCGCCTGCCGCACCCGTCGGTGGGTTTCCGGGGCCGCGCCTGGAGCACCACGGAGGTCGTGCGCGTCGACCTCTCCGTGGACGGCGGCCCCTGGGAGCCCGCCACCCTGGACGCCCTGGGCGCCGACCCGACCTGGCAGGGCTTCTCCCTGCGCCGCACGCTGACGCCGGGCCCGCACACGGTCCGCTCCCGGGCCCGGGACGCGGCGGGGCGCGTGCAGCCGCCGCCGGGGGCGCGGAACTCCGTCCATGAGGTGGCGTTCACGGTCACGGGGTAGTGGGGCGGAGGGCCTGGGGTATGGGGTCGGGCTTGCCGCGGTAGGCCTTCAGCGTGCAGACCTTTCTCCCTTACTCCGACTTCACGCGGTCCGCCGCGGTCCTGGACCGGGGGCGCCTCGGCAAGCAGCGGGTCGAGGCCCTCCAGGTGCTGCGCGGCCTGACCGTGCCGGGCTACGGATGGCGCCACCACCCCGCGGTACGCATGTGGACCGGGTACGAGGAGGCCCTGGTCCGCTACGGCCTCGACGTGTGCGCGGTGTGGGTGCGGGAGGGGCGCGCCGACACGTGTGCCGCCACGCTCGTCACCGACTTCACCCGGCACCGTCCGGGCGCCGCGGTGCGCGCCCAGCGCGAACTGGCCGACGCCGGCGAACTCCCTCCCTGGCTGGGAGACCCCGCCTTCCACCGGAGCCACCAGTCCGCGCTGAAACGCAAGGCACCGGAGATCTACGCCCCGCTCTTCCCGGGCGTCCCCGACGACCTGCCCTACCTGTGGCCGGCCTCCGACCGGGGCTCCTCGTAGCGTTCCCGGCCCTCAGGGGTACGGGGCCCGCGGCCTCGGTCTCTATGCGGGCTCGGTCTCTATGCGGGCTCGGTCTCTATGACGGAGAACGGCGCCGCCTCCCTCAGCGGCGTGACGGAGGTGACGCGCAGGCCCGCGCGGGCGCAGACGTCCTCGAAGCCGCGGCGGGTGCGTTCGCGGCCGCCGACGTTCACCAGCATGTTGAGGTCGCTCAGGTGGGTGAGCGCGGCCTCGGTCAGGCCGGGCTCGGGCCCCGGGTCCACGACCTCGGGGAGCACGGGCTCCAGGATCAGGACGCGGCCGCCGGGCGGCAGCGCCTCGCGGCAGTGGCCGAGGATCGTGACCGCCTGGTCGTCGGTCCAGTCGTGCAGGATGCTCTTCACCAGGTAGGCGTCCACGCCCTTCGGCACCGAGCGGAAGAAGTCCCCGGCGACCACGGAGCAGCGGCCGGCCAGCCCGTGCCGCCCCAGCGTCTGCGGAGCCTGGGCGAGCCCCTCCTCCGTGTCGTACAGGACACCGCGCAGCGCCGGGTACGCGGCGAGCACCCCCGCCAGCAGCGTGCCGTCACCGCCGCCCACGTCGGCGACCGCCGTGAACCGGCCGAAGTCGTACGCGCGGGGCAGCGCGGCGGCGGCCTCCCCCGCGGCCTGGCTCATCGCCGCGTTGAACTCCGCCGACAGCTCCGGGTGCCGGGCCAGGTGACCGAAGAAGTCCGTGCCGAAGACGCCGTCGAAGGCGGTCTTCCCGGTACGGACGCTGCCGTCCAGGTGCTCCCAGGCCCGTGTCAGCGCCGGATCGGTGAACATCCGTACGAACGACGTGAGCGAGTCGGCCCGGCCGGGGTCGAGTAGCGTCCCCGCGCTCGTCACGGAGAAGGTCCCGGGCGCGTGCTCCCGCACCAGGCCCAGGCCGGCCAGGGCCCGCAGCAGCCGTGTCATGGACTGCGGCTCGGCTCTCGCGTCGGCGGCGACGTCGGCCGCCGCGCGCCGCCCGTCGCCGATCAGCTCGACGACCCTCAGGCTGATCGCCGCGCGCAGGGTCTGCGCGGCCATGCTTCCGAACGCGATCCGGACGATGAGATCGCGGTCGGCCATGTCTGTCTCGACGTTCACCACGGGCAGCTGCCCTCCATGTCTTGTCGCCTGCTGGGGTGTTGGACGGTCACCCTCACCATCGCCCACTCCCGCGCCCGTGTCTTGGACGAAAGTTCCGCGCGGCAGCCGGTCACACCGTCAGCTCGGCCCAGACCGCCTTGCCGACCTTCCGCTCGGTGACACCCCAGGCGGTGGTCAACGCGGTGACGAGGGGCAGCCCGCGCCCCGACTCGATGTTGTCTTCCCCGGGTTGGCAGCGGGGCAGCCGGTCACCCCGCGCGTCGGCGACCTCGATACGCAGCGTGTTCGGCTCCCGTCGGGTCAGCCGCAGCTCGAAGTCCCGCCCGGCGACCCGGCCGTGCGTGATGGCGTTCGCCGCCAGCTCGGCCACGATGAGCGCGGCCGCGTCGGACACGTCGCCGCCGTGGGGGAACCCCCAGGCGTCCAATTGGTGCAGGGCCAGCCGCCGGGCGAGGCGAGCGCCTCTGGGGGTGGCGCTGAGCAGCTGCCGGAACGCGGTGAACTCTCCCGTGGGGGTGGAGATTCGCTGATTCATGTCACTGAGCGTGGTGGGTCGGTTCTACGCTGACCAGCAGCGACAGCGCGACTCCCCGTAACCGTACGGGTACGCCGGGCTCCTTGTCGGGTTGTCGGCCGTGACCATCGGGTGAAGGCGGTACGTGACATGGCGAACTCGGAACCGGAGGAGCGGCGCCCGGAGCGGCCCGCCGAGGAGGACGGCACGGCGCATCTCTTCAGGGCCGTGGGGAAGCAACTCAAGGTGCTGCGCGTCCGCGCGGGGATGAGTCAGAGGGACCTCGGGGCAGCGGCGCACTGCGGGGAGGACCTGATCTCGGCGATGGAGCGCGGTGTCCGTACGCCGCAGCCGGAGTTCCTGGAACTGGCAGATCCGTTGTTGCGGGCGGACGGGGTGCTGCTGGCGGCGATCGAGGACGTACGGGAGGCGCAGAAGAAGGCGCGGACCAGGCACCCGGAGTGGTATCGGGGGTACGCGAGCCTGGAGGCGCAGGCCGTCCAGCTGTACGTGTACACCAACCAGTCTGTGCCCGGTTTGTTGCAGACCGAGGCGTACGCCCGAGCCATGTTCGCCCAGTGGAAACCACTGCTGAGCGAGCAGACCATCGAGAAGCGCGTCGCGGACCGCCTCGACCGGCAGCGGATCTTCGACCCCTGGCCATCCCCGACGTTCAGCTTCATCCTGGACGAGAGCGTGTTGCTGCGTCCGATCGGCGGGAAGGCCGTCCACGAGGAACAGCTCCGTAAGCTGCTGCAGATCGGAGGCATGCGCACGGTGCAACTGCAGGTGATGCCACTGATCCGTGAGGAACAGCCGAGCCTGGATGGCCCGTTCACCCTCCTCACGGACAAGAAGCAACAGCAGGTGGCCTACATGGAGATCCACACGTACCCGCGGTTGGTCACCGTTCCGGAGGAAGTCCGCGTACTGGCTGTCCGCTATGGAATCCTGCAATCGGAGGCGCTCACGCCCCGCGATTCATTGACCCTGATCGAGAAGATGCTGGGAGACCAATGACTGAGAAACTTGCCTGGTTCAAGTCCAGCTACAGCAGCGGCGGCGGCGGCGAATGCCTCGAAGTCGCCTACGCATGGCGGACATCAAGCTACAGCAGCGGAGGCGGAGGCGAATGCGTGGAGGTAGCCTCCTGCCCCCATGCCATCCACATCCGCGACTCCAAACAGCACGACGGGACCGGACCCATCCTCACCGTCACGCCCACCCCCTGGACCCACTTCCTCGCCTACGCCACGGCCTGACACCGGTGCCGGGGGAAACCATGAACGACACCGAGCCCGACTGGCGCAAGAGCAGCTACAGCGGGGGCGAAGGCGGCGAATGCGTCGAAGTATCCCCCTGCCCCCATGCCATCCACATCCGCGACTCCAAACAGAGCGACGGCACCGGCCCCACCCTCGTCGTCACGCCCACCCCCTGGACCCACTTCCTCGCCTACGCCACCGCCACTGCAACCACCCCCACCCTCTGACATGCACAGCGACCGCACCCCCGACGCCTCCCTGATCCACGCCCTCCTCAAGGACCAGCACCCCGACCTCGCGGACCTGGACATCCATCCGCCCATCCGAGGCTGGGACAACGAACTCTGGCGGCTCGGCGGGGAATTGGCGCTGCGGCTGCCCCGTACGGAGCGTGCCCCCACCCTCATCCGCAAAGAGCACCGGTGGCTGCCGGAGCTGGCCATGCGGTTGCCGCTGCCCGTGCCGACACCCCTGCGCATCGGTGAGCCCTCGGTCCTCTTCCCGCAGCCGTGGACCATCGTGAAGTGGCTCAAGGGCGTACCGGCGGACCGTACGCCGCTCAGCCCCGCGTACGGCGGCCACGCGGCCGACACCCTCGCCGCCTTTCTGCGGGAGCTGCACGAGCCGGCGCCCGGTGACGCGCCGTCGAACCCGTACCGCACCGCGCCGCTCGACACGCTCACCGAGGCGTTCGAGCAGCAGGTGCGGGAGGTGTCCGAGGACGTGCCGCCCGGCGTCCGGGCCGTGTGGCAGGACGCGGTGGCGGCGCCGGGCCCGCAGGGGCCGCCCGTGTGGCTCCACTGCGACCTGCACCCGGCCAACGTCGTCGTCACGAACGACACCCTCGCCGGGGTGCTGGACTTCGGCGAGCTGTGCGCGGGCGACCCGGCCGTCGACCTCGCGGCGGCGTGGATGCTGCTGCCGGACGCCAGGCGGCCCGTTTCTTCACGGCGTACGCGTATGCCGACGACGCGGCGATCCGCCGTGCCCGGGGGCGGGCGATCCTGCACAGCCTGGCCCTGATCGGCATCGGCCTCGCGCCGGCGAACGCGATCTGCCCGGCGGCAAGACCACGTGGGGTCATGCGGGCCGGGCGGCGCTGCGCCGGGTGGTGGCGGACAGCTGACCGAGGCGGAGTCAGTCCCTGGGCAGCAGCCACGCGGCGAGGGCGGTGGTGGCGCACAGGGTGAGCCCCGCCACCAGGAGCCCGACCCGCATGCCCGGCAGGGAGAACGTGCCGCCCGCGCCCGCGAGGAGGGCGCCGAAGAGGGCGACGGACAGCGCGCCGCCCGTCTGGCGCAGCGAGTTGAGAAGCCCGGAGGCCGTGCCCGCGCGCTCGCCGGGCACGCTGTCGATGAGCTGCGCGGTGAGCGCGGGGACGGCGAGCGCGCGCCGATGCCGGTCGGGACGAGCAGCGCCAGGACGAGCCACAGCGGGGTGTGCGGTGCCAGCGGCAGCAGGGCGAACATGGCCACGGCCAGCACTGCCTGCCCGATGACGACGACCCGGCGGCGGCCGATGCGCTCGGCGAGGCGCGGCGAGACGAGGTTCGTGGCGGTGACGAAGGCGGCCATCGGCACGAACATCAGGCCCGCCGTGACGCCCGACATGCCGCGCAGCTGCTGGTAGTAGAGGCCGAGGAGGAACGTCACGCCGTAGAACCCGGCGTTGACCGCGAACCCGACCGCGAGGGCCACCGACACCTGCCGCTGCCGCAGCAGCCCCGGCGGAACCATGGGCGCGCGGTGCCGCTTCTCGGCGGCGTGGAAGGCGTACGCGGAGCCCACGGCCACGGCGGCCGCGGCGAGGACGGACGGGTGCGTCCAGCCCAGGTGCCCGCCCTCGATGACGGCGAACGCGAGCCCGGCGAGGGCCAGTACGGCACTCACCTGCCCCGCGAGGTCGAGCGGCGCCGGGCGGCGGGGCGAGCGGGCGGTGCGGGCCAGGAGCGCCAGGATCACCGCGCCGACCGGCAGGTTGAGGAGGAAGACGGCGCGCCATCCGGCGGTCTCCGTGAGGATGCCGCCGAGCACCGGTCCGACCGCGACGGCCGCCGAGCCGCCCACCGTCCACAGCGCGATGGCCCGGGCCCGGCGGCGCGGATCGTCGTACGCCTGGCGGATCAGGGCGAGCGAGGCGGGCATCACGATGGCGGCGGCCCCGCCCTGCGCGACGCGGGCGGCGATCAGCGAGCCGATGCCGGGCGCGAGGGCACAGGCCAGCGAGGCGGCGGTGAACAGCCCCACACCCCAGGCGTACGCCCGCCGCGCCCCGGCCCGGTCGGCGAGCGCCCCCGGCGGAGAGCATCAGCGCGGCGAACATGAGCGTGTACGCGTCCACGACCCACTGGAGGCCCGCCATGCCGCCGTGCAGGGAGGCGCGGATGTCGGGCAGCGCGATGTTCACGGCGGTGACGTCGATGGTGATGACGCTGAAGCCGAGCAGGGACGCGAGCAGGGCGGCGGGCGACCCCGAGCGGCGAGAAGCGACGGAGGGGCCGGCCTCCGTACGTACCGGGCCCGGGGCGGGCGTGAGCGTGACGGACATCGTGCTCCTACGGTGGGGCCCGCTGCGGGGCGAAACAGAGATGTGACGTGAGCGCGGGCGGAGACGGCCACCGGGGCCGCGGCCCGGCGACGACGCGCCCCCTGGGCCCCGGTGGCCGTGCCGCCCGCGACACCCCTCACTCTGCGCCCGGCGCGGCCGGCGCGGCAGACCGCCGTGTTCCTGGTCCTGACACGGCCCCCCACGGCCGCGGCCCGCCGAGGACAATGGACGGATGACGGACAGCACACCGCACGCCACGGCCGCGGCCACCGGCACCGGCACGCGCACGGGCACCAGCACGGGCGCCGCCACGGGCGCCGGCACCGGCACCGAACTCGGCAGATACCTCCGCGCGCGCCGCGCCCGCGTCACCCCCGCCGAAGCGGGCCTCCCGGCGGGCACCGGGCTGCGCCGCACGCCCGGCCTGCGCCGCGAGGAGCTGGCGACCCTCGCCGGGGAGAGCGTCGACTACTACACGCGCCTGGAGCGCGGCCGGGAGACGAACCCCTCCCCGCCGTCATCGACGCGCTGGCCCGCGCCCTGCGGCTGACGGACGACGCCCACGAGCGCCTGCACGAACTGGCCGAGCTGGCCTCGGGCCGCCTGACGGAACCGCACCCCACGGCCGACGACACGGTCCGCGAGTCCACGCTCCGGATGCTGGACGCACTGGCCCCGCTGCCCGCGTACATCACCAACCGGCACAGTTACATGCTGGCCGCCAACGCCCCCGCCAGGGCGCTGCTGCCCGGCCTGTGGGAGTGGCCCGCCGAACAGCGCAACCTCACCCGCTACCTCTTCCTGCACCCGGTGGGCCGCACGCTCTACCAGCCGTGGGAGGAGACGGTCGCCACGTCGGTCGCCCACCTGCGCGCGGTCGGCGGCACGGACCCGGACTCGCCCCGCCTGACGAACCTGGTCGGCGAACTGCTCCTCAAATCCCCGGAGTTCGCCCGCATCTGGGAGCGCTACGAGGTACGCGAACGCGGCGGCGGCACCAAGTCCTTCGCCCATCCGCGGGTCGGCGCGATGACTCTCACGTACGAGGTGATGAAGCTCGCGAGGACGGGCGGCCAGCGCATGGTGGTCTACCAGGCCAAGCCGGACTCCCCGGACGAGAAGGCCATGCTCGCGCTCACGCCGGCGGAGGGGACCGCCACGGCCTGATCACTCCTGGGCCCGCGTGTCGACCGGACACGAACTGCCGCTCTTCGGCGTCTCCCCGTACAACAGGAAGCCGTTCACCTTGTCGTGCACACACACGGACCCCAGGTAACCGGTGTGCCCGTCACCCTTGTTGTCCAGGACGACGGCCTGGGAGCCGAGGCGCCGCGCGGTCTCCTCCGTCCAGCGGTAGGGCGTCGCGGGGTCGCCGCGCGTGCCGACGAGCAGCAGCTTCGGCGTCTTCACGTCCCGTACCCGCTCACGGATGAAGTCGGTCCCCGCGGGACGCCCGAAGCACAGCAGCACCGGCATCAGCATCGACTTGCCGAAGACGGGCGACGCCTCCTCGAACTCCTCGCGGAGCTTGCCCACTTCCTTCTCTATGCGCGCGGCGTCGGGCCGGTCGGGGTCATCGGCGCAGTTCACGGCCATGAGGGCAGCGGACATGTTGTCCATGGGAACATCCACACGCGGCCCGTCCGCGCCCCCCATGGGCCCGCCGCTCATCCGGATCAGCGCCCGCGGGTCCCCGTCCGCGAGCAGCGCGCCGAGGGCCTGTGACAGCGCGGGCCAGGCCTGCCTGCTGTAGAGGGCCTGACTGAGGACGCCGACGACGTCCTGCCCGGTGAACTCCTCCCCCTCCATGGACCTCAGCGGCATCTCGTCCATGTCGTGGATGAGCTTCACCATGCCGTCCCGCGCGGCCCGCGCGTCGGTGCCGAAGACACAACCGGGGTTGCCCGTGCACCACTCCAGGAAGTTGTCGAGGGCCGTCTGACGCCCTTCGGCGGTCACGAGGGACTGCTCGGCGACAGGCTCGGTGAGCGTGTCCACGCCGTCCAGGACCATCCGCCCGACCTTCTTCGGGAACTGGGCGGCGTAGACCGCACCGAGGCGCGTGCCGTACGAGAACCCCAGGTAGTTGAGCTTCTTGTCCCCGAGGGCCTGGCGCATGACGTCCAGGTCACGCGAGACGTTCACGGTCCCCATATGGGGCAGGACGGGCCCGGACTTGTCCTCACACACCTTGGCGGCCTTGCGTAGCTCGGTGAGGACGGCACCCGGGGACTGGTCGCCGAGACCGCTGTCCAGGGGGTCGGTGCCCAGGTCACCGCAGCTGACGGGGTCGGACTGGCCCACCCCGCGCGGGTCGAAGGAGACGATGTCGTAGCCCTTGCTGAGGAACCCGAACTCCTTCTGCGACCCGGCGAGCGCGGAGACACCGGGCCCACCGGGCCCGCCGAAGTTCAACAGCAACGACCCGCGCGGCTCACCGCTCGCACTGGACTTCATCCGGATCATGGCGACCTCGACATCGCCGCCACGGGGGTCGGCGTAGTCGATGGGTACGCGCACCTTCCCGCACCGCACATCCTTGGCGTGTCCGGTGGCTTCCGCCAGGGCCTCGGTCTCGCCCTCGCAGGCGGCCCATTTGATCTTCTGCGCGTAGTAGCGCGACAGGTCGGGCGACCCGCTCCGGTCACCGGCGACACCGGACACCAGGCCCGGCACACCCGCTCCCACAACGGCCAGCACGGCTATACCGGCGACTTTTCCCCGCACGGCAACCAACCTCCCAGGGGTCTCCCCCTCGCCCCACCCTAAGGACCTTCACGCTGCGCTTCACGGACGTCTTCAGCTCGTACGCGGCATCACCCGACGGCACCTTGAACGACGCTCCGCCGGCCAGCGGGTCCTCGTTCTCACCGATCTTGGTGCCGTTGCGGTACAGCGTGGTCTTCACCGAGGTGTAGAGCGAGGAGCCCAGGTGGCCCTTGCCGTCGGCGAACAGCGGCAGGTCGCCCACGATGTTGTTGCCCTCGCGGGTGACACCGAAGCCGCTGCCGAGACGCGGCCCGAACACGGCCGTGTTGAAGGTCTTCTCGTAGCTCTGGCCGCCCTTGAAGATCTGCCCGGCGCCGAGCGTGTAACCGGCGTCGACGATCGGCCGGCCCTGGGGGTCGGTCCCGTGCTGCTCCAGGTCGAGGCTCCACTCCGCCTTGTCCACGGCGGACAGGTACAGCGTCCGGGTGGTGGGCAGCGGACGCGGAACAGCGATCGCGGAGCCACTGGAGCTGCCCGGGATGTACCCCGTGGCGCCCAGCGCGCCCTTCTTGCCCGAGGACGACGCGCCGACGTTCACCTTCACCTTGGCCAGCTCGGCCGCCTTGAAGTGCTTGGTGTACCCGGTCGCGACCTCCTTGACCTTGCCGCCGGTGACGATGTCGTACTCGGTGTCGTCACCCTTGGTCCAGTGCCCGCCCCACTGCTGGAACAGCGAGCCGTCGGTCACCTGCGCGCCCTGGTGCTTCGTACGGAAGTTGGCGTACGAATCGAGCTGCCAGCCGAAGGTGAAGCTCATCTGCGGGGTGTCGACCGTGTAGTCGGGAGCCGCGTACCCCGCCTTGAGGCCGGTTTCCGGCACCGTGATGTCCACCGGCTTGGTCGTCCGCGCGTCCAGCGTCACCGTGGTGTCCTTGGTGACGCTCAGCCTCGGCTGGGCGATCCAGTCGGCGCCCTTGCCGAAGTCCTCCGGGTCGACGTAGATCCCGGCGTTCAGGAGGTAGCCGCCCTTGGGCACGCGGACCGTGACGGTGCCCGACTTGTCGTACGGGTTGAAGGACTGCTGGGCGGCGAGGCCGCTGATGCCTTCCAGGTCACCGTCGTAGTACGTCGCCGGGGCGCCGTCCCGTCCGATGAACTTCAGCGTCACGTCGTACGACTCGACCTCGTTCACCACGGCGGCCGCCGTCCGCACGGTCTGCCCGCCGCCGGTCGCCACCACGTACGCGGAGTACGCGCCGTCCACGGCCGCGCCCCGCTGGGAGTCGGCGGTCAGGTCGACGGAGGCGGTGCCGCCCGCGGGGACGGTCACCTTCTGCGCGCCCAGGGCGAAGAACCCGGCCGGAGCCGGGCGGCCCTTCGGGTCGGTGCCGCTGACCGTCACGTCGAGGGTGACGTCGGTCTTGCCGGTGTTGCGGTACGTCACCTTCTTGGTGACCGGCTTGTCGTCGGTGTGCGGCCACTGCTGCGTGCCGAAGTTCACCGAGACCGGCTCGGCGAAGACCGTCTGCTTGATGGCCCTGTCGACGGCGATACGGCCCGAGCCCTGCTGGAACGGCGTGTAGGCGCCGCCCTTCGTGGACGCCGTCAGGGCGCCCTTCAGCTCGGAGTACTTCCAGTCGGGGTGCTGCTGCTTCAGCAGCGCGGCGGCGCCCGCGACGTGCGGGGCGGCCATCGACGTACCGGAGATCGTCAGGTAGCCGGCGGGGTTCTCGCCGACCTGCTGGGCGAGGACACTGTTCGGTGCGGAGGCCGCCGTGATGTCGACGCCGGGCGCCGTCACGTCGGGCTTGATCGCGCCGTCGCCGATCCGCGGGCCCTGGCTGGAGAAGTCCGCCAGCTTGTCGTTGTCGTCGACCGCGCCGACGGTGAGCGCGGAGTCCGCGCTGCCCGGGGAGCCGACGGAGCCGGGCTCGCCGTCGTTGCCCGCCGAGATGGCGAAGAGGATGCCCTTCTCCGCGGAGAGCTTGTCGACCTGCGCCTCAAGGGGATCGACACCGGGGGTGTCGCCGCCGCCGAGGCTGAGGTTGACGATGTCGGCGCCCTGGCCGGCCGCCCAGTCCATGGCGGCGATGATGCCGGAGTCCTCGCCGTAGCCGGTGTCGTCGAGGACCTTGCCGTTCAGGAGCTTGGCGCCGGGTGCGACGCCCTTGAACTTGCCGCCCGACGTGGCTCCCGTACCGGCCACCGTGGAGGCGACGTGGGTGCCGTGGCCGTAGCGGTCCGCGGCGTCCTCGGCGGGTGTGCCGGGCGTGAAGTTCTTCTCGGCGACGACCTGGCCCTTGAGGTCCGCGTGGCCGGCGGCGACGCCGGTGTCCAGGACGGCGATCTTCACGCCCTTGCCGTCGTACCCGGCGGCCCACGCCTTGTCGGCGCCGATCTGCTTGACGCTCTTGTCGAGGCTCGCCTTGCGGACGCCGTCCAGCCAGACGTGGCCGATGCCGGACGCCGCGGTGCGGGCGTCGCCCTTGCCGCTGGTGAGCGCGGCCCACAGGTCGGCGGCGTCGCGCTTGGGTGTGGTGACCGCGTCGGCGTTCAGCGACTTCAGGGTCCTGCGGACGGTGGTGTCACCGGCCGAGCGGACCTCCGCCTTGGCGGCGGTCGCGGCTCCCTTGTAGCCGACGATGACCTTCAGGCCCTTCTTCTGGGCCGCGCGGTTGCGCTTGTTGTTCAGCTCGGTGACGTCGAACAGCCGCTCGTCTATCTTGCCGTCGGCTATCAGGCGCACCGCGTCGGCGGGTATGAGCAGCGTGTGGCCGCCCTTGCGCCGCACCTGCACCGGGATGTGCTCCCGCCCCTTGGCCCGGTCGAGCCTGATCACGCGGCCCTTGGCGTCGAGGACGGCCCGGACGCCGGTGATCAGCGTGACGTGGCCGGTGCCGGCGGTCCTGCCCGTCACCTCGTGCGCGCCGGCCGGCCGCGCCGCCGGGTCCGCGGCTGCCGGGCCGGTCATGCCCGCCGCGAGCGCCTCGGCGACGGCCACGCGACGGTGGCCCCGCCCGCTCTCTTCACTTGTCTGTGCAAGTCTCCCCCTGGAGTTGAAGGGGCTGCCGCCCCTCGGACCCCGAAGTATGCCGAGAGTCGAACATCTGCTCAATAGTGGGGAGAAAGCGGGTAGTTGGTGCTGGTGGGTTTCTGCCCGGACATGGCGGCGGCCCGCACCCTCGCCGGGTGCGGGCCACCGCTGTGTCGTACGGCTGTGCGGGGTGGATCAGACGGCGGAGCCGGCCTTCCACTGCGCCCAGTCCATGTTCCAGCCGTTGAGGCCGTTGTCCGGGGCGATGACCTTGTCGCCGGTGTTGCGGACGTCGACGACGTCACCGGTGATGGTGTTGTCGAAGAACCAGGCACCGGGCTTGCTCTTGTCGCCCGCGCCCTTGGCGTCCTCCAGGCCGATGCAGCCGTGGCTGGTGTTGGCGTTGCCGAAGATCGACGGCGAGCCCCAGTAGTTGCCGTGGATGAAGGTGCCCGAGGAGGACAGGCGCATGGCGTGCGGCACGTCCTTGATGTCGTACTCGCCCTTGCCGTCGTTGTCCTTGAAGCCGACGGTCGCGCCGTCCATCCGGGTCTCCTTGAACATCTCGGAGATCACCATCTTGCCGTTGTACGTCTTGTTCTCGGGCGAGCCCGCGGAGATCGGGATGGTCTTGATTACCTTGCCGTCGCGCGTGACCTTCATCGTCTTGGTCTTGGCGTCGACGATGGAGACCTGGTTACGGCCGATCTTGAACTGGACGGTCTTCTGCTGGACGCCGTAGACCCCGTCGGCGCCCTCGACGCCGTCGAGGTTCATCTTCAGCGTGACGGTGGAGTTGCCCTTCCAGTACTCCTCGGGGCGGAAGTCCAGGCGGTTGTTGCCGAACCAGTGGCCGACGACTTCCTGGCCGCTGGTGGACGACACCTTGATCGCGGACTGGACGTCCTTCTTGTTCGTGATGCCCTTGTCGAAGTTGATCGACACGGGCATGCCGACGCCGACCGTGGAGCCGTTCTCGGGCGTGAAGTTCCCGATGAAGCTGTTGGCCTTCGAGACGGTCGTGAACGTCGAGTTCTCGTGGGCCTTGCGGCCCTCGGAGTCCTCGGCGGTGGCCGAGATCTTGTACTTCGTGGCGCGTTCGAGCTGAGCGCCGGGCTTCCAGCTCTTCTTGTCGGGCGATATCTGCCCGGCCACGGCCTGCCCGTCGGCCGTCTTCATCGTCACGGCGGTGAGCGTGCCGTCCTTGACCGTGACCTTCGCCGCGCTGTTGATGCTGGCGTTGTCGGAGCCGTTCTCCGGGGCGATCGCGATCTGCGCGACGGAGGTCTTCTTCGCCGCCGCCTCGTCGACCTGGTGCTGCGACTCCTTGCCGCCGGAGGCCTTGTCGCCGTCGTCGCCATTGCACGCCGAGAGCACGAGCACGCCGCCGACGAGCGCGGACACGGCCGCCAGGCCCTTGCGTCCACGTCCCGGCTTGCGACGCCTACTGTCCGTCATCACACGCATCTCCATAGTTGCCGAATCCCCGAACCAGCCTGACCGGCGCCGATCGTCCCTCGTCATCCCGCATAACGTCCTGCCCGGTTCGTCCCGTTCCAGTGCCGCGCGGAGTGTGGGGAACACCACGTCCGCGGTGCTGGCGCCGGTCGCCGCCACCACTGTGCGGCATGGGACCGCCGCGGGGAAAACCGATCACCGTGCGGAGAGGAGACGACGGGACCCCGGACAGCGGTTGCTGTCCGGGGTCCCCGATTCCGGATTCCCTAATCCGGATCACGAATCCGAGTCGCGAACCCGCGTCGCGAACCCGAGTCGCGGACCCGAGTCACGAACCCAAGTCACGGACCCAAGTCGCGGACCCGAGTCACGGGCCCGAGCCGCGAATCCCGGTCGCGCCGCCGGCTACGCGAGCCTGTCGTCGCGGCCGTACATCGCCTCGTGGCCGTACTCCGCGTCGTGCTCGTCGTCCCCGTCGCTCTCGCCGTCGTCGTCGTCATCATCCTCGTCCGGGTCCCAGTCCGGCGCGTCGGGGTCGTAGTCGATCACCTCGCTGCTCCACGAGGCCTGGGTGAGGTCGATCCCGGGCACCTCGCTGACCAGGTCGAACGGGTCCACCAAATAGGCGAGTGCCTCCGCGCCGTCCTCCTTGACGGCGGCCTCGGCGTGCGCGCGCTCCCCGGCGGGCATCCGCTCGTCCTCCGCGACGCGGGCCAGCGCGGCGCCGGTCAGCTGTTCGGCGTCCTCGACCTCCACCACCATTTCAACCCGCAGTCGCACAAACCGTGATGTCTCGTCTCCAGTCATACGAGGGAGCGTAAGGCCCGCTCCCCCCGCGACTTTCCCGCGACCCGCGCCTTTCACTACCATCGCCCCACACGGCCAATTCGCCAGCGCCACAAGGGGTATCCGATTCCGTGTCCGCACGTCGTTCCATGCTGACCGCCACCGCCGCCGGAGCCCTTCTCGGGGCCCTGTGGTTCGTCCCCTCCGCGAACGCGACCTCCACCGGTTCGCACGACACCCTCCGGGACGACCGGCCCACGACCTCGGCCTCGGCCCTCCACCACGAGACGACCGCGTCCTCCGGCCGCCTCGCCGACACCGGCAGCTTCGACACGACCCCGTATGTCGTCGGCGGCACGGCGTTCCTCGGTCTCGGAGCGGGCTTCGTCGCCTACTCCGTACGCAGAGAGCGCACGGGCCAGGCGCGCGGCGCGGCCTTCTGAGCGGGGGCCCGCGCGCGTTCGGCGCCCTGGGCCGTCCTGCTGGTCGGCGGCGCGTCCGGGGTCGGCAAGAGCCGGGCCGCCGCTCAACTGGCCGAGGAGTCGAAGGCGTTCGTCGTCGAGTTCGACGACGTCGTCGCGGCGGTCCAGGCGGTCACCACGGCGCGGGGGCATCCGGGGCTCCACCACTTCGACGGCGATGTCTCGCGGCTCGCCCCCGCGCGGGTCCTGGAGCTCCAGATCGCCACGGCGCGGGCCCTGGACCCCGCGCTCCTCGGCGTCGTGCGCAACCGCCTGACCGTCGACGTGCCCGCCGTCGTCGAGGGCGACTACCTCACCCCGGCCGCCGCGGCGCTCGCCGTACGCGAGGGCGCCGCGGCGGGCCGCGCGGTGCGGGCCGTCTTCCTGCACGAGGGCGATCCCGGGCAGATCGCCGCCAACTACGCCTGCCGGGAGCCGGACGAGGGGGATCAGGCGGAGCGCGCGGGGATCAGCGCCGCGTACTCCCGCTGGCTCGCCGGGCAGGCGACCACGCACGGGCTGCCGGTGGTCGAGGCGCGCCCCTGGCCCACGCTGACGGCCCGTGTCCGGCAGGCTCTGCACCAGGGCCGTACGGACGCGGCCTAGGCCAGCGCCCCCGTCACCGGCTCCACCGCCGCCAGCAGCGCGCCCGAGCGGACGAACGTGTCCGCGCCGCCAGGTCGGGGGCGAGGAAGCGGTCCGGGCCCGGCCCTCGACGCCCGCCTCGCGGATCGCCTCGATGACCGCCCGGGTGGCGGGGGCCCCGAGGCCCTCGCGCAGCTCGACGGCGCGGGTGGCGGCGTACAGCTCGATGGCCACGACGCGGGTCAGGTTGTCGACGGCGGTACGCAGTTTGCGCGCCGCCGACCAGCCCATGGAGACGTGGTCCTCCTGCATGGCGGAGGACGGGATGGAGTCGGCCGAGGCGGGGACCGCGAGCCGCTTCATCTCGCTGACCAGGGCGGCCTGGGTGTACTGGGCGATCATCAGGCCGGAGTCGACGCCCGCGTCGTCCGCGAGGAACGGCGGCAGGCCGTGCGAGCGGTTCTTGTCCAGGAGCCGGTCGGTGCGGCGCTCGGCGATGGAGGCGAGGTCGGCGGCGGCGATGGCGAGGAAGTCCAGGACGTAGGCGACCGGGGCGCCGTGGAAGTTGCCGTTGGACTCGACGCGCCCGTCGGGCAGGACCACCGGGTTGTCGACGGCGGCGGCCAGCTCGCGCTCGGCGACCGTGCGGGCGTGCGCCATGGTGTCGCGGCCGGCGCCCGCGACCTGCGGGGCGCAGCGCACCGAGTAGGCGTCCTGGACGCGCGGCGCGTCGTCCTGGTGGTGGCCGGTGAGGCCCGAACCGACGAGCACCGCCAGCATGTTGGCGGCGGAGGCGGCCTGGCCCGGGTGCGGGCGGATGGCGTGCAGCTCGGGGGCGAGGACCTTGTCCGTGCCGAGCAGCGCTTCGAGGGTGAGGGCGGCGGTGACGTCGGCCGACTTGTAGAGGGTCTCCAGGTCGGCGAGGGCCATGATCAGCATGCCGAGCATGCCGTCGGTGCCGTTGAGGAGCGCCAGGCCCTCCTTCTCGCGCAGCTCGACGGGGGTGATGCCGTGCGCGGCGAGCAGTTCGCCCGCGGGCTTCACTTCACCGTCGGGGCCCTCGGCGTCGCCCTCGCCCATCAGCGTCAGCGCGCAGTGGCTGAGCGGGGCGAGGTCGCCGGAGCAGCCCAGCGAGCCGTACTCGTGGACGACCGGCGTGATGCCCGCGTTCAGGACGTCCGCCATGGTCTGCGCGACCTCGGGGCGTACGCCGGTGTGGCCCGAGCAGACCGTCTTCAGGCGCAGGAACATCAGCGCGCGGACGACCTCGCGCTCCACCCGCGGGCCCATGCCGGCCGCGTGCGAGCGGACGATGTTGCGCTGGAGCTGGGCGCGGAGGTCGGGACCGATGTGGCGGCTGGCCAGGGCGCCGAAGCCGGTCGAGACGCCGTAGACGGGGTCGGGCTTGGCCGCGAGGGCGTCGACGATCTCACGGGAGGCGGCCAGGGCGGCCCGCGCCTCGTCGGTCAGTTCGATCCGCGCGTTTCCGCGCGCGACGGCGATGACGTCCGCCGCGGTCGTCCCGGACGTCCCAAGGGCCACGGTGCCCACGCTGTGCATATCCATATTCAGCAGCGTACGGATTGAATCGCCGGGTGTCACGGGTGGGTATGTCACGGGTGGATTCCGCCCGTGACACTTACCCCACGCTGCCCAAACCCTCCGGGGCCCGTCACCCGGCGGGCGGGACGCCCCGGCCCCGGAACCTGCGGCGCTCCCCCGGCTCGGCCACCCGCGGAGGCGAGTCGGCGAGCCGCACCACCGGGTCGTCGCCGCCCTCGCCGCCCGCACCGCCCTCACGCCCGGCCACCACCGGCTTCGCCGCGCGCGCCGCCTTCGCGCGGTACTGCGCCGCGTCAGCGAGGCGGAACAGGCGCCGGGCCGAGCGCACCGGACCGATCGGGTCCCCGGTGGACGCGACCCCGCAGGCGACCCCGTCGCCCAGCTCCAACTCGGCGGCCCGTACGCACCGTCGTCGGCGACGCGCACCACCTCGTCGGCGCTCGGCCCGACCGACAGGAGGCAGAACTCGTCGCCGCCGAGCCGCGCGGCCAGCGTCCCCGGCAGCATCGCGCCGCAGAGCGAGAGAATGGAGCCGAAGCGCTCCAGGAGCCGGTCGCCGGTCGCGTGGCCCCGGGTGTCGTTGACCCGCTTGAGTCCGTTGACGTCACAGACGGCCAGGCTCACCACGGCGCCGTCCACGCGAGGCGCTCCACCGCCTCGTCGAGCCGCAGATCCACCGCGCGGCGGTTGGCGAGCCCGGTCAGCGCGTCCGTGAAGGCCAGGCGGCGCACCTCCTCGAGCCGCTCGGTCTGCGCGATCCCGGCGGCGGCCACCGCGGCGAGGACGGTCGCGAAGTCCGCGTCGGAGCGGCCGAAGACGGGCGCGCCCACCGGCCGGGCCACATACAGCTCGCCCCACGCGCGGCCGTGCAGCACGATCGGCGCGACCACGCAGCAGCCGCGGCCGCGCCGGCGCAGCGCCGAGACGCGCTGATGGCAGTAGCCGGCGAAGTGGCCGCCGCTGGGCCCCTCGGCCGTCTCGACCCAGGCGTTCGGCTCGCCGCCGCCGGCCCAGCGTTCGTGCAGGAACTCGGTGATCTCCGGGAACTGGTGGACGGGGTACGCCTCCCGTTCCGGGAACTCCTCCTCGCCCTCGGCGCGTTCGCCCGCGTTCACGAGGACCCGCAGCCGGCCCAGGTCGCGCTCCCACACCGACAGCGCGGCGAAGGCTGCCGCTCAGCGCGCGGCAGGCGCCGAGGGCCGCCGCCTGCCAGGACTCACGCGGGGTCTGCGCGGCGGCCATGGCCTGCGCCAGCTCCACCACGGCCCGCAGCCGGACGTCCTCACCCATCCCTCCAGGCTAAGAGGTTTACGGCAATTTGGAACTTCGGGGCATAAGGGGCGGGGCGCCTGACAGGGACAAGGCCTGCGGGGCCTGGCGGAACCTGGCGGATTTAGGCGGGGGCCAGGCAGGTCCAGGCAGGGTCGGCTACTCCCCGGGCCACTCCGGCTTCCGCTTCTCGTTGAACGCCGCGACACCCTCCGCACGGTCGCCCGAGAAAGCCACCGCGCGCCACGCCGCGTCCTCCACCTCAAGGCCCGCCCGCAGGTCGAGGCCGTGCCCGAGGCGCAGGGCGCGCTTGGCGGCGCGCAGGCCGACGGGCGAGTTGGCGGCCATGCGGGCGCCGAGCGCGAGGGCCTCCGTACGGGCTTCCCCTTCCCCCACCAGCAGGTCGACCAGGCCCAACTCCCGCGCTTCGGCCGCCTCCACGTGCGCGCCGAGAAGATCATCTCGGCCGGCGCGGGCGGCGCCGACGCGGCGCGGCAGGAGCTGCGTACCGCCGCCGCCGGGGATGACGCCGACGGAGACCTCGGGGAGCCCGACGACGGCGGTCGGGTCGGCGACGATGACGTCACAGGAGAGCGCCAGTTCGAAGCCACCGCCCAGGGCGAACCCGCGCACGGCCGCGATCGTCGGCATGGGCAGCTCCAGTACGCCCGTGTAGCAGGCCCGTGAGGTGGGGCGCTGGCGCAGCAGCTCGGCGTCGCTGAGGGAGTTGCGCTCCTTGAGGTCGGCGCGACGCAGAAGGCACGGTCGTGGGTGGAGGTCACCACGACGACGCGGGCGGCACGGTCCTCGGACAGGGCGGCGCAGGCGGCGGCGACGGAGCGGGCCATCTCCGAGGAGACCGCGTTCATCGCCTTCGGGCGGTCCAGGACGAGTTCGGCGACATGGCCGTGCCGCCTGACCACCACGTACTCCCCGTACCGCTGCTCGTCACCCATGACCGATACCTCCTGCCGGTTAACGACCGTTACCCGGCGATCATGTCAGCCGGGCCCGGCACCGGGAAGAGGCCCCGGGTCTTCGGGAAGGGTCCCCGGTCTTCGGGAAGGGGCCCGGGTCTTCGGGAAGGGGCCCGGGTCTTCGGGAAGGGGCCCGGGTCTTCGGGAAACGGCAGGCTCACGTACGGCGGGCCAGCAGCCACGGCTCGACGATGCCGAGGCCGCGCACGGGCCGCTGCCACATCGGCTGGAGCGCGAAGCGGTACGAGGGCGGCTCCTCGCCCTCCTTCTCCGCGGCGGCCGCCGCCTCCGCCGCCTGTGCCTCGGAGGCTGGGGCGTCCCCGGTCCGCGTCAGCTCCTCCGCGAAGGCGCCGTCCACGAGCACCGCGTCCCGGGGCGCTATCGAGGTGAGGCGGCTCGCGAGGTTCACGGTGGTGCCGAAGACGTCACCCATGCGGGTCGTCACCGTCCCGAACGCGATGCCGACGCGCAGCTCCGGCATGGTCTCGTCGTTGGCCATGGTCTCGATGAGCCGCAACGCGATCTCGGCGGCGACGCCCGCGTCGTCGGCGGCGTACAGGACCTCGTCGCCGAGGGTCTTGATGAGCCGCCCGCCGTGCGCGGCCACCAGGTCCGCGGCGGTGGTCTCGAAGGCCTCGACCAGCTCGCCGAGCTCCTCCTCCTCCATGCGGCGGGTCAGCCGCGTGAAGCCGACGAGGTCGGCGAAGCCGACGGCCAGCCTGCGGTCGACCATCTCCTCGTCGTCGGCGGCCTGTACGACGCGGCCCGTGGCGGCGGCGAGCTGGCGGCGCCAGACGTAGACGAGGAACTCCTCCAGCTCGGGCAGGAGCAGCTCGATGAGCGGGTACGTGACCTCGGTACGGGTCATGCCCGGCTCGGGCGGTTCGGTCAGCCCCTCCAGGAACGAGTCGATCTGCCACTCGGCGAGCCGCGCGGTGGTCTGCCCGGTGGAGCGGGCCACCTGGACCGCCATGGCCTCGCTGAGCAGGCCGGCCTCGACCAGGCCGGCCAGGCGCCGCAGGGCGAGGACGTCGGCCTCGGTCAGGGCCTTGGCCTGGCCGATGTCGGGGAAGCCCATGGCACGCCAGAAGCGGGAGGCCAGCTCCATCGAGACGCCTGCGCTGCGCGCCGCCTGGAAGGGGGTGTAGCGGCGGTCTGCGCCGAGGATGAGCTGTTCGAGCTGGAGGGCGAGGGGGTTCTTCGCGGACTCGCCGTCCGCCTTGTCGTCGTCCACGTCGGGGATCGCGGAGGCGTCGGGTCCGGCCGGGCCTGCGGGGTGGGCGGGTCCGCCGTCGGGGCCGCGCTGTGCACCCGCACCGGAGCCCGTGTCGTCGACGGTCACGCCTGCTGCCCTTCCGATCTGCCGCGGTCAGGTATCGACCGGCGCCAACTTTACGGCAGGTGTGCCCGCAGCTCACTCCCGACTCCCCGTGACCCCGGGGCGGGCCCCGGGCCCGTCCTTCTGGTGGGCTGCGGGGGTGGGGCGGTTGTTCGTCGGGTGCGGGT
>RBWT01000457.1 GCA_004010275.1 Streptomyces huasconensis
GGAGTTCATGGTGTCGGGGACGGTCGTGGTCCATTCCCGCCAGGCGGTCAGGACGTCCTCGACGAGTTCGGCGGGGAAGTACAGCCCGCCGCCGTAGAGGCGGGTCACCGGCAGGAGTTCGATTTCGATGCCGGTGACGACGCCGAAGTTGTCCCGGCCGCCGAGCAGGGCGAAGAAAAGGTCGGGATCACTGTCCGGGGTGACCTGACGCAGCGTGGCGTCGGCCGTCACCACTTCGATGCGCCGGACCCGGTCGGCGGCGTATCCGAACGTGCGCCCCAGCAGCGGCAGTCCGCCGCCGAGGACGTAGGAGACCGCGCCGACATGCGGGGCCGAGCCGTTGAGCGGGGCAAGTCCCCACCGGGCCGCCTCACCCACCACCTGATCCCAGCGCACCCCGGCCTCCAGCCACGCGGTGCGCGCCTCCGCGTCGATCCGCACCCCCGACATCCGCCGGGTCGAGATCAGCACCCCGCCCTCCAGCACCGTCGACAGACCGTGCCCCGTGGCCATCACCGCCACCGCAAGCCCCCGCTCGACCGCGAACGCCACCGCCGCCACCACATCCGCCGCACACACCGCACCCACGACCACATCCGGCCGATGCACCACCGCCCGCTGAAAACCCGTCCGCTCCTCGTCAAAACCCTCCTGACCCGGAACGAACACCTCACCCTCAACCGAAGAAGCAAG
>RBWT01000458.1 GCA_004010275.1 Streptomyces huasconensis
GGGTCAGGGGCGGGAGACGTTGCGTTCGTAGACCAGGCGGAGGCCGATCAGTGTCAGCCACGGCTCGTGTTCGTCGATGACCGACGCCTCGCCGAGCACCATCGGGGCCAAGCCGCCCGTCGCGATCACCGTCACGTCGTCGGGGTCGCCGCCCGCGCCCACCAGTTCGCGCGCCATGCGGTTCACGACGCCGTCGACCTGGCCCGCGAAGCCGTACAGGATGCCGGCCTGCATGGCCTCCACGGTGTTCTTGCCGATGACGCTCCGCGGGCGGGCCAGCTCGATCTTGCGGAGCTGCGCGCCTCGTACGCCCAGAGCCTCCACGGAGATCTCGATGCCGGGGGCGATGACGCCACCCGCGTACTCCCCGCGCGCGGAGACGGCGTCGAAGGTGGTGGCCGTGCCGAAGTCGACGACGATCGCCGGGCCGCCGTACAGCTCCACCGCCGCGACCGCGTTGATGATGCGGTCGGCGCCGACCTCCTTGGGGTTGTCCATCAGGATCGGGACGCCGGTCTTGATGCCGGGTTCGACGAGGACGGCGGGGACGTCTCCGTAGTAGCGGCGGGTGACCT
>RBWT01000459.1 GCA_004010275.1 Streptomyces huasconensis
CCGCGAGCAACTCCGCCTCCCCCCTGCTGGGCATCAGCACCGTCACCCCCTCCACCGCGGCCAAGAACCGCCCCACGCCCCACTCCCGCAGGAACCCCACCGACGCGGGGTCGACACTCACCGGCACCCCCCGCGCCCGCGCCTGCGCCATCGCCACCCCGGCCACCGCCCGGCTCGACTCGGCGAAGAACAGGTAGCCGGACAGATGCAGCCACGCCACGCCGTCGAGCAACTCCGGCGCCCAGTCCTCGGGAGAGAGCCGCAGCGAGGCCCCGCTGTCCGTGAGGAACGTGCGTTCGGCCCCCGCGCCCCCGTCCACCAGGCAGATCACCGTCCCCGTCGGCGCCTCCGGGTCGACGACCAGCCGAGGCCGCACCCCCGCGCGCGTGAGCGCCGCCTCGTGCCACGCCGCGGAGTCCGCACCGACCCGCCCCAGGAGGCGTACCTCGGGGCAGCCCCAATAAGCGGCCCAGCACGCCACGTTGGCCCCCGCACCGCCGGGCACGGCACGGATCGCCGCGGCCGTATCGGTGCCCGGGCGCGAGCGCGTGCGGTGCCGGGCGACGATGTCCGTGACCACATCCCCGACAACGAGCAGACGCCCCACCGGACCCAGGACAGGCCGCGCCACCCCCCCGCACCGCCCCCGTCCCCGTCAC
>RBWT01000460.1 GCA_004010275.1 Streptomyces huasconensis
CAGCATGACCTGGAAGAGGGGGTGCCGGGCGAGGGAGCGCGCCGGGTTGATCTCCTCCACGAGCCGGTCGAAGGGGACGTCCTGGTGGGCGTAGGCGGCGAGGTCGGACTTCCGCACGCGGTCGAGGAGTTGGGCGAAGGTGGGGTCGCCCGAGGTGTCGGTGCGCAGTACCAGGGTGTTCACGAAGAAGCCCACGAGGTCGTCGAGGGACGCGTCGCCGCGTCCGGACGCGGCGGCGCCGATGGGCAGATCCGTTCCGGCGCCGAGGCGGGTCAGCAGCGCGCCGAGCGCGGCGTGCAGCACCATGAACGGGGTGGCGCCGTGCGCACGGGCCAGGTTCAGGAGCCGCTGGTGCAGTTCCGGGTCCACCTCGAAGGGTACGACGCCGCCCTCGTGTCCGGCCTCCGCGGGGCGGGGGCGGTCGACGGGCAACGGCAGCTCCTCGGGGAGGTCGGCCAGGTGCTGTCGCCAGTAGGCGAGTTGGCGGTTGAGTTCGCTGCCCGGGTCGTCTTCGTCGCCGAGTATGTCGCGCTGCCAGAGGGTGTAGTCGGCGTACTGGACCGGCAGCGGCTGCCACTGCGGGGGCTCGCCCGCCCGGCGTGCCGCGTAGGCCGCCGACAGGTC
>RBWT01000461.1 GCA_004010275.1 Streptomyces huasconensis
GATCTCTTCCTGGACGGCGGGGTTCTCGTAGTTGAGGTCGGGCTGGTGGGAGAAGAAGCGGTGCCAGAAGTACTGCTTGCGCACCGGGTCGAAGGTCCAGTTGGACGCCTCGGTGTCGACGAAGATGATGCGGGCGTCGCCGTACTGCTTGTCGTCGTCCGCCCAGACGTAGTAGTCGCCGTAGGGGCCTTCCGGGTCGGTGCGGGAGGCCTGGAACCACGGGTGCTGGTCGCTGGTGTGGTTCATGACGAAGTCGATGATCACGCGCATGCCGCGCTGGTGGGCGGAGTCGACGAACTCCACGAAGTCCGCGAGGTCCCCGAATTCCGGCAGGACGGCGGTGTAGTCGGAGACGTCGTAACCGCCGTCGCGCAGCGGGGACTTGAAGAAGGGGGGCAGCCACAGGCAGTCGACGCCGAGCCATTGCAGGTAGTCGAGTTTGGCGGTGATGCCTTTGAGGTCGCCGATGCCGTCGCCGTTGCTGTCCTGGAAGGAACGCACGAGTACTTCGTAGAACACGGCGCGTTTGAACCAGTCGGGGTGCCGGTCCTTGGCGGGCGTGTCCTCGAACGTGTCCTGGACGGGCTCGTTGACGATCATGATGTGGGTGACCCT
>RBWT01000462.1 GCA_004010275.1 Streptomyces huasconensis
AGGCGCCGTCGGTGGCGGGCCTTGCTCGGTGGGTGGAATCGGGAGTGGTCGGCGGACGTGTGGGGGTGGGAGTGCGGGAGCGTCCGGCGGTGGTTCCCCTGTCGTACGCCCAACGACGCCTGTGGTTCATCGACCGGCTCGAAGGTCCCGGCGCCACCTACAACGTCCCGCTCGTCCTGCGTCTCACCGGTGAGATCGACCGCCCCGCCCTCCGCGCGGCCCTGCGCGACCTCACCACCCGTCACGAGAGCCTGCGCACCGTCTACCCCGAGCACGACGGAGTGCCCTGCCAGCACGTCCTCGACCCGGTGGCAGGTGCCCCCGAACTCGAAGAGGCACATGTCGCTCCCGACGCGCTCCGAGCAGCCGTCGAGGAAACCGTCCTGCCCGGCTTCGACCTGGCCACGCGACCGCCGCTGCGCGTCCGGCTGCTCACCACCGGCCCGGACACCGCCGCCCTCGTCCTGGTCATGCACCACATCACCGGCGACGGCTGGTCACACGCACCCATGCTGCGCGACCTGTCGGCGGCCTACGCGGCACGCCGGGCGGGCGAGCCCCCGCAGTGGCAGC
>RBWT01000463.1 GCA_004010275.1 Streptomyces huasconensis
AGGCGCCGTCGGTGGCGGGCCTTGCTCGGTGGGTGGAATCGGGAGTGGTCGGCGGGCGTGTGGGGGTGGGAGTGCGGGAGCGTCCGGCGATGATTCCCCTGTCGTACGCCCAACGACGCCTGTGGGCCCTCGGCAAGCTGGCCGACACCGGCCCCCTCTACCACCTCTCCCTGGCGACCAGGCTGCACGGCACCGTGGACCGGGACGCCCTGGAGGCGGCGCTCGCCGACGTGGTGACGCGCCACGAGAGCCTGCGCACCATCCATCCCGAAACGGACGGTGTGCCGCACCAGGTGATCCTGGACCCCGACACCGCGCGTCCGCGCCTCGGCGTCCTGGAGGTCCGGCCCGAGGAGGCCGAGCGAACGGCCGACGCCGTCCGCGCCGAGCCCTTCGACCTCACGGCCGAACCTCCGCTGCGGGCCAGACTGCTCGCCCTCGGACCGGAGGAGCATCTCCTGGTCCTGGTCCTGCACCACATCGCGGGGGACGCCGGTTCGGTGCGGCCGCTGGTCCGAGACCTGTCGGCGGCCTACGCGGCACGCCGGGCGGGCGAGCCCCCGCAGTGGCAGC
>RBWT01000047.1 GCA_004010275.1 Streptomyces huasconensis
ACACCCTCGCGTGGCCGCCTGGCTTCAACGGCGACGTCGCGCCCATCTCCGTACGCCACGCCCTCACCCACGCAACCTGCCACCCGCCCGGGCCGCTGCCGCGACTGCCGATCCTGAAGGTCGCAGAGCGCCTGCACTGTAGACCTCGTGCGCACCGGCGGGAACCAGAAAGGGCCCGCACGACCGAAGTCGTACGGGCCCTTCCCTTACTGCGTGTACTGCGATGCGCTCAGTTCAGAGCGACCGGGTCTCCCCGATCTTCAAGCAAGCGGGAAGCTTACTTGTTGATCTTGGTGACCTGGCCGGCGCCGACGGTCCGGCCACCCTCACGGATGGCGAACTTCAGGCCCTCTTCCATGGCGACGGGCTGGATGAGCTCCACCTTCATCTCGGTGTTGTCACCCGGCATGACCATCTCGGTGCCCTCGGGGAGGGTCACGACGCCGGTCACGTCCGTCGTACGGAAGTAGAACTGCGGGCGGTAGTTGTTGAAGAACGGGGTGTGACGGCCACCCTCGTCCTTCGACAGGATGTAGGCCTGGGCCTCGAACTCGGTGTGCGGCGTGACCGAACCGGGCTTGATGATGACCTGGCCGCGCTCGACGTCCTCGCGCTTGATGCCACGGAGGAGCAGACCGACGTTCTCACCGGCCTGGCCCTCGTCGAGCAGCTTGCGGAACATCTCGATGCCGGTGACCGTGGTGGTGGTCTTCTCGGTCTTGATGCCGATGATGTCGACGGTCTCGTTGACCTTGAGGACACCACGCTCGATACGACCGGTGACGACGGTGCCACGACCGGTGATCGTGAAGACGTCCTCGATCGGCATCAGGAACGGCTTGTCGACGTCGCGCTCGGGCTCCGGGATCGACTCGTCGACAGCCTTCATCAGGTTGAGGACGGACTCACCCCACTCCTTGTCGCCCTCGAGCGCCTTGAGCGCCGAGACCTTGACGACCGGCAGGTCGTCGCCCGGGAACTCGTACTCGGAGAGGAGCTCACGGACCTCGAGCTCGACGAGCTCCAGGATCTCCTCGTCGTCCACCATGTCGGCCTTGTTCAGGGCGACGACGATGTACGGAACGCCGACCTGGCGGGCCAGGAGCACGTGCTCCTTGGTCTGCGGCATCGGGCCGTCGGTGGCGGCGACCACGAGGATGGCGCCGTCCATCTGCGCCGCACCCGTGATCATGTTCTTGATGTAGTCCGCGTGACCGGGGCAGTCGACGTGGGCGTAGTGACGCGTCTCCGTCTGGTACTCGACGTGCGCGATGGAGATCGTGATACCGCGCTGGCGCTCCTCGGGAGCCTTGTCGATCTGGTCGAAGGCCGAGGCCTCGTTCAGGTCGGGGTACGCGTCATGCAGCACCTTGGTAATGGCGGCCGTGAGGGTCGTCTTACCGTGGTCAATGTGACCGATGGTGCCGATGTTGACGTGCGGCTTAGTCCGCTCGAACTTCGCCTTCGCCACTGGGTCCTCCTGGGAGTGGTTCTGTACGCCTTGCTTCATCGGCGCCAGGTGATCTTTGCTGGGAAGCCAGCCGCCGGGGTTCTTGCCTTACGGGGTCGAACCCCGGCGGATGGTGTCAAGCCTAAAGCGTTAACTGGGGTGAGTTACTCGCCCTTGGCCTTCGCGATGATCTCCTCGGCGACGTTCCGCGGAACCTCGGCGTAGGAGTCGAACTGCATTGAGTAGCTTGCGCGACCCGACGTCTTGCTGCGGAGGTCTCCGACGTAGCCGAACATCTCCGAGAGGGGCACGAGGCCCTTCACGACGCGAGCGCCGCTGCGCTCCTCCATGGCCTGGATCTGGCCACGGCGGGAGTTGATGTCACCGATGACATCGCCCATGTAGTCCTCGGGCGTGGTGACCTCGACGGCCATCATCGGCTCGAGGAGCACGGGGGACGCCTTGCGCGCGGCCTCCTTGAAGGCCTGCGAACCGGCGATCTTGAAGGCGAGCTCGGAGGAGTCGACCTCGTGGTAGGCGCCGTCGATGAGCGTGACGCGGACGCCCGTCATCTCGTAGCCCGCCAGGATGCCGAACTGCATGGCCTCCTGAGCACCCGCGTCCACCGAGGGGATGTACTCCTTGGGGATGCGGCCACCCGTGACCTTGTTCACGAACTCGTACGACGCGTCGCCGCCCTCGATGGGCTCGATCGCGATCTGCACCTTCGCGAACTGACCGGTACCACCGGTCTGCTTCTTGTGGGTGAAGTCCACGCGCTCGACGGCCTTGCGGATCGTCTCGCGGTAGGCCACCTGCGGCTTGCCGACGTTCGCCTCGACGCGGAATTCGCGCTTCATGCGGTCGACGAGCACCTCGAGGTGAAGCTCGCCCATACCACCGATGATGGTCTGGCCGGTCTCCTCGTCCGAGTGAACGCGGAAGGAGGGGTCCTCCTCCGAGAGACGCTGGATGGCGACACCCAGCTTCTCCTGGTCACCCTTGGACTTCGGCTCGATGGCGACCTCGATGACCGGCGCCGGGAAGTCCATGGACTCCAGGATCACCGGGTTCTTGTCATCGGAGAGCGTCTCACCCGTGGTGGTCTGCTTCAGGCCCATGACGGCGACGATGTCACCGGCGCCCACCGAGTCGATCTCCTCACGCTTGTTCGCGTGCATGCGGTAGATCTTGCCGATGCGCTCCTTCTTGCCCTTGACGGAGTTCAGCACCGCGGTGCCGGCGTCCAGGCGACCGGAGTAGATCCGGACGAAGGTGAGCTTGCCGAGGTGCGGGTCGCTCGCGATCTTGAACGCGAGGGCCGACAGCGGCTCGTCGTCGGACGGCTTGCGCTTGATGACCGTCTCCGGGTCCTTCACGTCGTGGCCCTCGATGGCCTCGACGTCCAGGGGGGACGGCAGGTAGCGCACGACCGCGTCGAGCAGGGGCTGGACGCCCTTGTTCTTGAACGCGGTACCGCAGAAGACGGGGGTGACGGTGGTGTCGCCGCCCTTGCCGGAGGCGATGGTGATGCGGCGGATCGCCGCGTACAGCTGCTCCACGGTGGGCTCCTGGCCCTCCAGGTACAGCTCCATCATCTCTTCGTCGTTCTCCGCGACGGCCTCGAGGAGCTTGCCGCGGTACTCCTCGGCAGCCTCGGTGTGCGTGTCGGGGATGTCGACGATGTCGTAGGCCTCGCCCATCTTGGTCTCGGCGGACCAGACGAAGGCCTTCATGGTGACGAGGTCGACGACGCCCTTGAAGTCAGCCTCTGCGCCGATGGGCAGCTGCATGACCAGGGGGGTCGCACCGAGGCGGTCGACGATCATGTCGACACAGCGGTGGAACTCGGCACCGGTGCGGTCGAGCTTGTTGACGAAGCAGATACGCGGGACGCCGTAGCGGTCCGCCTGACGCCACACGGTCTCGGACTGGGGCTCAACGCCGGCGACGCCGTCGAACACCGTCACGGCACCGTCGAGCACGCGGAGCGAACGCTCCACCTCGACGGTGAAGTCGACGTGGCCCGGGGTGTCGATGATGTTGATGGTGTGGTCGACGTCGTTCAGCGGCCAGTGACAGGTGGTGGCAGCAGAGGTGATCGTGATGCCACGCTCCTGCTCCTGCTCCATCCAGTCCATCGTCGCGGCACCGTCGTGGACCTCACCGATCTTGTACGAGACACCGGTGTAGAACAGAATCCGCTCGGTGGTCGTCGTCTTGCCCGCGTCGATGTGGGCCATGATGCCGATGTTGCGCACCTTGGCCAGGTCAAGTGAAGTGGTAGCCATGTCGGCTCAGTCTTCTCTCGGTCTCGATGGGGGTAGCGACTACCAGCGGTAGTGCGCGAAGGCCTTGTTGGACTCGGCCATCTTGTGGGTGTCCTCGCGCTTCTTCACAGCGGCACCGAGGCCGTTGGAGGCGTCGAGGAGCTCGTTGAGCAGACGCTCGGTCATGGTCTTCTCGCGACGGGCGCGGGAGTAACCGACCAGCCAGCGCAGGGCGAGCGTGTTCGCACGACCCGGCTTGACCTCGATCGGGACCTGGTAGGTCGCGCCACCGACACGGCGGGACTTGACCTCGAGGGTCGGCTTGATGTTCTCGAGCGCGCGCTTGAGCGTGATGACCGGGTCGTTGCCGGTCTTCTCGCGCAGGCCCTCCATGGCGCCGTACACGATGCGCTCGGCGGTGGAGCGCTTGCCGTTCAGCAGCACCTTGTTGATGAGGGAGGTCACCAGAGGAGAACCGTAGACCGGGTCGATGATGACCGGGCGCTTCGGGGCGGGGCCCTTACGAGGCATTCTTACTTCTCCTTCTTGGCGCCGTAGCGGCTGCGGGCCTGCTTGCGGTTCTTGACACCCTGGGTGTCGAGGGAACCGCGGATGATCTTGTAGCGAACACCAGGCAGGTCCTTCACACGGCCACCACGCACGAGCACGATGGAGTGCTCCTGCAGGTTGTGTCCCTCACCCGGAATGTAGGCCGTGACCTCGATCCCGGAGGTCAGACGCACACGCGCGACCTTACGGAGGGCCGAGTTCGGCTTCTTCGGGGTGGTCGTGAACACACGCGTGCAGACGCCACGGCGCTGGGGCGAACCCTCAAGTGCGGGCGTCTTGTTCTTCTCGACCTTGTCCTGCCGGCCCTTACGGACCAGCTGCTGGATCGTGGGCACTACTTCTCCGGTTTCTGTGTGCCGAATAGTAAAGCTAACCTGGAACGCCCCCGACCCACGCGGTCGGGTGTGTCGAATGCTGCAGACTCCCGCCGCGAGGCGGAAAGGGGCGCAGATTGCGGTGGCCTTGTTCACGGACCCGCGCTGCGGTTGAAGACACGCGCACGAGCCCAGGCACACCCCAGGCACAAGGTCTGAGCGTACCTACCTCATCGAGTCTGGTCAAAACAAATGCGGTGGGGGGCGACACGCCGGGCTTTTCGATTCGTGCACGAATGCTCCCGGCCAGTGCGGCTGGTTGTCGCCGGTTCCCCGATCGGCCGCCTGAAGTACGTTGACTGGTTGCGAAACCGATGGCATCGACGCACGTGAACACGGGGGCAGCGGGATGACCGGCGGGCTGGGGCACGTGTGGAGTGACGACGGCCTCGATGATCGGGTGCCCTTCCTCGCACGGCTGGAGAGGGACGACCGCACCGCGCTGCTGGACATTGGCCGCCCTCTGCACTATCCCGCCCGTGCGGTCATCATGCGCCAGGACGAGCCCTCCGCTCATGTGCTGCTGCTCCTCCAGGGCTGGACCAAGGTCACGGCCACCGCGGCCAACGGCTACGAGGCCCTCCTCGCTCTGCGGGGCCCCGGCGACATCATCGGAGAGGGCGCCGCCCTGAGCGGCCGCGGCCGCTCAGCCACCGTGACCGCGCTGGAGCAGGTCGAGGCGGTCGCCATCGAGCAAAGCCGCTTCACCGGGTTCCTCGCGGGAAGCCCCGAGGTAGCCCTCAAACTCCTGGGGCTCGCCACCGACCGCCAGCGCTCGACGGATCGCCGTCGGCTGGAGTGGGCGGCCCTCTCCGTCCGTGAGCGTCTCGCCGTCCTGCTTCTCGACCTCCTGCGCACCCACGGCACCCGGACCGAAGAGGGCATCGCACTGACCATCCCGCTCAGCCAGCAGGAGTTCGCGGGTTCGGTCGGTGCCTCCCGCGAGGCGGTCGCCCGGCTCCTGAAGGAGCTTCGGAACCGGAAGATCGTCGTCACGAGCCGTCGCCGTATCGTCGTCGTCCGGCCGGACGTTCTCCGCCGTATAGCCGGAAGCGAACCCGCGTAGCCCGGCGCCCTCTGTGCACACGGTCACAGTTCATACGCGTCATCGGCCCTCTGAGGACAGCCTCCGACCCGCCATGGTTCTCGTCGACGGAGCGATCCGACCGACGAGAGGCAAACATGTCCGAGCCCGTGAACCGCACCATCCTGCTCTTCGACATCGAGAAGTTCGGCACCCGGGACGATGTAGAGCAGGCGATTCTCCGACGGCTCCTGTACGACGTGGCGGACGGCACGCTCAACGTCGCCGGTGTCAGTGAGACTGCACGGCTCCGCACCGACAGGGGTGACGCCGTCGTCGAACTCATCGACGCCAATGTGCCGGTGTCCACCCTGGTCAAGGCGTTGCTCACCGAGACCCCGATGCTGCTGCACGCGAAGAACCGACTGATGGCGAGCAGCACTCAGATCCGGTTGCGCATCGTGCTTGCCGCCGGATATGTCGCCCTGGACGAGAACGGGTGGGTCGGATCGGACCTGAACCACGCCTTCCGGCTCCTTGACGCGGACCCACTGCGAGAGGCGCTGAAGGCCGCCGACGGCAGCAGCGTTCTCTGCGTGTCCGACAGCGTGTACCAGGGCGTGGTGCGCCACGGCCACCACGGAGTGCGGCCGGAGGAGTTCCATCAGGTTGCCGTGCAGGTCAAGGAGGGCGCCACGAGCGCCTGGCTGCACCGGGTCCCCTCGGCCGGGCGTAAAGACGGCGGCGCCGCCCCTCCCGGCTCTCCGGCCCCGGGCAGTTCACCGGTCTCCCCTTCCAGCAGCACTCAAATCATGGGTTCGCAGTACGGGGTCGCCGGCGGTGATGTCAATGGTGATCTCTCCTTCGACTTCCGCGGCCAGGAGCAAGGTGAAAGGCCGTGAGCCAGGAGGGGCAGCCCGCGGCGGTGAAGCCCTCGAAGGGCGATCGCCCTGACAAGGCAGAGAAGCCCGGCAGGATTGCCACCCCGGCGGCCGATGACTCCGCAGTCGAGGGACAGGAACAGGACGAGTCGACGCAGGACCCCGGGGAGCGGCAACCGGCCTGGGCCGCCCGCCGTGACCTCATCGACCACACGCCAGAGACTCTGATCACTCGTGATCAGTTCGGCGTGGTGGGCGGCCATGTCTCGGGCGACGTCGTCTTCCAACTCGGGTCACCGAGCTTCAGCGGATCCCTCCGCACGGCGTCCGGCCACATCCCTCAGAACCACCTGGAGGAACTGGCCGCCGTCTACCGGAGCTGCCCGAGCTTCGACGAAGCCCTGGCGCTGCTGCGTGACGAACGCGTCGTGGTCCTCCGGGGCAGCCGTGCCACCGGCCGAAGGTCCGCCGCTCTGATGCTGCTGGACCGCCTCGGCGCCCGACCGATCCGGCTGCTCGAGCCGGACACCGCCCCGGCGGCCCTACCGGACGCCCTCGACGGAGCGCCGGGCTATCTCCTGCACGAACTGACCACCAGCCGCAGCAAACCGCTGCTGGAACCCCACGTACTGGGCGTGCGGGAGCAACTGGCGCGACGCGGAGGTCTGTGCGTGATCACGGTGGAGACATCGTCCGTGCTGCTCGATGTCCCCTGTGTCACCTGGGAGCCGCCACCGGTCGAGGACATCCTCGCTGCTCACGTCACGCATCTGGCGGGGGCGGAGGCCTGGCAGCAGCTGCGGCGGACCCAGCCCGTCCAGGAGTTCATCGCGTGCACCCACCAGCCCGACGAGACATGCAGGTTCGCCGAACAGCTCGCCGCTCATCACCGTGGCGAGCTCACCGAGGAGAAGCTGATCGACTTCGCTCGGTCGGCGTTGGCGGACCGTGTCACCCGGTGGCTCACGGCACCGGAGAAGCCTGACGGCGATGAGCTGCGCGACAAGGCGTTCCTCATCTCCCTCGCCGTCTTCGACCGTGCTCCCTACGCCACCGCCGCCGAGCTCGGCGACAGCCTCTTCGTCCGCCTCCAGGAGACGGCCAATCCGTACGAGGCACCCCGCATCCCGGTCTTCGGCAGCTCCATCCCCTCACGGCTGGAGCTGGCCCACGCGCTCGGCGCCACGCGGGACGAGGTCACGGAATGGGGTCCGGTGTCCCAGTACGCCGTCGAGTTCGAGGACGCCGACACCGCGCGCGTGCTGCTGCGCGAAGTGTGGACCGTCCACCCCTCGACCCGGCCGGCCCTCGTTCCCTGGCTCCAGCAACTTGCCTCCGACGGCCGCCCCCTGGTCCGTACTCGAGCCGCGGCGGCCACCGCGCTCCTCGCCAAGGCGGACCTCTCGTCCGCCATGGCGCACCTGATCGAACCGTGGGCCAGCGGACGGTCGTACAACGGCTGGCTGACCGCCGCCAACGCGCTCAGCCTCGCGGGTCTGCTCGAAGTGGAGGGTGTGCACCGGATCCTGCACACCTGGTGCACCGGGGAGCACCCCAGCCGCCGCTGGACCGCCATCCGTGTCTACGGACTGCTCGGCCCCAGGCACCCGGAACAAGCGCTCGATGCGCTGCTCGAGGCCGTACGCCTGGAGAACGAAGAGGAGGAGGAGGTGAACCAGCTCGCCGAGGCCACCCAGCTGTTGCTTCTCGCGGCCGCGGCGGTGCTCAGGGAACTCGTGCCACTGCTCCACGACGACCACACAGTGCACGACCACGTTCTGCGGGCCTTCGGGCTCGCCTGCCGCGAGACGGTGGAGGGCACGGAGCGCCCTCTTGTCCTGGAGTGGTACGCCGCCGCCCACGCCGACCCGAACAGTGACGAGGACGAACTGCTGGCCGCCCTCTGGCGTGCCGCCCTGGGCGATCGCGCCCATACCGACGGCGCACTGGACAGGTTGCAGCAGTGGCTCCGCGTGGCGGAACACGACCGGCAGGTCGAGGAGCCGCTGGCACTGCTGCTGTCCGACCTCTCCGTCCCTGCCACCAACCAACACCGGATCGGCTACTTGCTGCGCACCGCGCGTGAGGCCGACGGCAGCCCTCTGGGCGTCACCGACCGCTTGCGAACAGCCGTCCCAGCTCTTTCATGAACACCGAGGAGCCCCCCCCATGGCGAACAGGGTGAACAGCGATGACCAGCAGGAGCAGGATCCACTGGCTTTACCGCACGAACGGACTAAACGGTCCGAAGGGTCCGACGGGCTCGAACGACTCGAACGCCGGGACCCTTCAAACTTCCTCGACCGGCCCATCGAGATCACCGATCCCGTGCTGGCAGTGCGTCATCTGACGCGATACGAGCTGCCGGGGAGACGGCACCTGGGGCGCGCGGACTGCGCCCTCGTCCTTGCCGGGGCAGGTGACACGTACGAGACCTATATACCCCCGCGGCGCCCGGCCGGCCTCCGCGGCCACACCGCTGTGTACGAGGTGGACATGGGGGTTCATCCGCTGTGCCTCCGCACCCGGCTTCCCAGCGCGTCCGACAGCTTCCAGTTCGATACCACCTTTGACCTCACGTGGCAGGTGGTCGATCCGGAACAGTTCGTCGTCAGCCACGTACGGGACGTTCCGGCCCTGCTGAACCGGGTGCTTCAACGGCTGATGCGCCCGACGACCCGTACGTTCCCCATCTCGTCCAGCGCCGCCGCCGAACTCTCTGTGCAGAGGCTGCTCGACATGTCCACAGGCATTGCGGCGCACCAGGGCCTCCGGGTGGAGGGCACCGCACGGCTGGAGCGGGACCCGGCGCTGCGTCAACTCGAACAGGAACAGGAGCTCAGGGCCAAGAAGATCGCGTTCTACCGGCACCACCTGGCTCGGGGCGGGCTCAGCGCCTTGCTCCTCCACCTGTCCGAACACCCACAGGACACCCACCTGGTGGTGGACTGCCTGCGCGCAGATGAGCTGAAGCAGGTCGAGAACCAGCTCCAGCTCATAGACCGCGTGCTCCCTGACGGGCCTCTGGAGAAGTACCAGCTCGAAGAGCCCCAGCAGCTGGTCCTTGCCCTCTTCAGGTCCGCACTGACCCAAGTGAAGTCAGGACCGCCCCCGCAAGAGGATCCGCTGCTCAAGTCAGCCGCTCCCCTCCCTCCAATGCTCGACGAGCAGCGCAAAAGCCCATGCCGAACGGCCGAGAACCCCTAGCCCCAGGGAGGGGACACCATGTCCCAACCGCACGAACCGGAGTACCCCGAGCACATACCCGTGGCGGAATCCCCCCACTCTCCGCCGGGCTCCGCTCCCCCACCCCCGAGGACCGGCCCCGCCGCCGGCCGCGTCCACATCGCGGCTCCTCGTCGACGCGCCGACGTCATGGCCATCAGCGCTCTCGCGCTCCATGTGCCGCACACGGTCGTCGGTCTCGTGGCCGTGACCTGTCTCGGCTTCCTCGTGGAGAGCTGGACCGGCCTACCTGCCTGGGTAACCGCCGTCAGCTGGCTGCTCAGCGGCGCACTGGTCCTCCACCACCCCACCGAGGCCTTCCTGGCCCACCATGTACTGGGCTACAGGCCGCCGTCACTCGCCGAACAGGACCGGCTCGCGTCCCCCTGGCATGACGTCACCGCTCGATTCGGCGTCGCCAGCACCGCGTATCAACTCTGGATCCATGAGAGCGAGAAGCCCAGCGCGGAGGCCGCCGCCGGCCACATCGTCGCCGTGACATCGGCCGCGCTCCGCCTGCCGCCCGGCCAGCTGTCCGCCGTGCTCGCCCATGAACTCGGCCACCATGTGGCCGGTCACTCCTGGACGGCACTGCTGACCTTCTGGTACGCCCTCCCCGCCCGGCTCATCTGGCGGGCTGTGCGCTCTCTGTATCGCCTGATGTCGCCATCGCGCCGCCTCCGGACCAGGAGGGAAACGAAGGCCAGGAGCCAGCTCCTGCTGATCGCGATACTCCTCGCGTTACTGGTGGTGTACCTGTTCCCCTGGCTGCTTCTGCTGGCGCTGATCCCCCCGCTGCTCGCCGCGGTCAGGCGGCGGGCGGAACTGCGTGCCGACCGCTCCGCCGCTGCCCGCGGCTATGGACCCCAACTCGCCTATGTGCTCGAGAAGTTCATCACCGACGAAGCAGACGCGAAGCAGCCCGCACCGTCCGACGACGACAGGTTCCGCCCGGCGGTCTCACTACTCTCTCCGCATCCGGATCTCCACACCCGGCTGCAGAGCCTTCAGCGCTACCTCGAAACACACAGGAACTGAAACGCCAAAGGGCGGCCACCCCGCACAAAGCGAGGCGACCGCCCTTCAACAGACCTGGGTCCTACTGGTTGTACGGCCCGTAGTCGTAGTCCTCCAGCGGAACAGCCTGACCGGAGCCCGTGCCGAACGGCGAGTAGTCGATGTCGTCGTAACCGACGGCCGAGTACATCGCTGCCTTGGCCTCCTCGGTCGGCTCCACCCGGATGTTGCGGTAGCGGGACAGGCCCGTACCGGCCGGGATGAGCTTACCGATGATGACGTTCTCCTTGAGGCCGATCAGGGAGTCGGACTTGGCGTTGATCGCCGCGTCCGTCAGGACCCTGGTCGTCTCCTGGAAGGAGGCCGCGGACAGCCACGACTCCGTCGCCAGCGAGGCCTTGGTGATACCCATCAGCTGCGGACGGCCGGAGGCGGGGTGACCGCCCTCGGTGACCACACGACGGTTCTCGGTCTCGAACTTCGAACGCTCGACCAGCTCGCCCGGCAGCAGCTCCGCGTCGCCGGACTCGATGATCGTCACGCGGCGCAGCATCTGCCGGATGATGATCTCGATGTGCTTGTCGTGGATCGACACGCCCTGCGAGTTGTAGACCTTCTGGACTTCGCCGACCAGGTGGACCTGGACCGCGCGCTGACCGAGGATGCGCAGCACGTCGTGCGGGTTGGTGGCACCGAAGGTGAGCGGCTGGCCCACCTCGACGTGGTCACCCTCGCGCACCAGGACCTTGGCACGCTTCGAGATCGGGAACGCCGTCTCGTCGCTGCCGTCGTCCGGGGTGACGACGATCTTCTTGGTCTTCTCGGTCTCCTCGATGCGGACACGGCCAGCGGCCTCGGAGATCGGGGCGACACCCTTCGGCGTACGAGCCTCGAAGAGCTCGACGACACGGGGCAGACCCTGGGTGATGTCGTCACCGGCCACACCACCGGTGTGGAAGGTACGCATCGTCAGCTGGGTACCGGGCTCACCGATGGACTGGGCGGCGATGATGCCGACCGCCTCACCGATGTCGACCAGCTTGCCGGTGGCGAGCGAGCGGCCGTAGCAGAAGGCACAGGTGCCGACCGCCGACTCACAGGTCAGGACCGAGCGGGTCTTGACCTCCTCGACGCCGTTGGCGACCAGGGCGTCGATGAGCACGTCACCGAGGTCGACGTTGGCCGGCGCGATGACCTTGCCGTCGATGACGACGTCCTCGGCCAGCATGCGGGCGTACACCGAGGTCTCGACGTTCTCCGTCTTGCGGAGCACGCCGTCCTCGCCCTTGACCGCGATCTTGAGCTTCAGACCGCGCTCGGTGCCACAGTCCTCCTCGCGAATGATGACGTCCTGGGAGACGTCGACCAGACGACGGGTGAGGTAACCGGAGTCGGCGGTACGCAGAGCCGTGTCCGCCAGACCCTTACGGGCACCGTGCGTGGAGATGAAGTACTCGAGGACGGAGAGGCCCTCACGGAACGAGGCCTTGATGGGACGCGGGATGGTCTCGTTCTTCGCGTTCGACACCAGACCACGCATACCGGCGATCTGCCGCATCTGCATCATGTTTCCTCGGGCACCCGAGTCAACCATCATGAAGATGGGGTTGGTCTTGGGGAAGTTCGCGTTCATCGCCTCGGCGACCTCGTTGGTCGCCTTGGTCCAGATCGCGATGAGCTCCTGCGTGCGCTCGTCCTTGGTGATCAGACCGCGCTCGTACTGCTTCTGGACCTTCTCGTCCTGCTCCTCGTAGCCCTTGACGATGGCCTTCTTGGCCTCGGGCACGACGACGTCGGAGATGGCCACGGTGACGCCGGAACGGGTCGCCCAGTAGAAGCCCGCCGCCTTCAGGTTGTCGAGCGTCGCCGCCACGATGACCTTGGGGTAGCGCTCGGCGAGGTCGTTGACGATCTCGGAGAGCTGCTTCTTGCCGACGGAGTAGTCGACGAAGGGGTAGTCCTCGGGCAGCAGCTCGTTGAAGAGCGCGCGGCCCAGCGTCGTACGCAGCCGGAAGCTGTCGCCCTGCTGGTAGGCACGCTCGTCACCGAAGTCGTCGCCCTCGGCGCTGACCGGCGGGGTCCAGCCGCGCGGCGGGATGGTGCCCACCGGGAAGCGGATGTCGACCTTCGCCTGGAGCGACAGCTCGCGGGCGTCGAACGCCATGATCGCCTCGGCCGTGGAGCCGAAGGACCGGCCCTCGCCGATGACCTTGCGCTCTTCCTCGTCGGTGGTGAGGAAGAACAGGCCCAGCACCATGTCCTGGGTCGGCATGGTGACGGGACGGCCGTCGGCCGGCTTCAGGATGTTGTTCGAGGACAGCATCAGGATGCGGGCCTCGGCCTGCGCCTCCGCGGAGAGCGGCAGGTGGACGGCCATCTGGTCACCGTCGAAGTCCGCGTTGAACGCGGTGCAGACGAGCGGGTGGATCTGGATGGCCTTGCCCTCGACCAGCTGCGGCTCGAAGGCCTGGATGCCGAGGCGGTGCAGCGTGGGCGCACGGTTCAGCAGAACCGGGTGCTCGGCGATGACCTCTTCGAGGACGTCGTACACGACCGTGCGGCCGCGCTCGACCATCCGCTTGGCGCTCTTGATGTTCTGCGCGTGGTTCAGGTCGACCAGGCGCTTCATCACGAACGGCTTGAAGAGCTCCAGCGCCATGGCCTTCGGCAGACCGCACTGGTGCAGCTTCAGCTGCGGGCCGACGACGATCACGGAACGCGCGGAGTAGTCCACACGCTTACCGAGCAGGTTCTGACGGAAACGACCCTGCTTGCCCTTGAGCATGTCGGACAGCGACTTCAGCGGACGGTTGCCGGGGCCCGTGACCGGGCGACCACGACGGCCGTTGTCGAAGAGCGCGTCGACGGCCTCCTGGAGCATGCGCTTCTCGTTGTTCACGATGATCTCGGGCGCGCCGAGGTCGAGAAGCCGCTTCAGGCGGTTGTTGCGGTTGATCACGCGGCGGTACAGGTCGTTCAGGTCGGAGGTCGCGAAGCGGCCACCGTCCAGCTGCACCATCGGACGCAGGTCCGGCGGGATGACCGGCACGCAGTCGAGCACCATGCCCTTGGGGCTGTTGCTGGTCTGCAGGAACGCGGAGACGACCTTGAGGCGCTTGAGCGCACGGGTCTTCTTCTGGCCCTTGCCGGTACGGATGATCTCGCGGAGGCGCTCGGCCTCCTCGTCGAGGTCGAAGGACTCCAGGCGCTTCTGCAGGGCAGCGGCACCCATGGAGCCGTCGAAGTACGTGCCGAAGCGGTCACGCAGCTCGCGGTAGAGCAGCTCGTCGCCCTCGAGGTCCTGGACCTTGAGGTTCTTGAAGCGGTTCCACACCTCGTCGAGACGGTCGATCTCGCGCTGGGCGCGGTCGCGCAGCTGCTTCATCTCGCGCTCGGCGCCTTCGCGCACCTTGCGGCGTACGTCGGCCTTGGCGCCCTCGGCCTCGAGCTCGGCCAGGTCGGTCTCGAGCTTCTTGGCGCGGGCCTCCAGGTCGGAGTCGCGACGGTTCTCGATCTGCTGACGCTCGACGGAGACGTGCGCCTCCAGGGACGGCAGGTCGCGGGTACGACGCTCCTCGTCCACGAACGTGATCATGTACGCCGCGAAGTAGATGACCTTCTCGAGGTCCTTCGGGGCGAGGTCGAGGAGGTATCCGAGGCGCGACGGGACGCCCTTGAAGTACCAGATGTGGGTGACGGGAGCGGCCAGTTCGATGTGGCCCATCCGCTCGCGGCGCACCTTGGCGCGCGTGACCTCTACGCCACAGCGCTCACAGATGATGCCCTTGAAGCGGACACGCTTGTACTTGCCGCAGTAGCACTCCCAGTCCCGGGTCGGACCGAAGATCTTCTCGCAGAAGAGTCCGTCCTTTTCGGGCTTGAGCGTGCGGTAGTTGATGGTCTCCGGCTTCTTGACCTCGCCGTGGGACCACTGTCGGATGTCGTCCGCGGTGGCAAGGCCGATCCGCAGCTCGTCGAAGAAGTTGACGTCGAGCACTTTGTCGTCAATCCCTCTTTCGGGGTCGAGTCTCAATCATGGTCTGTACGGGTCCGGGGCAGGGCCGGGCCTCACGAGGAGGCCCCGACCAGACCCGTCAGACCTCTTCGACGCTGCTCGGCTCGCGCCGGGACAGGTCGATGCCGAGCTCCTCCGCCGCGCGGAAGACGTCCTCGTCGGTGTCGCGCATCTCGATGGACATGCCGTCCGAGGACAGCACCTCCACGTTGAGGCAGAGCGACTGCATTTCCTTGATGAGCACCTTGAAGGACTCAGGGATGCCGGGCTCGGGGATGTTCTCGCCCTTGACGATGGCCTCGTAGACCTTCACGCGGCCGGTCACGTCGTCGGACTTGATCGTCAGAAGCTCCTGAAGGGCGTACGCGGCGCCATAAGCCTCAAGCGCCCACACCTCCATCTCACCGAAGCGCTGGCCACCGAACTGCGCCTTACCACCCAGCGGCTGCTGCGTGATCATCGAGTACGGGCCGGTCGAACGGGCGTGGAGCTTGTCGTCGACCAGGTGGTGCAGCTTGAGGATGTACATGTACCCGACCGAGATCGGGTCCGGGAACGGCTCACCGGAGCGGCCGTCGAACAGCTGTGCCTTGCCGGACGGGAGCACCATGCGCTCGCCGTCGCGGTTCGGGATGGTGTGCTGGAGCAGACCGGCCAGCTCGTCCTCACGCGCACCGTCGAAGACGGGGGTGGCGACGTTCGTACCGGGGTCGACCTTGTCGGCACCGATGGCCTGGAGGCGCTGCGCCCACTCGTCCGCGAGGCCGGAGACGTCCCAGCCGCGGCTGGCGAGCCAGCCGAGGTGGATCTCCAGGACCTGACCCGGGTTCATTCGGGACGGGACACCCAGCGGGTTGAGGATGATGTCGACCGGGGTGCCGTCCTCCAGGAACGGCATGTCCTCGATCGGCAGGATCTTCGAGATGACGCCCTTGTTGCCGTGACGGCCGGCGAGCTTGTCACCGTCGGTGATCTTGCGCTTCTGCGCCACGTAGACACGAACCAACTGGTTCACGCCCGGCGGCAGCTCGTCGCCCTCTTCGCGGTCGAAGACGCGGACGCCGATGACCTTGCCGATCTCACCGTGCGGCACCTTCAGCGAGGTGTCGCGCACCTCGCGCGCCTTCTCACCGAAGATCGCGCGGAGCAGGCGCTCCTCGGGCGTCAGCTCGGTCTCACCCTTGGGCGTGACCTTGCCGACGAGGATGTCGCCGGCGACGACCTCGGCACCGATACGGATGATGCCGCGCTCGTCGAGGTCGGCGAGGACCTCCTCGGAGACGTTCGGGATGTCCCGGGTGATCTCCTCGGGGCCGAGCTTGGTGTCACGGGCGTCGACCTCGTGCTCCTCGATGTGGATCGAGGAGAGGACGTCGTCCTGCACGAGGCGCTGCGACAGGATGATCGCGTCCTCGTAGTTGTGACCCTCCCACGGCATGAACGCCACGAGCAGGTTCTTGCCGAGGGCCATCTCGCCTTCTTCGGTCGCGGGACCGTCGGCCAGGACCTGGCCCTCGATCACGCGGGCGCCCTCGTCGACGACAACCTTCTGGTTGACGGAGGTGCCCTGGTTCGACCGGGAGAACTTGGCGATGCGGTACGTGGTGTACGTGCCGTCGTCGTTGGTGACGGTGACGTAGTCCGCGGAGACCTCCTGGACCACACCGGCCTTCTCGGCCTTGATCACGTCACCGGCGTCGACCGCGCAGCGGTACTCCATGCCGGTGCCGACGAGGGGGGCCTCGGCGGTGATCAGCGGCACGGCCTGACGCATCATGTTCGCGCCCATGAGGGCACGGTTGGCGTCGTCGTGCTCCAGGAAGGGGATCATCGCGGTCGCGACGGACACCATCTGGCGCGGCGAGACGTCCATGTAGTCGACGTCCGTGCCGGGCACGTAGTCGATCTCGCCGCCGCGGCGGCGGATCAGGACGCGGGCCTCGGCGAAGTGAAGGTCGTCCGTCAGCGGCGCGTTGGCCTGCGCGATGACGAAGCGGTCCTCCTCGTCGGCGGTCAGGTAGTCGACGTCGTCGGTGACCTGGCCCTCGACGACCTTGCGGTACGGCGTCTCGACGAAGCCGAACGCGTTGACGCGGCCGTAGGAGGCGAGCGAACCGATCAGACCGATGTTCGGGCCTTCGGGCGTCTCAATGGGGCACATGCGGCCGTAGTGAGACGGGTGCACGTCACGGACCTCGAAGCCGGCCCGCTCACGGGAGAGACCACCCGGGCCAAGCGCCGACAGACGGCGCTTGTGGGTGAGACCCGACAGCGGGTTGTTCTGGTCCATGAACTGCGACAGCTGGCTGGTGCCGAAGAACTCCTTGATGGAGGCGACGACCGGCCGGATGTTGATCAGGGTCTGCGGCGTGATCGCCTCGACGTCCTGGGTCGTCATGCGCTCGCGGACGACGCGCTCCATACGAGCCAGACCCGTGCGGACCTGGTTCTGGATGAGCTCGCCCACGTTGCGCAGACGGCGGTTGCCGAAGTGGTCGATGTCGTCGGTCTCGACGACGATCGACGTGCCGCTGTCACCGACGGTCTCGGTCTCACCGGCGTGCAGCTTCACCAGGTACTTGATCGTGGCGATGATGTCCTCGACCGTGAGGATGCCCGCGTCGAGCGGAGCGTCCGCACCCAGCTTCTTGTTGACCTTGTAGCGGCCGACCTTCGCGAGGTCGTAGCGCTTGGGGTTGAAGTAGAGGTTCTCCAGCAGCGTCTGGGCGGCCTCACGGGTCGGCGGCTCGCCCGGACGGAGCTTGCGGTAGATGTCGAGCAGCGCGTCGTCCTGGCCCTGGGTGTGGTCCTTCTCCAGGGTGGCGCGCATGGACTCGTACTCGCCGAACTCCTCCAGGATCTGCTCGGTCGTCCAACCGAGAGCCTTGAGCAGAACGGTGACCGACTGCTTGCGCTTGCGGTCGATGCGGACACCGACCATGTCGCGCTTGTCGATCTCCATCTCCAGCCAGGCACCCCGGGACGGGATGATCTTGGCGGAGAAGATGTCCTTGTCGGACGTCTTGTCGATCGAGGAATCGAAGTAGACGCCCGGCGAACGGACCAGCTGCGACACGACGACACGCTCGGTGCCGTTGATGACGAAGGTGCCCTTGTTGGTCATGAGCGGGAAGTCGCCCATGAAGACCGTCTGGGACTTGATTTCGCCGGTCTCGTTGTTGGTGAACTCGGCGGTGACGAAGAGCGGGGCGGCGAACGTGAAGTCGCGCTCCTTGCACTCGTCGATCGAGTTCTTAGGAGGCTCGAAACGGTGGTCGCGGAACGTCAGGGACATCGACCCGGAGAAGTCCTCGATCGGGGAGATCTCCTCGAAGATCTCCTCCAGACCGGACTTGGTGGGGACGTCCTGTCCGCTTTCAAGAGCCGCCTCGACACGAGCCTTCCACGCGTCGTTGCCGAGCAGCCAGTCAAAGCTCTCGGTCTGCAGCGCAAGAAGGTTCGGAACCTCGAGGGGCTCCTTGATCTTTGCAAAGGAAATGCGCAGCGGGGCGGTGCTGGCGCCGTTGTTCGTATTCGCGGTCGAGGCAGTGCGCGAGGCGGCCAAGAGGGGGTCCTTCCGAGGGCTCGGACTCACTACGCGCGTACCGGTCCCAGGCGGGACACAGGGGCAGAAATCCCAGGTCAGGGAAGTTCCGGTCCTCTGTGCTCAAGCGTGGTCATGCCCCTGGTGACGGGCAGGAGGCAGCTAACAGGCAGCGCAAAGGGTCAGTGTAGCCAGTTGGCCCACTGATGTCCAGTGCGGGTTCTGGGAGACCCTCGTTGTTCTCAACCCCTGCTGCAAGCCACGCCCTCGATGCACATCGATACTGCCCTCTTCGCCGCCGATCCATGCCTCGGATGCGGATCGTTGTGACGACGCGTCCTGAGAATTGCGCGCTGCGTGCGGTTCGTCAAGGCCCCCCTGCCCAGACGTCGCCCTGAGACACTCACCGTCACGGGCTGTCCCGAGGCACAACGAAGATCACCATACTCGCCGGGACCGACATCGCAAGGCAGGCCTCGCGCAGGTCCCGGGAACGCCGAAAGGCGACCACCCACATGGGTGATCGCCCTTGGCGTCCCGCGCGTTACAGCGTTTCCGCCGTACGTGCGGTGAGAAGAGTCAGACGACTCGTGAAGTCACTTGACCTCGACGGAGGCGCCGGCAGCCTTGAGGGACTCGGCAGCCTTCTCCGCGGCGTCCTTGGCGACCTTCTCGAGGACCGGCTTCGGGGTGCCGTCGACGAGGTCCTTGGCCTCCTTCAGGCCCAGCGAGGTCAGCTCACGCACGACCTTGATGACCTGGATCTTCTTCTCGCCGCGCCGGTGAGGATGACGTCGAACTCGTCCTGCTCGGCCTCGGCCTCGGCCGGGGCGGCAGCGGCGCCACCAGCGGCAACGGCGACCGGAGCGGCGGCGGTGACGTCGAACTTCTCCTCGAAGGCCTTCACGAACTCGGAGAGCTCGATGAGGGTCATCTCTTCGAACTGCGCGAGCAGGTCGTCCTGGGACAGCTTCGCCATGGTGGCGTCCTTCCACTAATTCGGCGGGTGCCGGGTGTATATGGAGGCGGGCGTACGTTGGGCCCGCGGTGACCGTCGCCTCAGGCGGCGGTCAGTGTGCGAGCCGAATTACTCGGCACCGCCCTGCTCGGCCTTCTTGGCACGAAGCGCCTCCGCGGTGCGGACGAACTTCGAGGGAAGCGCCTGGAAGAGCGCGGCAGCCTGGGACTGCTTGCCCTTCATGGCGCCCGCCAGCTTGGCGAGCAGAACCTCGCGGGACTCGAGGTCCGCAAGCTTCTTGATCTCGTCGGCGGACAGCGCCTTGCCGTCAAGGACACCGCCCTTGATGACGAGGTTCGGGTTCTCCTTGGCGAAGTCACGAAGACCCTTCGCCGACTCCACCGGGTCACCGGTGACGAAGGCGACCGCCGTCGGACCCGTGAACAGGTCGTCGAGCGTGTTGATCCCGGCCTCGTTGGCCGCGATCTTGGTCAGCGTGTTCTTCACCACGGCGTACTCGGAGTTCGCACCGAGGGAACGGCGCAGCTGCTTGAGCTGGGCCACGGTGAGACCCCGGTACTCGGTCAGCACGGCGGCGTTCGAGCTGCGGAACTTGTCCGTGAGCTCGGCTACCGCGGCAGCCTTGTCGGGCGTCGGCATAGAGCGTCGGCCTCCTTCCGGGTGATGAGGACCGCTCAGAAGGGGCTGGGAAAAACGAGACGCCCCGGCGCAGGCGCACGGGGCGTGAACTCAACCGAACAGAATCCCGTCCGGGAGCGCTTCCACATGTCACCTGCGCGGGTCGTCCGCAGTTTCAGCGGATCCTTCGGCCACTGCACCCTCTGAGTTGAGAACACAGCAACGACCAGCGGTCTTTGGCTTCTGGGGAAGACTACGCGAACGGGTCCGCGTCAGGCAAATCCGGTCAGTTCTCCATGCCCTTCATCTCCTGGGCGAGATCCATGACCTCGTCCTTCGGCGGAGCCGTGACGTTCACCGGCTTGTTGTAGTCGAGGAAGGTGATGGTCATGTCGAGGGCGCCCTTGTCGGCCTTGCCGCGGGCGCGGAACTGCTTGGTGTGGTCCTCGCCGTCGACCCACAGGTCCATCGTCAGCTTCTCGACGCCCAGGTCCTCGTACTGCCGGATGGCCTTCTCGTCACGCTTGCGGGCGGCCGCGTCCTTGCCCTTGGACAGCTCACGAATCCGGTCCAGCGTGACCGTGCCGGTGTAGTGGGTGGTCTCGACGCCGCCGACCGACTCGCTGCCGACCTTCTTGAGGTCCTTGGAGTTGGTCAGGAGCGTGGACTGGTCGGCGGGGTTGTTCTCGGCCTGTCCGGCCACCGAGGTGGCGGCGGGCTTGCCGCCGGCCTTGCCCATGGCCGCGGCGTCGAACTTGATCCAGCTCTTGCCGTCCATCTCCTTGGCGGCCTCCTTGCCGCCGCCGAGGTAGACGGCGCCGTCGACGTACCGCAGCTCCATCTTCTGCGGGCCCTGGTCGGGCGCGGAGACCTTCATGCTCATGGCGAGCGGCTTGGTGCTCATCGCCGCGTCGGCCCGGACCTTCCCGTCGCCCGGGACGGTCCCCTTCATGCGGAAGGTGAACGAGGTCAGGTCCTCGGTCTTCTTCGCGGCCTTCTTCACGGCCGCCACCGGGGCCATGCCCTCCCCCGCCGCCTTGTCGGACTTCTCCGACCCGCAGCTGACCGCGCCACCGGCGAGCAGCACGGCCGCCAGCGCCGCCCCCGCGGTCTTCTTGCGTCCCGTACGCACAGACATACTCATGGCCCCAACCCTAGGAACATTTGATCCAGAAACATTTGATCGACTTATCAAGGTGGGCTGAGATTACCCGAAAGAAAGCGGCGCTTTCCTCCGGGTTATCCGCCGACGGGGCCGGTCGGGAAGGGGCGGAGCGGGCCGTGGGACCCCTCGCGCCTACACCGCGGGCCGCTGCTTGTTCATGAGTTCCTTGAAGCTCACGGTGTCCGAGGCCGGGGGCTTCTCGACGGAGAGCGGCGTGCCGTAGTCGCTGTAGTAGGCGGTCTGCTCAAAGGCGCCGTTCTTCGTGTCGGCCTTCTCGATCTTCTTGACGAGCAGATCGTCGTCGTTGACCCAGATGTCGATCGTCTCGGTGCTCATGCCGGCCTGCTCGAACTGCTTCTTCAGCTCGCTCAGCTGCTCCTCGTCCAGATCGGCGCTCTTGGCGGTGAAATCGGCGAGGTCGACTTTGCCCGAGTAGTGGGTCGCCTTCGTCCCGCGGACCTCCTCCTCGCCGACACGCTTCACGTCGCCCGACGCCAGCAGCATCTTCACCGACTGGTTCGGCGTGCTGTTCTGCATCTGGTCCTGGAACGCCTCGCCCGCGGCGCCGCTCATCTCCGCCAGCGTGTCGTAGTCGTACTCCAGCCAGTGCCTGCCGCCGCCCGCCTGGGACGCGAACGTGTCCCCCATGTTCGCGTAGAAGCCGTTCTTCAGGTATCGGTAGTCGATCTTCGTCTGGCCCAGCTGCTCCATCTGCTGGGCCTGGGCGCCGCCCGTGAACGTCACGGTCACGTTGCCCGTGATGCCGTCGGACCAGCCCATGACGCCCTTCATGTCCATGGACACCTGCGAGCCCATGGAGGTCTTGCCGTCGATCCGGGCGGTGTCCGCCTGGTCGGTCGACTTCTGGACCGAGCGCAGGGCGGCTATGGGGCTGAGCTTGATCCCGCCGCTGTCCTTCCCGCCCCCGGCCTTGTCGGAGGAGCCCCCCGAGTCACCCGAACCGCAGGCCGCCAGGCCCGTCAGCGCGGCCGCCACCGCGATCGAGAGCCCCGTACGCCGCATGGTCGTGCTGTTCATTCGTCCCACCCCTTGGCTTCGTGGAGGCGCCGCGTCCGTGCCGCGGGGCCTTTGACAGTCGTATCCGAAAGGCTTGTACAGAAACAGGACGGGCCCCGCACCTCGAAAGGTTGCGGGGCCGTCCACAAGAACGCGTGCGCGACGCGGCTGCCGTCAGTTTCAGACGGCGGCCGGGTCCTCCTCGACGAGGAGGTTGCGGGTGCGGTTCGAGTCCAGCGGGATGCCGGGGCCCATCGTGGTGGTGATGGCGGCCTTCTTGATGTAGCGACCCTTGGCGGCCGACGGCTTCAGACGGAGGATCTCCTCCAGGGCCGCGGCGTAGTTCTCCACCAGCTTGGTGTCGTCGAAGGACACCTTGCCGATGATGAAGTGCAGGTTCGAGTGCTTGTCGACGCGGAACTCGATCTTGCCGCCCTTGATGTCGTTGACAGCCTTGACGACATCGGGGGTCACGGTGCCGGTCTTCGGGTTCGGCATCAGACCACGCGGACCGAGCACGCGGCCGAGGCGGCCGACCTTGCCCATGAGGTCCGGGGTGGCGACGACGGCGTCGAAGTCCAGGCGGCCCTTCGCGACCTCGTCGATCAGCTCGTCGGCGCGACGATGTCGGCCCCAGCGGCTTCCGCGGCCGCAGCACGGTCACCGGTCGCGAAGACCAGGACCCGGGCGGTCTTGCCGGTGCCGTGCGGGAGGTTCACGGTGCCACGGACCATCTGGTCGGCCTTGCGCGGGTCGACGCCCAGACGCATGGCGACCTCGACGGTGCCGTCGAACTTGGTCGCGGAGGTCTCCTTGGCGAGACGGACGGCCTCGAGCGGGGCGTACAGCTTCTCCCGGTCGATCTTGGCGTCCGCAGCGCGGAGAGTCTTGCTGCGCTTCACTTCTGCTCCTGGTGTTTTCAGGTATGGAGTCGTGGTGCGGGCCAGCGCTTGGCCCTACCACTGGAGAAAGGTCAGACGGGGGAGGAGTCTCAGCCCTCGACCGTGATGCCCATGGAACGGGCGGTGCCGGCGATGATCTTCGACGCGGCGTCCAGGTCGTTGGCGTTGAGGTCTTCCATCTTGGTCTGCGCGATCTCGCGGATCTGCGCCTCGGTGACCTTGGCGACCTTGGTCTTGTGGGGCTCGCCGGAGCCCTTCTCGACACCAGCGGCCTTCAGGATCATCTTGGCGGCCGGCGGCGTCTTGGTGATGAAGGTGAAGGAACGGTCTTCGTAGACCGTGATCTCCACCGGGATCACCCAGCCACGCTGCGACTCGGTCGCGGCGTTGTAGGCCTTGCAGAACTCCATGATGTTGACGCCGTGCTGGCCCAGCGCGGGGCCGACCGGCGGGGCCGGGTTGGCGGCACCAGCCTGGATCTGGAGCTTGATAAGCCCCGTGACCTTCTTCTTCTTGGGAGGCATTGCTCTCTCCGGGTCCTAGTGAGAGTTTTCAGCCGACCATCCGGTCATCCGGATGGAGGCATACCGCACAACGATAACGGGTATAGTCGCGCGGCTAAAAACCGAGCAGGTCAGACCGGCTTTGGCAGCCCGTCTGACCTGTTCGGAGGCGTGTGTTCCAGAGGAAGCCGTGGCGGCCGCGAGGGCCGCGGGCTAGTTCTTCTGGATCTGGTCGAAGCTCAGCTCGACCGGGGTCTCGCGGCCGAAGATCTCGACGAGGCCCTTGACCTTCTTCGAGTCGGCGTTGATCTCGTTGATCGTCGCCTGCAGCGTCGCGAACGGGCCGTCGGTGACGGTGACCGAGTCGCCGACCTCGAAGTCCAGGACCTGGACCTCGACCTTGCGGGCGGGAGCCGGCTTGCCCTCGGCCTCGGCGGCCTCGCGGGCGGCCTTCTCCTCGGCCTCGGGGGCGAGCATCTTGACGATCTCGTCCAGGGTCAGCGGGTACGGGTCGTAGGCGTTGCCCACGAAGCCGGTGACGCCGGGGGTGTTGCGGACGACGCCCCACGACTCGTTCGTCAGGTCCATGCGCACCAGCACGTAGCCGGGGAGCTTGTTCTGACGGATGGTCTTGCGCTCGCCGTTCTTGATCTGGGCGACCTCTTCCTGCGGCACCTCGGCCTGGAAGATGAAGTCCTCGACGTTCAGCGAGACGGCGCGCTGCTCGAGGTTGGTCTTCACGCGGTTCTCGTAACCGGCGTAGGTGTGGATGACGTACCACTCGCCGGGGAGGGTGCGCAGTTCCTCGCGGAGGGCGGCGATCGGGTCGACCGGCTCGGACTCCTCCTCGACGGCCTCCTCGTCCTCGGCGCCGTCTTCATCGGCGGCCTCGGCCTCGGCGTCCTCGATGTCGGCGTCGGCGTCGACGTCATCGTCCGCGGCCTCGTCCTCTTCGGACTCGGCGGCAGCCTCGGCGTCGCCCTCCAGGTGGACGGCGGCCTCTTCGGCGGGCTCGCCCGCGGCGGCGTCGGCGGCCTCGGCCTGATCCGGCTCCTCGGCGTCCGCCGCCTCGACGATGTCGAGCTGGTCCTCCACGGACTCCGCGTCCTCTCCGCGAGGCGCGACGGCGTCGTTCAGGTTCGGGTCAGACACGGTGGCTGCTTCTTCCTGGATACAAGGGGTGGAACACGCGAATAGGGGCGCCGAGTACGGCGCCCTTCGCTCTCGGCTCAGCCGAAGATGTACTTGACAGCGTTGCTGAAGCCATAGTCAATCACGGTCACAAGGCCGATCATGATGACGACGAAGACAATCACCACTGTGGTGTAGGTCGTGAGCTGGCTGCGAGTCGGCCAGACGACCTTGCGAAGCTCCGCGATGATCTGGCGGTAGAAGAGCGCGAGACGGCCGAAGGGGCCCTTCTTGCCGCGCTTGCCGCCCTTGCGGGCCTTCTTCTTGGACTCCGGCGCCTCGTCCTGGGCATCAGGCATGTCGATGGAGCCCACGGCGTCCGTCACTCGTCCTCACCTGATTCCGGGTCGTGGCCGTGCCGCGCCCGGTTGAGCCGCACGGCGGTGCATTGCAGTACGTACATGCGCACACATCCTGGCGAAGGAGTGTGTAGCAGGGCCGGAGGGACTTGAACCCCCAACCGCTGGTTTTGGAGACCAGTGCTCTACCAATTGAGCTACGACCCTTTGATTTCCCCCAACCTACCGCATCCGCTCAGGTGCACGGAGTGCGGCGAGAGGGCGCGGCCGGTGAGGGCCAACGAGCAGTGAGTGTACGTGGTCCGCGGCCCGCCGTCGAACAGATTGGGTTCCGGCCCGGCGGGAAACCCCCGCACCGGAGGCCTTTGGGGTCTGGAACGATGGGACCATGAGCGCTGAAACTTCTCCGACCGAGCGCCGGGTGTCCGCGCGCATCGGCGCGATCTCCGAGTCCGCGACCCTCGCCGTCGACGCCAAGGCCAAGGCCCTGAAGGCCGCCGGGCGCCCGGTGATCGGCTTCGGCGCGGGCGAGCCCGACTTCCCGACTCCGGACTACATCGTCGAGGCGGCCGTCGAGGCCTGCAAGAACCCGAAGTTCCACCGCTACACGCCGGCGGGCGGCCTCCCCGAGCTGAAGGCCGCGATCGCCACGAAGACGCTGCGCGACTCCGGGTACGAGGTGGACGCCTCGCAGATCCTGGTGACGAACGGCGGCAAGCAGGCCATCTACGAAGCGTTCGCCGCCATCCTCGACCCGGGTGACGAGGTCATCGTCCCGGCTCCCTACTGGACGACGTACCCGGAGTCGATCCGGCTGGCCGGCGGTGTCCCGGTCGAGGTCGTCGCCGACGAGACCACCGGCTACCGCGTCTCCGTCGAGCAGCTGGAGGCCGCGCGCACCGAGCGCACGAAGGTCGTGCTCTTCGTCTCGCCGTCGAACCCCACGGGCGCCGTCTACAGCGAGGCCGACGCCGAGGCGATCGGCCGCTGGGCCGTCGAGCACGGCCTGTGGGTGATGACCGACGAGATCTACGAACACCTCGTCTACGGAGACGCGAGGTTCACCTCGCTCCCCGCGATCCTCCCCGAGCTGCGCGACAAGTGCATCGTGGTCAACGGCGTCGCCAAGACGTACGCGATGACCGGCTGGCGCGTCGGCTGGATCATCGGCCCGCGGGACGTCGTGAAGGCCGCGACGAACCTCCAGTCGCACGCCACGTCCAACGTCTCCAACGTCGCGCAGGCCGCCGCGCTCGCGGCCGTCTCCGGTGACCTGGTCGCCGTCGAGAAGATGCGCGAGGCCTTCGACCGGCGCCGCAAGACCATCGTGCGGATGCTCAACGACATCGAGGGCGTCTTCTGCCCCGAGCCGGAGGGCGCCTTCTACGCCTACCCGTCGGTCAAGGGGCTCATCGGCAAGGAGATCCGCGGCAAGCGCCCGCAGAACTCCGTCGAGCTGGCCGCGCTGATCCTGGAGGAGGCCGAGGTCGCGGTGGTCCCGGGCGAGGCCTTCGGGACGCCGGGTTACCTGCGCCTTTCGTACGCGCTCGGTGACGAGGACCTCGTCGAGGGCGTCTCGCGGCTCCAGAAGCTGCTTGCGGAGGCCCGCGACTGAGGTTCCCTGGAGAAAACCGCGCTCCACGCGCGCGTGCGGGCCGCCTTTCCACTGGCTTTCCACTGGAGGGGCGGCCCGTTTCTTCGTTCGGGGCAGACCCGAAGGGGGAAAGGCGCTACCGGGACGCCAGGTGCGTACGGCAAGATCCTGGAATGGCGCGTGTACGAGACATAAATGAGCTGCCCAAGGCCCATCTGCACCTGCACTTCACCGGGTCGATGCGGCCCTCCACCCTGCTTGAGCTGGCCGACAAGTACGGGGTGCGGCTGCCGGACGCGCTGACCGGTGCCGAACCGCCGAAGCTGCGCGCCACCGACGAGCGCGGGTGGTTCCGCTTCCAGCGGCTCTACGACGCGGCGCGTTCCTGTCTGCGTGAGCCCGAGGACATCCAGCGCCTGGTGCGGGAGGCCGCCGAGGAGGATCTGCGGGACGGTTCTGGGTGGCTGGAGATCCAGGTCGACCCGACCTCGTACGCGCCGCGGCTCGGCGGGCTGATCCCGGCCATGGAGGTCATCCTGGACGCGGTCGACGGCGCCTCGCGGGAGACCGGCCTCGGGATGCGCGTGCTGGTCGCCGCGAACCGCATGAAGCACCCGCTGGACGCCCGCACACTGGCGCGTCTCGCCGTGCGCTACGCGGACCGGGGCATTGTCGGCTTCGGGCTCTCCAACGACGAGCGGCGGGGCATGGCACGGGACTTCGACCGGGCCTTCGCGATCGCGCGCGACGGCGGGCTCCTCGCGGCGCCGCACGGCGGTGAGCTGACCGGCCCCGCCTCGGTCCGGGACTGCCTGGACGACCTGGGCGCGGCACGGATCGGGCACGGGGTGCGGGCCGCCGAGGACCCGCGGCTCCTGAAGCGGCTCGCGGACCGCGGCGTGACGTGCGAGTGTGCCCGGCCTCCAACGTCGCCCTCGGGGTCTACGAGAAGCCCGAGGACGTGCCGCTGCGGACCCTCTTCGACGCCGGGGTGCCGATGGCCCTCGCGCCGACGACCCGCTGCTCTTCGGCTCGCGTCTGGCCGCCCAGTACGAGATCGCGCGCGAGCACCACGGCTTCGACGACGCCGAACTGGCCGAGCTGGCGCGCCAGTCGGTCCGCGGCTCGGCCGCTCCCGTGGACGTACGGGAGAAGCTGCTGGCCGGGATCGACGCGTGGCTCAGCGGCTGATCCCCATGCCGTCCAACCAGCCTTGACGAACGGAACGGCTGGCTGGGGGCCTACTAGGGCTACGGCGGGCTGCCGGTCAGCGGCAGTCGTCCTACAGGCTGACGCCGACCATCACCGGCTCGTTCACCAGCGTGATCCCGAAGGCGTCCCGTACCCCGGCGACGACCTCACGGGCGAGGGCCAGCAGGTCCTCGGTGGTCGCGCCGCCCCGGTTGGTGAGGGCGAGGGTGTGCTTGGTGGAGATGCGGGCCCGGCCCTCTCCGTAGCCCTTCGTGAAGCCCGCCTTGTCGATGAGCCAGGCGGCGGACGTCTTCACGCGGCCGTCGCCCGTGGGGAAGCCGGGCGGGTCGATGTCCGGGCCGAGCCGGTCCGCCACGCGCGCGTGGAAGGCCGCGAACTCGTCCTCGGTGAGGATCGGGTTGGTGAAGAAGGACCCGGCCGACCAGCTGTCGTGGTCCTCGGGGTCGAGCACCATGCCCTTGCCCGCGCGGAGCTTGAGGACGGTCTCCCGCGCAACCGAGGCCGGAACCCGCTCGCCGGCCTCGACACCGAGCGTGCGAGCCGTCTCGGGGTATTTGAGCGGGGCGCTCATCCCCTGCGCGTCCTCCAGCGCGAAGCGGACCCGCAGGACCACGAAACGCTCGGGCTCGGCCTTGAAGCGGCTGTGGCGGTACGAGAAATCGCACTCGGCGTTCGGGATCACGACCGTCTCGCGGGTCCGCCGGTCGTACGCGACCACCTCGGTGATCGTCGAGGAGACCTCCTGGCCGTACGCCCCCACGTTCTGGATCGGCGTCGCGCCCGCGGAGCCGGGGATTCCGGCGAGGCACTCGATGCCCGCGAGGCCCGCCTCGACGGTGCGGGCGACCGCGTCCGTCCAGACCTCGCCCGCCGCCAGTTCCAGCTCGGTGCCGTCGAGGACGAAGCCCCGGGTGGCGATGCGCAGGGCGGTCCCGTCGAAGCCCTTGTCGCCGATGACCAGGTTGGAGCCGCCGCCGATGAGCAGCAGCGGGGTCCCGGAGTCGTCGGCCTCGCGGACGGCCGCGATCACCTCGGCATCGGTCGTCGCGGTGATCAGGCGGGTCGCGGGGCCACCGAGACGGAAGGTGGTCAGCGGGGCGAGGGGGGCGTCGATGAGTTCCTGCACGTGCCCAAGAGTACGAGAACGGCCCCACCGGTCTGGTGGGGCCGTTCCCGCAGGGCTACCGGTCAGGCCGTGGTCAGCGCTTCCGCACGCTCCGCGGGCGCTCCCTTGCCCCGTGTGCCGGCGCCCCGGCGGCCGGGGACGGACAGCGCGGCCACCGCCGCGAGGGCCACTACCGCGGCACCCGCCCACAGCGCGGGGCGCAGGCCGTCGACGAACTGCTGCGGGGACGCGTAGCCGCCCCGGGCCGAGAAGATGGAGGACATCACGGCGATGCCGAGCGCGCCGCCGACCTCGCGCAGCGCGTTGTTCGCGCCGGACGCGATGCCCTGTTCGTGCGGCCGGACGCCGGCCATGACCAGGCTGGCGGCCGGGGCGAAGTACAGGGACATCCCGATGCCGCTGAGGACCAGCGCGGGCAGCTGGGTGGTGTACGTGGCGTCGGCCGCTGCCACGCACGCGTACCAGGCCAGTCCCGTCGCCTGGAGGAAGAGGCCCGCGGCGACGACCGAGCGACCGCCGATCCGGTCGGAGAGGTAGCCCGCGAGGGGTGAGACGAGCATCGGCATGCCGGTCCAGGGCAGCATCCGCAACCCGGCCTCGGTGGGCGAGTAGCCGAGGACGATCTGCATGTACTGGCTGAGCAGGAAGATCGAGCCGAACATGCCGAGGAACATCAGCAGGCTCGCCGCGTTGATGCCGGAGAACGCGCGACTACGGAAGAGGCGCATCGGCAGCATCGGCGCCTTGGCGCGCATCCCGTGGCGGACGAATCCGCCGAGCAGCGCCGTGCCCGCGATGAGGCCGCCGAGCACGGTGGTGCTCGCCCACCCGTCGATGGGCCCGCGGACCAGGCCGTACACGATCCCGAAGAGGCCCCCGCTGGCGAGCAGGGTGCCCACGAGGTCGAGGCGCGCTCCGGAGCCGTACGACTCGGCGAGGCGCAGACGGGCGAGCGGCAGCAGGGCCAGGCCGAGCGGGACGTTCAGCCAGAAGATCCACTGCCAGGAGACGTGCTCGGTGAGGCTGCCGCCGATGAGCGGTCCGCCGGCGACCGCCAGGCCGTTGACGGCGCCCCATATCCCGTACGCCATCCCGCGCTTGGCCTCGGGCACGGCCGCGGTCAGCAGGGTCAGTGTGATCGGCATCATGATCGCGGCGCCGACGCCCTGCACGGCCCGGGCGGCGATGAGTGCGTCGAGACCGGGGGCGAGGGCCGCGGCGGCGGAGGCTCCGGTGAAGACGGCCAGGCCGACGATGAAGAGCCTGCGGCGGCCGAAGCGGTCACCCAGGGCCGCGCCGAACATCAGGAGCACGGCGAACGTGAGGGTGTAGGCGCTGACCGTCCACTCCAGGTCGTGCAGCCCTCCCCCGAGGTCCTCGCGGATGGACGGCAGAGCGGTGGTGACGACGAGGTTGTCCAGCGCCGCCATGAACCCGGCCACGCCGGTGATGACGAGGGCCCAGGCCATGCCCGCCCCTCCGGCCCGTGCGGTCTTCTGTGACATCGCTTCCCCCTGCGGTTTGGTTGGTTAGTTATTGATGACTAACTTCTATGGACATGAAAAAGCCCGGAAAGCGCGGACGAAGCCCGCGCCGCGAGCACCCGATCACCCCTCGGGCTGCGTCGGGCCGTCGAACCCGCTCCACACCCGGTGCTCGGGCTGGAAACCCATCGACACGAGGACGTTGATGAGCATCCCGTACGCGAGGAACTGCGTGGCCTCACCGACCTCCGCCCCCACCGCGAGCACGACCGTGTCGTACATCTCCATCCAGGCGGCCCGCAACGCCTCGCCGAACTCCTGGTCCCCGTCGCCTCCGCGGAGGCCACCGCGACGTACATCTGCATCTGCATGAGCAGCAGGTCCGGATCGTCGGCGATGAGCGCCTGATAGGCCTGGCCCATGGCCTGCACGGCCTCCTCCGCCTCCAGCCCCTCGGACGCCCGCCTGAAGACTTCGGTGACGCCCTGGCAGCAGCGCAGGGACGCGGCGAGGAAGATGGCCTGCTTGCTCGGGAAGAGCCGGAAGAGATACGGCTGCGAGACGCCCACGCGCTTGGCGATGACCTCGGTGGAGGTGCCCTTGTAGCCGCCGCGGGCGAACTCGACCACTGCCGCGCGGATGACGCTCTCGCGCCGCTCTTCTGCGCTCATCCTGACCATGGAGGGAAAGTTAGTGGCCAATCACTAATGAGTCAAGGAGGCAAGGAGGCAAGGAGGTAGGGGCACGGTCGCATGAGTAAGGGGCACACTCCCTGGAGTGCGCCCCTTACCTACATCTACTGCCCACATCTACGGAGACGGCCGCGACCGCGGACGCGGACGTCAGGGGGCGCGGCCGTCAGGCCAGCTGCACGACCGCACGCGACATGCCGAGCACCTTCTGGTCCGCGCTCTTGGCGACCAGATCGACCCGGACACGGTTGTCGTCCAACTTGGCCGCGACCTTGGCGCTGACGTCGATGGTGGCGCCCTTGTCGTCGTTGGGCACGACGACGGGCTTGGTGAAGCGGACGCCGTACTCGACGACCGCCCCCGGGTCGCTCACCCAGTCGGTCACGACACGGATCGCCTCGGCCATGGTGAACATGCCGTGCGCGATGACGTCGGGGAGACCGACCTCCACCGCGAACTTCTCGTTCCAGTGGATCGGGTTGAAGTCCCCTGAGGCACCCGCGTACTGCACGAGTGTGGCGCGTGTCACCGGAAAGGTCTGGGGCGGCAGTTCGGTGCCGACCTCGACGTCGTCGTAAGAGATCTTCGCCGTCATCGCCTCAGACTCCCTCTCCCGCGGGCTGCGCCGCACGCGCGACGAGCTTCGTCCAGGCGGTCACGACATGTTCTCCGGCCTCGTCGTGGACCTCACCGCGGATGTCGACGATGTCGTTGCCGGCGAGCGACTTGATGGCCTCGATGGTCGAGGTGACCGTGAGCCGGTCACCCGCGCGCACCGGGCGCGTGTAGGCGAACTTCTGGTCGCCGTGCACGACGCGGCTGTAGTCGAGTCCGAGTTGCGGGTCCTGGATCACCTGACCCGCGGCCTTGAAAGTGATCGCGAACACAAAAGTCGGCGGAGCGATCACATCGGGGTGACCGAGCGCCTTGGCGGCTTCCGTGTCGGCGTACGCGGGATTGTTGTCCCCCACCGCTTCCGCGAACTCGCGGATCTTCTCCCGGCCGACCTCATAAGGATCGGTGGGCGGATAGGACCGCCCCACGAAGGACTGGTCGAGCGCCATGGACTCGGTACCTCCTGTGGTTGGTGGTTACGTGAGAATTCGTGTGCAAACGACGCGAGGCCGCCCCCCACAAAAGGGGACGGCCTCGGGTACGAGCCTGGGTGTCAGCGCGTTTCGCGGTGCGCAGTGTGCGCGTTGCAGCGCGGACAGTGCTTCTTCATCTCAAGACGGTCCGGGTCGTTACGCCGGTTCTTCTTGGTGATGTAGTTCCGCTCCTTGCACTCCACGCAGGCCAGCGTGATCTTCGGGCGGACGTCGGTGGCAGCCACGTGAGTGCTCCTTGGACGGACGATGGACGGATGAACGCATAAAAGAGTAGCCGATCGAAGGACCGACCCCACAATCGGCTACCAGGAGTAGCGGTGACCGGACTTGAACCGGTGACACAGCGATTATGAGCCGCTTGCTCTACCGACTGAGCTACACCGCTGCGATGCCGGATCTCCCCGCCCGAAGGCGAGGATCACTCGACATCAGAGCCCCAATGCGGAATCGAACCGCAGACCTTCTCCTTACCATGGAGACGCTCTACCGACTGAGCTATTGGGGCGAGCGATGAAGACATTACACGGTTGGTCGCCGATCGCCCAAATCCGTTTCGTGGGGGCCGTCCGAGGGCATCGGGAACAGCGCCTCAGGCGTCTCCGAACACCTCATCCGCACCCCTCGTCAGGGCAGTCACAGCACAGGTCGCACCACACCGGTACGACTATTTCGCTCCTCCTCGAAGCGGACCTGTCGCCGTCCTAGGCTCGGCACACGCTGCGTGATCTTGACGCCTCGAACGACAGCAGCCGCCCCCGAACCCCAGGAGCGCGATGCCCGACAGCCAGCCGCAGCAGCCCCACTCCTCCGGCTCCTCCGGCCCCGACCCGGCGGAATCCGGTTCCCTGCTGCTCTGCGGTGCCCGGCTCACCGACGGCAGGACGGTGGACGTCCGGCTCGGCGGTGGGCGCATCGAGGCGGTCGGCACGACCGGCAGCCTGCCCGCGCACGCCACGCGCGTGGACCTGGCCGGCTACCTGCTGCTGCCGGCCGCCGCCGAACCGCACGCGCACGGCGACACAGCCCTGTCGGCGGAGGGGCCGGGCCCTGTGTCGTACGACATCCCTGATGTGCAACGCAGAGTGACAGAGGCGGCTCTGCTCCAGCTCGGGCACGGCGCGACGGCCCTGCGGTCACACGTACGGATCGGCGACGTCCAGGGGCTCGACCCGATGGAGGCCGTGCTCCAGGCGCGACGTTCGCTGCGGGGCCTGGTGGACCTGACGACGGTCGCCGTGCCGCGGCTCCTGACCGGTGTCGCGGGCGCCGATGGTCTCGCGATGCTGCGGGACGCGGTGAAGATGGGCGCCTCCGTAGTGGGCGGCTGCCCGGATCTCGACCCCGATCCCGCGGGGTACACGGAGGCGGTTCTGGAGCTTGCCGCCGAGCATGGCTGCCCCGTCGACCTGCACACGGACGGTGACGATCCGGCCCGGCTCGGGCGGCTCGCGGCGATGGCCGCCGGGCTGCGGGCGGGGGTCACGGTCGGCCCGTGCGGCGGGCTCGGCCGGCTGCCGAGGAACGTGGCCGCGAGCGCGCTGAACAACTGGCGGCGGCCGGGGTGACCGTGGTCTGCCTGCCGCAGGGCGGCTGCGGGAGCGCGGAGCGGCGCGGGGTGGCACCGGTGCGGCTGCTGCGGTCGGCGGGCGTCCGGGTGGCCGCGGGCAGCGGGTCCATGCGGGACGTGTCGAACCCGGTGGGGCGCGGCGATCCGCTGGAGGCCGCGTACCTGCTGGCCTCGCGGTGCGGCCTGCGCCCCGAGGACGCCTACGCCGCGGTGAGCGCGGCGCGCGGGACGCCATGGGCCTGCCCGAGGTGCGGGTCGAGGCGGGCTTCCCCGCCGAGCTTCTGGCCGTACGTGGCGACCGCGCTCGCGGGGGCGTTGTCGCTCGCGTACAGCCGGATCGTGGTGCACCGGGGGCGCGTGGTGGCGCGGACCAGCGCGGTGCGCGAGTACTGCGACTCGGGGATGGTGGCCCTGGATCTGCCGCGCCAGGGCCGCGCCCAGGGGAACGAGTCCGGGCGGCCCGGGGGTGGGGAGGCGGCTTCCTGAGGCAACCTGCGGCCGAGGGGTCAGCGCGCCCGTAAGGGGGCGGAGGAGGGGGCCACACCGGTGTCCGGTGTCCGAGGCATACGCGTGATCTCCGCGTGCTCCAGGAGCCCCGCTCGCTGCGCGTGCGGCGAACGCGTCCGCGCTGCCGTACGGTCGAAAGCATGCGCATTGTCATCGCTGGAGGTCATGGTCAGATCGCGCTGCGGCTGGAGCGCCTGCTCGCCGCGCGTGGTGACGAGGTCGCGGGGCTGATCCGCAACGCCGACCAGGGAGACGACCTGCGTGCGGCCGGCGCCGAACCGGTGCTGTGCGACCTGGAGTCGGCCACGCTCGACGAGGTCGCCGAGAAGCTGCGCGGGGCCGACGCGGCCGTCTTCGCGGCGGGCGCGGGCCCGGGCAGCGGCGCCGACCGAAAGAACACCGTGGACCGGGACGCGGCCGTGCTCTTCGCTGACGCGGCGGAGCGGGCCGGCGTGCGGCGGTACATCGTCGTGTCGTCGATGGGCGCCGATCCGGCCCACCAGGGCGACGAGATCTTCGACGCCTATCTGCGGGCCAAGGGCGAGGCGGACGCGAACGTACGCGCGCGTGCCGCCCTGGACTGGACGATCCTGCGTCCCGGCATGCTGACGGACGACGCGGGCACCGGTCTCGTACGCCTGGAGGCGTCGACCGGGCGCGGGCCGATCCCACGCGATGACGTCGCCGCGGTGCTCGCGGAGCTGCTGGAGACGTCCGCGACGGCCGGGCTGACGCTAGAGCTGGTGAGCGGCTCGATGCCGGTCTCGGTGGCCGTCAAGTCCGTCGCGGGGAACTGAGTCCGGCCTTCAGGTCCCGTAAGGCTCTGAGGGCCCCTCAGGCGCGTTCAGAACAGCGTGAGCTGGCCCGGCAGGTCCGGCACCGTGTAACCGTCCAGAGCGGGCTGTACGGCCCCCAGCTGGGCCTGGCGGCGGGACCCCGGGCAGGAGACCAGGTCGCCGGTGGCACGCGGGCCCGGCGGGTCGTGGCGGGCGAACCGTCCGCCGACGACGGCGATCTCGCGGCGGCACTCCGGGCAGTTTCTGCGGCGGGACGACATGAGCCCATTCTGAGCCCCCGCGCGCCTCGTGGTGGAGCCCGCGCGCCCCGCCCTCCGGACGCGCGAAAAGACCCTCCCCGATTTGCGTTTCCGCAATTCGGAGAGGGTCTCCTTCGTGTGGCGGCGCCAGGATTCGAACCTGGGAAGGCTGAGCCGGCAGATTTACAGTCTGCTCCCTTTGGCCGCTCGGGCACACCGCCGGGTTTGCTGCCTCACCCCGCTTTCGCGGCGCTCCGTGGCAACGACGTAAACGATACCTGATGCACGGGGGTGCTTCGCCACCCGATTGATCGGCACCCCGCGCGGGGGCGGTGGCTAGGCTTTGCGGATGCGGCCAGCGTCAGGCGGCCGTGTATCCGCTGAGTACGCAGACCCCGATACAAGGAGCCACAGGACATGGCCGACTCCAGTTTCGACATCGTCTCGAAGGTCGAGCGGCAGGAGGTCGACAACGCCCTCAACCAGACCGCCAAGGAGATCTCGCAGCGCTACGACTTCCGGGGCACGGACGCCTCGATCTCGTGGTCCGGCGAGAAGATCCTGATGGAGGCGAGCGGCGAGGAGCGGGTCAAGGCGATCCTCGATGTCTTCCAGTCCAAGCTGGTCAAGCGCGGCATCTCGCTGAAGGCGCTGGACGCGGGCGAGCCGCAGCTGTCCGGCAAGGAGTACAAGATCTTCGCCTCGATCGAGGAGGGCATCTCCCAGGAGAACGCGAAGAAGGTCGCCAAGATCATCCGCGATGAGGGCCCGAAGGGCGTCAAGGCGCAGGTCCAGGGCGACGAGCTGCGGGTCAGCTCGAAGAGCCGGGACGACCTCCAGGCCGTACAGGCGCTGCTCAAGGGCCAGGACTTCGACTTCGCCCTGCAGTTCGTCAACTACCGGTAGACGCGCAGGCTGTGGCCGGTACGCGCGTGCGTCGCCGGTGAGCAGTCGCAAGGCCCGGCGGCCCGTTCTTCTGGACGGGCGCGGTTTATGATCATGACAAGGCGGGGTCGTAGCACAGAGGTAGTGCGCCTACACAGCATGGAGGAGGACGCCGGTTCGAATCCGGCCGCCCCGCCCCTCTCAGATGACGGCGCTGCCGCGTCCCCCTGCGAACGGCTCTCAGCGGCGTGAGTGGCCGAAGAGGACGCGGTAGGCGACGAGCAGGACGAGCGAGCCGCCGATGGCCGCGGCCCAGGTGGCGCCGTCGTAGAAGTGGTTGGCGATCGGGCGGTCGAGGTAGCGGGCGGAGATCCAGCCGCCTGTGAAAGCGCCCGCGATGCCGATGACGGTCGTGCCGATGAAGCCGCCCGGGTCACGGCCGGGCAGGAGCAGTTTGGCGACGGCCCCCGCGAGCAGCCCCAGAACGATCCAGCCGATGATGCCCATGCAGCGACCCGGCCCTTCTCGCGCGGTGAGCTTTTTGTGCACTCTTGTCCTGTAAGGACGCCTCTACGGGAGGTGCGGTTGCGGCCCGGCCTTCCGTGCCGCGTGGCCGGAGGAGAAGTGCCGGTGCTAGGACTTGTCCGGCCGATCACGTGACTACTCCGCATCCGAGTCGTTGATGTGGACATGGGGCGGGGCGATTTAAGCGATGCCGAGTGGGAACGGCTCCGGCCGTTCCTGCCGGTCAGCAACAGGCGTTGCGGCAGGTGGCGGGATCACCGACAGGTGATCGACGGGATTCTGCACCGGGTTCGGACCGGCGTTCAGTGGCGTGACCTGCCCGAACGGTTCGGCCCGTGGAAGACCGTCTACGAACGCCACCGCCTGTGGTCGGCCGACGGAACCTGGAAACGCCTGCTCCAGCAGATCCAGGCCGAGGCCGACGCAGCCGGGGAGATCGACTGGGACATCTCGGTCGACTCCACCGTCGTGCGGGCACATCAGCACGCCGCCGGTGCCCGCACCGAGCCACCGCCGGCTCCCGTACCAAAGGGGGACAGAGCGGCAGAACACCAGGGCGAAACGGCGTGGCAGAGCCTCGTCGCCCGCCTGGCGGAGGTGGTGCAGGAGGTGAGGGCCTGGGCCGCTCGCGCGGCGGGTTCACCACCAAGGTCCATCTGAGCGCGGACGGCCGCTGCCGCCCTCTGTCCCTGATCGTCACACCGGGACAGCGGGCGGACTGCACACAGTTCACGCCCGTGCTGGAGAAAATTCACGTCCCGCGGATCGGGCCGGGCAGGCCACGCAGGAAACCTGACAGCCTCGCGGCGGACAAGGCTTACAGCAACGGCCCGTGCCGCGAGTATCTGCGGCGCCGGGGCATCCGGCACACGATTCCGGAGAAGACCGACAGCCAGGCCGCCCGCCTGCGCAAAGGGTCACGCGGCGGACGGCCGCCTGGCTTCGACGAAGAGCGGTACAAGAAACGCAACACCGTCGAACGGGCGATCAACCGGCTCAAGCACTCCCGAGCCGTGGCCACCCGCTACGACAAGCGCGGCTCCGTCTTCCTCGGAACCGCGACTGCCGCAGCCCTCACCATCTGGCTCCGTACATGATCGGCCGGACAACTCCTAGGTGCGCGCGGTGAACGGCTGGTCCGTGCGGACGATTTCGCGTCCGAGCGGCAGCAGCGAGACCGGGATCAGCTTGAAGTTGGCGACGCCGAGGGGGATGCCGATGATCGTGACGCACAGGAGGAGGCCCGTGACGACGTGGCCGAGGGCGAGCCACCAGCCCGCGAGGACCAGCCACAGGACGTTGCCCACGCACGAGGGGGCGCCCGCGTCGCGACGCTCGACCGCGGTGTAGCCGAAAGGCCACAGGGCATAGCGGCCGATGCGGAAGCTGGCCAGGCCGAACGGGATGCCGATGACCGTGACGCAGAGCAGCACGCCCGCCAGCAGGTAGGCCAGGAACATCCAGAAGCCGCAGAGGACGAGCCATATGACGTTGAGGATTGTCTTCACTGGTGACGACCTGCCATTTGCTCGAGTCGGGCGATGCGCTCCGCCATCGGCGGGTGCGTGGAGAACATCTTGGACATGCCCTGCCCCGGACGGAAGGGGTTCGCGATCATCATGTGGCTGGCCGTCTCGAGACGGGGCTCGGGCGGCAGCGGCAACTGCTTGGTACCGGCTTCGAGTTTGCGCAGGGCGCTCGCGAGAGCGAGGGGGTCGCCGGTGAGTTGCGCGCCGGAGGCGTCGGCCTCGTACTCCCTGGAGCGGCTGATGGCCAGCTGGATGATCGAGGCCGCCAGGGGGCCGAGCAGCATGATCAGGAGCATCCCGAAGATGCCGGGGCCTTCGTTGTCGTTCGACCGGCCGACGGGGATCAGCCAGGCGAAGTTGACCAGGAACATGATCACGGAGGCGAGGGCACCCGCGACCGAGGAGATCAGGATGTCGCGGTTGTAGACGTGGCTCAGCTCGTGGCCGATGACGCCGCGCAGCTCGCGCTCGTCGAGGAGGCGCAGGATGCCGTCGGTGCAGCACACCGCGGCGTTGCGCGGGTTGCGGCCGGTCGCGAAGGCGTTGGGGGCCTCCGTGGGTGAGATGTACAGCCGGGGCATGGGCTGGCGGGCCTGCGTGGAGAGCTCGCGGACCATGCGGTACAGCGTGGGGGCCTCGAATTCGCTCACCGGGCGCGCGCGCATGGCGCGCAGGGCCAGCTTGTCGCTGTTCCAGTACGCGTACGCATTGGTGCCGAGCGCCACCAAGAGCGCGACGAACAGGCCGGTACGCCCGAAGAAGCTGCCGACGACAAGGATGAGCGCGGACAGTCCCCCGAGGAGTACGGCGGTCTTCAACCCGTTGTGCCGGCGGTGCACGGTACGCCCTCCTGGTGGTGCGTGGGGGAACCCTCTGCTGACTGGTGCTTCCACTGTTCAGTGGACCCTCCCGTACTGGTCAACGCCAGGCGGGGAGCACTAGTTCCCTTGTGCGCTCAGGAGCGGCTTGGGCCGCGCGGGTGACGGCCCGCGCCCGCGTCAGAAGAGGCCGGTGTCCGCGAACCTCAGGACCAGCTGGGGCGCTCCGGAGAGGGCGATCCCGAGGACCGCGGTCAGGGCGATGGCCGCGGTGAGAGGGGCCGGGGCACGGTGTGCGACCGGCTCGCCCTCAGGGGCGCGGAACAGGAGCGCGGTCCACTGGAGGTAGTAGTAGAGCGCGATCACGACGTTCACGGCCGTCACGACGGCGAGCCAGCCGAGGCCCGCGTCGACCGCCGCCGAGAAGACCGTGACCTTGGCGAAGAGGCCGATGATGCCGGGCGGCAGGCCCGCGAGGCAGAGCAGGAAGAAGGCGAGGACGAGGGCGGCCAGGGGGTTGCGCGCGTACAGGCCCCGGTAGTCGCTGACGCGGTTCAGGCGCTGGGTGCGGCCGACGAGCGCGGCGACGGCGAAGGCTCCGAGGTTCACGGCCGCGTACATCAGGGCGTACGCGACGGTGGAGCCGACGGCCTTCTCCGCGGCGGCTTCGTTGTCGGCGTACCCGGCGGCGGCGATCGGCACCAGGAGGTAGCCGGCCTGGCCGACCGAGGACCAGGCGAGGAGGCGGACCGCGCTGTACGCGCGCGTGGACTGCTGCCGCAGGGCGGCGACGTTGCCCGCGGTCATGGTGAGCGCGGCGAGGACGGCGAGCGCCGGGCCCCAGACGTCGGCGTACGAGGGGAAGGCGACGACGGTGACGAGGATGAGGCCGGTGAAGCCGACGGCCTTCCCGACGACGGAGAGGTACGCGGCGACCGGCAGGGGCGCGCCTACGTAGGTGTCCGGCACCCAGAAGTGGAAGGGCACGGCCGCCACCTTGAAGGCGAAGCCGACGAGGGTGAGGGCGACACCGGTCCGGGCGAGCGTGTCCAGCTGTCCGTCGACTTCCTGGAGCTTGGTGGCGATCTCGGTGAGGTGCAGGGTGCCGGTGGCCGCGTACACGAAGCTGACGCCCATGAGGCTCACGGCGGTGGCGGTGACCGAGGAGAGGAAGAACTTCAGGGCCGCTTCGGAGGAGCGCTTGTCGCCGTGCCGGAGGCCTACGAGGGCGAAGGCGGGCAGGGAGGCGACCTCCAGGGCGACGATGAGCGTCGCGAGGTCGCGTGAGGCGGGCAGCAGGGCGGCGCCCGCCGCGGAGGAGAGCAGGAGGAACCAGTACTCCCCCGCCGGCAGGTCGCCTCGGGAGTCCTTGAGGGTGCTCATGGAGAGCAGGGCGGCCAGCAGGGCGCCGCCGAGGACGAGGAGCTGGATGACCAGGGTGAAGCGGTCGGCGGTGTAGCTGCACGCGTGCGTGCCGCCACCGGTCAGGCAGAAGGTCGAGCGGTCGTCGTCCAGGAGGGGCAGCAGGGCGAGCGCGGCCGCGGCCAGGCCCGCCACGGAGATCCAGCCGAGGACGGCCTTCTTGCCGTCGCCCACGAAGAGGTCCGCCACGAGGACGACGAGGCCTGCCACCGCGGCGATGGTCGGCGGCGCGATCGCGAGCAGTCGACGGACTGGACGAGGCTTGCGGCGCTTTCGGCGGCCACGGTCACGACTTGCCTCCAGTGAGGAGCTTCTGCACGGCCGGGTCGGTCAGGCCGAGGAGAGCCGCGGGCCAGAGTCCGGCGAGGACGGTGAGGGCGACGAGCGGGGTCCAGGCGGCGAGTTCGTAGCCGTGGACGTCGGCGAGCACCGGAGGCGCGGGCTCGGCCGCGGGCTGCGGCATCGGGCCCATGCAGACACGGCGTACGACGATGAGCATGTACGCGGCGGTGAGCAGCGTGCCGAAGGCGGCGATCGCCATGAAGGTGAGGAAGGCGGGACGGCTCAGGCCGTCGGCGGGCTTGAAGGCTCCGAACAGCGCGAGCATCTCGCCCCAGAACCCGGCGAGGCCCGGCAGGCCGAGGGAGGCGACCGCGCCGAACGCGAGCAGGCCGCCGAGGCGGGGGGCCTCGCCGTAGAGCGCGGCGCCGGACTCCTGTGCGAGCGAGTCGAGGTCGGTGGTGCCGGTGCGGTCCTTGAGCGCGCCGACGAGGAAGAAGAGCAGGCCGGTGATGAGGCCGTGGGCGATGTTGGCGAACAGCGCGCCGTTCACGCCGGTCGGGCTCATCGTCGCGATGCCGAGCAGCACGAAGCCCATGTGGCCGACGGAGGAGTACGCGATGAGCCGCTTGAGGTCACCCTTCGCGCCCCGCTTGGCGAGGGCGAGGCAGGCGAGGGAGCCGTAGATGATCCCGACGACCGCGAAGGCCGCGAGGTAGGGCGCGAACTCCCGCATGCCGTCGGGGGCGATGGGCAGGAGAATGCGGACGAACCCGTACGTACCCATCTTCAGCAGCACGCCGGCGAGCAGGACCGAGCCGACGGTGGGCGCGGCGGTGTGGGCGTCCGGCAGCCAGCTGTGCAGCGGCCACATCGGCGTCTTGACCGCGAGCCCGATCCCGATCGCCAGAACGGCGATGACCTGCACGGATGTACTCAGCCCGCGGCCGTTGTCAGTGGCGAGTGCCACCATGTCGAATGTGCCGGACTTGAGCCCGATGAGGAGCAGGCCCAGCAGCATCACGACGGACCCGAGCAGGGTGTAGAGGATGAACTTCCAGGCGGCCTGGGTTCGTTGCTCGCCGCCCCAGCGGGCGATGAGGAAGTACATCGGGATGAGCACCATCTCGAACGCCAGGAAGAACAGCAGCAGATCGAGGACGGCGAAGGTCGCGAGGGTGCCGGACTCGAGGACGAGGATCAGTGCGACGAATGCCTTGGGGGACGGGCCCTTGGGCATCTTGAAGTAGCTGTAGAGCGCGCAGAGGAAGGTCAGCAGCGCGGTCAGGACCAGGAGGGGGAGCGAGATGCCGTCGATGCCGAGGTGGATGCGCACGTCGAGTGCGGGAATCCAGCTGATGTCGGTCGTCGCCTGCATCTTCGACGGGTGGTCGTGGTCGAAGCCGAGCGCGAGGACGAGCGCGGCGAGCAGGACGGCGCCGGTCACGATCACGCCGTGGCGGAGCACGGCCTGGTCGGGTGACTTTCCCTTCAGTCCGGGCGGGGCCGGCAGGAGAGCGGCCACGGCGCCGATGAGCGGGCCGACGACGATCAACGCCAGAAGAAACTGCATCACGGACTCACTGATACCGATCACGGCTGCTCACGCTCCGGCGGTGGCGACGAGGACGGCGGCGACGGCCAGGACGACCGTGCCTGCGAGCAGCGCGCTCAGATAGGTCTGCACGTTGCCGGTCTGCGCGCGCCGGACGGCCGCGCCGAGCCAGCGGGGTGCGGTGCCCGCGCGCGCACGTACGTCTCGACGACCTCGCGGTCTAGGAAGCGGACGAGACGCGCGGCGGCCTGGACCGGGCGGACGAACAGGACGGTGTAGACGGCGTCGAGGCGGAAGCCGGCGGCGGCGTGGTGGTGCAGGGGGCCGAGCAGGAGGCGGCCGGGGTCGGCCGGGTCGTGGGCCGAGGCCACGTTCCCGTAGGCGGGGGCGTGCGAGGCGATGGCCTGCGACTCGACCTGTCCTCCGTCGCCGCCCGGGCTCACCGCGACCGCGCCCATCGGGACGCGGGCGGCGAGCGCGGTGGTGTGCCGCCACGCGCCGTACGTGACAAGGCCACCGGCGAGGGCGAGGCCCGTACCGAGCACGGAGGTCGTCAGCGTCGGGGTGAGCGAGTGCCCGTCGAACCAGTCCGGCAGGACACCGACGGTGAGTCCGAAGGCGAGGGAGGGGACCGCGAGCACCCAGAGCACGGCGGTCATGGCCACGGGCTGCTTCCCGTGGTCGGGGGCTTCCGCTCCCCTGCCGTGGAAGGCGAGCAGCCACAGACGCGTCGCGTAGGCGGCGGTGAGGAGGGCGGTGAGCAGTCCGGCGACGAGGACGATCCAGCCGGCTGCCGTGGGCACGGACTCGGCGTGGCCCGTGGCGGTGTGCTCGGCGGCACCGAGCACGGCCTCCTTGGAGAAGAAGCCGCTGAACGGCGGGATCGCGGCGAGCGCGAGGAGCGCCACGGTCATCGTCCAGTAGGCGTCCGGGATGCGGTCGCGCAGGCCCCGCATGCGGGACATGGCGGCCAGGGAGTTGGTGCCGGCGGCGTGGATGACCACGCCTGCCGCGAGGAACAGCAGCGCCTTGAAGGCGCCATGGGACAGGAGGTGGAAGACGGCGGCACCGCGGTCGCCGACGGCGAGGGCGCCGGTCATGTAGCCGAGCTGACCGATCGTCGAGTACGCGAGGACGCGCTTGATGTCGTCCTGGGCGAGCGCGGCGAGGGCCGAACCGGCCATCGTGACGGCGGCCATGACGGCGAGGACGACCAGGGCCGCCCCGGAGGCGGCGAAGACGGGGAGGAGCCGGGCCACGAAGTAGACACCGGCGGCGACCATCGTCGCGGCGTGGATCAGCGCGGAGACGGGCGTGGGGCCCGCCATCGCGTTCGGCAGCCAGGTGTGCAGCGGGAACTGCGCCGACTTGCCCGCCACGCCCGCGAGGAGCAGCAGGGCGATCAGCGTCGGGTGGTCGAGCCCGCCGTCGCCGACCGCCGCGAGGATCGTCGTGATCCGGAAGGAGCCCGCGTCGACGGCGAGGGCGAACAGGCCGATCAGGAAGGGGACATCACCGAGCTTGGTGACCAGGAACGCCTTCAGGGAGGCGGCGCGCGCCTCGGGCGTCTCCCAGTAGTGGCCGACGAGGAAGTACGAGCAGATGCCCATGATCTCCCAGCCGACCAGCAGCACCATCAGGTCGCCGGAGTAGACGACGAGCAGCATCGCGGAGGTGAAGAGGGAGACGAGAGCGGCGTACGAGGGGTAGCGCGAGTCCTCGCGGAGGTAGCTCGTCGAGTAGATCTGCACGCAGGAGGCGACGACGCCGACCAGGACGGCGACGAGGGCGGCGAAGCCGTCGATGTGCAGGGCGAGTTCGATGGGGACCGAGCCGGTCGGGGTCAGCTCGGTGGCGGCGTCGACGGCCCGGCCGCCGCCTTGGCGGGCGGCGACGAGGACGGCCAGGACGAGTGCCGTCAGCGTGGGCAGCACCGCGAGGGGGCGTACGAGTCCGGGGCTCCGGCGGCCGAGCAGCAGGCCCGCGGCCGCGCCCAGGAACGGGAGGAGGGGGACGAGAGTGGCGAGGGTGGTGGTGGTGACGCGGCGGCCTCGGTCTTCTGCGACTGCGGTGACGGCTGGGGCGCGCGCGACGCCTGTGCCTGCTCGGCCTGCATCTGTGCCTGCTCGGCCTGCATCTGCTCCTCCTGTGCCCGCGCCTCGTGCTCCGTGGTGGGTTCGGCGGTGTCGCGGAGGGCGTCGACGGCGGAGGTGCCGCGGTTGCGGTAGACCGCGAGGACGATCGCGAGGCCGATGCCGATCTCGGCGGCGGCGATGGCGATGACGAAGAGGGTCAGGGCCTGGCCGGCGTGGAGGGAGTCGCGGAGCCAGACGTCGAAGGCGACGAGGTTGAGGTTGACGGCGTTGAGCATCAGCTCGACGGACATCAGGACCAGGATCGCGTTGCGCCGGGCGAGCACGCCGTACAGGCCGACGCAGAAGAGGAGGGCGGCGAGGACGGCGGGATAGGCGAGGTGGAGGTGCATCAGCGGTCTCCCTCCGGGGCGGGTGTGCCCTTGGCCGTCTTGCGGGACAGGACGATCGCGCCGACGAGGGCGGCGAGGAGGAGGACGGAGAGCGCTTCGAAGGGGAGCACCCAGTGCCGGAAGAGGACCGAGCCGGTCACGCCGGTGGAGCCCTGGGCGGCGCCGTCCAGGTCGATCACCGTGGTGCGGAAGGCGTCCACGACGACCCAGACCAGGGCGGCGGCAGCGGCGAGGGCCACGGCGAGCGCGAGCGGGCGGTTGCCCGAATCGGCGTCCGGGGAGCGGCCGATGGGCGCCCGGGTGAGCATCAGGCCGAAGAGGAGGAGGACCACGACGGAACCGACGTAGATGAGGACCTGTACCCAGGCGATGAACTCCGCGGTCAGCAGGAGGTACTCGACGGCGAGGCCGCCGAGCGCCACGACCAGCCACAGGGCGGCGTGCACCAGTTGGCGGGTCGTGACGGTGATGACCGCCGCGCCGAGCGTGACGAGGCCGACGAGGAGGAAGGCGATCTCGACGCCGGTCGGTGAGAGGAAACCGTGGTTCTCGGCGGCCGCGGCCGCCGTTGCCGCGGTGGCTGCTGCGGAGGTCACGACTCCCCTTCCCGCGGCTCGGGCTCGGGTTCTTGGGCTGCGGCGAGTTTCTCCGCTGCCTTGCGGGCGCGGCGAGTTCCTTCGGCTCCTCGGCGCCGGGGTCCGAGGGCGGGCGGGGCCGGGACCGTCCACATCCACTCGCGGAGCTTGTCGCGCTCGTGGGTGAGTTCGTGGATGTCGGTCTCGGCGTACTCGAACTCCGGGGACCAGAAGAGGGCGTCGAAGGGGCAGACCTCGATGCAGATGCCGCAGTACATGCAGAGGGAGAAGTCGATGGCGAAGCGGTCGAGGACGTTGCGGCTGCGCTCGCGGCCACCGGGGGCGGCGGGCGGCACCGTCTCCTTGTGGGAGTCGATGTAGATGCACCAGTCGGGGCACTCGCGGGCGCACAGCATGCAGACCGTGCAGTTCTCCTCGAACAGGCCGATGACGCCACGGGTGCGGGGCGGCAGTTCGGGCTGGGCGTCGGGGTACTGCTCGGTGACGGTCTTCTTCGTCATCGTGCGGAGGGTGACGGCGAGGCCCTTGGCGAGGCCGGACCCTGGGATCGGAGGCATCAGTTGATCGCCACCTTCACGATTCCGGTGAGCGCGATCTGCGCGAGGGCGAGGGGGACGAGGGTGGTCCAGGCCAGCTTCTGGAGCTGGTCCTCACGGAGACGGGGGTAGGACACGCGCAGCCAGATCACGACGAACGCGAGGACCGCCGTCTTGAGCAGGGTCCAGACCCAGCCCAGGCCCTCGGCGCCCCACGGGCCGTGCCAGCCGCCCAGGAAGAGGACGGTGGTCAGGCCGCACAGGACGACGATTCCGGCGTACTCGGCGAGGAGGAAGAGGGCGAAGCGCAGGCCCGTGTACTCGGTGTAGGCACCGAAGATGATCTCGGAGTCGGCGACCGGCATGTCGAAGGGCGGGCGCTGGAGTTCGGCGAGGCCGGCGACGAAGAACACGAGGGCGCCGACGATCTGCCAGGGCAGCCACCACCACTCGAACTCGTCGACGATGCCGGGCAGGGAGACCGTGCCCGCCGCCATCGCGACCGAGGCGGCGGCGAGCAGCATCGGCAGTTCGTAGGCGAGGAGCTGGGCGGCGGTGCGCAGGCCGCCGAGGAGGGAGAACTTGTTGGCGCTGGCCCAGCCCGCCATGAGCGAGCCGAGGACGCTGATGCCCATGATCGCGAGAACGAAGAAGATGCCCGCGTCGACGACCTCGCCGACGGCGCCCTCGCCGGGGCCGATCGGGATGGCGACGAGTACGAGGAGGTAGGGCAGCAGGGCGATGGCGGGGGCGAGCTGGAAGACCCGGCGGTCGGCGTCGGCCGGGACGATGTCTTCCTTCTGCGCGAACTTGACGCCGTCCGCGACGAGTTGCGCCCAGCCGTGGAAGCCGCCGGCGTACATGGGGCCGAGGCGGCCCTGCATGTGGGCCATCACCTTGTGTTCGGTCTGGCCGATGACGAGGGGCAGGACCAGGAACACCGCGAAGACGATGACGAGGCGCAGGGCGACGTCGAGGGCGTCGTTCACTCGGTGCCTCCGGTGCGGTCGTCGTTTGCGGGGGGCGGGGTGGTGGGTGAGGTGGGGTTGGCTGCGGGGTCCGGT
>RBWT01000464.1 GCA_004010275.1 Streptomyces huasconensis
ACGCCGAGTTCGAAATTGACGCCGAAGATCTCAACCCGCTGAAGTGGATCAACAAAGCCAACCACGCCTTCGGCAATACCCTCGCCAGCAATCTGGAGTTCCTCGGTATCACCGATCCTGCCGTCGACCCCGACGGTATCCGCGACATAGCCAAGCAGTGGCGGGCCCTGGCCAAGGGCCTGGACGCCGCCGCCCGCGACGCCGAGACGGCCCTCAAGGACCTGGAGTGGGAGGGCAAGGCCGCCAAGGCCCTCCACAAGCGGGCCAAGACCGCCCGCACGCAGGCCACCGACATGGCCGACTCCCTGCGCAAGGGCGCCAAGGCACTGGACGATTTCGCCGACGAGGCACACGCCCTGCTGACCGAGATCGGCGTGATCCTCGCCGAGATCGCCGAGTTCGAGATCGCCGGTTTGGCTCTGTCAGTGCTGACCGGCGGCCTCTCCGCGATCGCCGGCAGCCTTGCGGCCGGCGCACGGGCTGCGAAGGTCGTGGCACTGATCGCCCGGATCGAGAAGTCCGGGTCCCGCATGGCCAGGGTCATCCGCACCGTCATGGAGGCCAT
>RBWT01000465.1 GCA_004010275.1 Streptomyces huasconensis
CCGGATCGCGCGCCACCGCACACAGCCGCCCCTCCGACCACGCACCCCCACCAGCACGTCATGCCCCCGCCGCCGCAGCTCGGCCACCGCCTCCGGAGCCACCCGCGAGTCCACGGTCAGGCTCCCGGCCCGCATCCCCCGCGGATGGAAGGACCCCGGGAAGCCGTCCGTATGCCAGTTGGGCGCGTCGATCGCGCCCTGAAGGTCCAGGCCACCCCGGACCGCGGCCCGCAGCACCACCCCCAGGAAGAAGTGCACCTGCCACTGATCCTGCTGATCACCCCCGGGCGTACCGAAGGCCATGACGGGAACCCCGTCCCGCATCGCCAGAGACGGAGTCAAGGTGGTCCGCGGCCGCCTCCCGGGCGTGAGCGAGTTCGGCAGCCCTTCTTCCAGCCACGCCATCTGAAGCCGCGTACCCAGAGGGAACCCGAGTTCCGGCACCACGGGGTTGGACTGGAGCCACCCCCCGCTGGGCGTCGCGGAGAGCATGTTCCCCCAGCGGTCGACGACGTCCAGGTGACAGGTGTCCCCCGCGTCCCCCGTCCCCGCCACGTCGGCTC
>RBWT01000466.1 GCA_004010275.1 Streptomyces huasconensis
ACCCACCCGTCACTCGGCGTCGAGGGGTTCGGGTAGGAGCGGGCGGGGGTGATCGTTGCTCGGCGGCGAGGGGTGTGGGAGAAGCGGGCAGGAGTGGCCGTTACTCGGCGGCGAGACGTCCGGGTGGGAGCAGGCGGGAGTGGCCGTTACTCGGCGGCGAGACGTCTGGAGCGGGGCGGAGGTGCCCGTTGGTCGGCGCAGGAGCGGGCGGAGGCCGTTGCACAGCGTCGAGAGCTGTGGGCAGGAGCAGGCGCAGGTGCCCATGACCCGGCATCGAGACCGTAGGCGGAGGCATACGGGAGGTTGCCTGTTGCCTGGCATCAAGGCATCTACGTAGGACAGGCGGAGGCGACCCGGCTCCGAGGCTCCTACGTAAGAACGGACGACGGCGGGCGCCCGGTGCCCGGTGGCGGGAGGGCGAGGTAGGGGGAAGCCGGAGGGGCCGTGGCGGTCGGCGAGGACGGCCCGCAGGCGCCCGGTGGCCCGAGGGGACGTGGGGGTATGTGCGCGCGGAGCACAGTGGTGGTCATGACGGC
>RBWT01000467.1 GCA_004010275.1 Streptomyces huasconensis
CCGGGCGGGCGGCGCGGGGGCACCGCCGCCGAAGTTGCCCGCGGCCGGCGGGGGCGCGGAGCCGCCCGACGGGTCGACGATCGCCGGACCTTCCACTGCACCCCGAACTGCTCGGACAGCGCCTGCCGCAGTACGTCCTCGCTGCCGCTGCTGGCGAAGTTGTCCCGCGCCCCGGCGTTGACGAAGCCGATCTGGAGCGTCGTGCCGTCGAAGCCCGCCACCTGGGCGTTTTGGCTGAGCAGAATCCAGGTGAAGCGGCGGCGGTTCTTCACCGCCTCAAGGATGTTCGGCCACAGGCTGCGCGGGTCCGGGCCGCCCGCGGGAGCAGCCTGTGGGGCCATGGGCGCGGGAGCCTGCGGCTGAGCGGGGGCCTGGCGCGCCACCGGGGCAGAAGCCTGCGGCGGCGCGGAAGCGGGGGCTCCGCCGCTCGTGGGAGCCGCGGTGGGCCAGCCGCCCGGCCTGGGCGCGGACTCCGCAGCGGGAGCGGCGGGGGGCGGCGCGCGGGGCCGCTGCCCGGCGCCGAAGCGG
>RBWT01000468.1 GCA_004010275.1 Streptomyces huasconensis
GGCCGGCGGGGCGTCGCCCAGCATGCGCCCCACCCAGCGGCCGAGTCCGGGCACGGCGACGAGACGGCCGGGCCACCGCGGCGGGAGCCCCGCGTCAGGGCCTTCCCCGGTGTCGTAGAGCGCCAACGCGGCAACGAGGTCCGGGCGTTGCTCGGCCAGGGCCGTGCCCACCAGGCCACCCGTGGCATGCCCCGGCCACGACGAGCGCCGCGCACGCCGAGCCGTCCAGCGCGGCGGCGACCCGGCGGATGTGGACCGGCAGATTGTCGTCGCTGCCGGGCGAGCGCGCCGGACCGCCGTGCCCCGCGAGGTCGAGACGGATGACGCGGTGGGTCCGCGCCAGAACCGGCACCACGGGCTCCCACCAGTCGGGGGAGCCGGTGAGCCCGTGGATCAGGACCAGGGCGGGCGCTCCGGGGGAGTCGTTCTCGGCTCGGCGGGGCCGGGTGCCCGCGTGGCGCGAGGTGTGCCGGGTGGCACTGGCTGGGCCGAGGGGTCCGCGTCGGATCTCCGACGTGGCCGACT
>RBWT01000048.1 GCA_004010275.1 Streptomyces huasconensis
GACGTATCACATCACCATGATCCACCAGCTGTGATCATTTGAAGACACTGCCTAGGGGGGTGTCTAGGCGGGTGTTGCGCCGACCGACCTGCTGGAGCGCCAGAGTGTCCCTGTCGCACCGTGTGACCGGATGGAACGGGGGACCGACGAGCGGGTGACGCCGTCCACGCCCCGGGCCTACGATGCGCGGGAGTGGACCCTCACGAGCTCCCGGGAGCCTGATGGAAGCCGATCGCGTCGGCAAGAGCGCAGGTGGCAGCCTGGCGGACCTGGACCCTCCGCGGGCCCGCAGGCCGGATGCGGCAGTGCCGTTACCTCCCGAAGGGGCCGACGGACACGACGTACTTGAGCTCTACAAGCTCGCCGTGGAGATGGCGGACCGGATGTCCGCCCGCCGCGGGACGGCCAACGCCTTCTTCCTCTCCGTGCAGACCGCGCTGGTCACTCTGGTCGGCTTCGGGATGCCCAGACTCTCGGAGTCACCGTGGTGGGTGTCCCTGGTGATGGCCCTGGGCGGGGGCACCCTGTCCCTTGCCTGGTGGATGCAGCTCCGCAGCTACCGGCACCTCAACTCGGCCAAGTTCAAGGTCATCAACAAGATCGAGGCGCGCCTTCCGGTCAGGATCTTCACCGACGAGTGGGAGGTCCTGAAGGGCGATCCGGCACCCGGCCGGTTCAAGCGCTACGCGGAGCTGGGCACCTCCGAGCGCATCGTCCCGCTGGTGTTCGCGCTGGCCCACCTGATCCTGCTGGCAGGCACACTGTCCCTGTGACATACCTTGATCCGCTCGCCGCTCTGATCCGGTCCTGCCTGCCCCCGGACGCCACGCCTCCCGAGGACTCCGACGCGTTGTTCCGGCTCTACGCGGTGCTGTTGAGGGCCAAGGGGGAGCAGGTGCGTGACGAGGACGTCCACGACGCGTGGTCCGCGTGGATGCAGACGATCGACAGCGCGCACGACGCCCTGATCCCCTTCGAGGAACTCACTCCTGAGACACGCGCCGCGGACGCACCGTACGCCGAGGCCATTCGCGCGGCGGCGCGGCGCATGGGGCGCACCGGGCAGTGACAGCGCAGCCGGGGCAGGGACCCGCGTGGCTCACCGAGTTCCGGCTCGACCCCACCCCGGTGGGGCCCTGAGCGACCTCGGACGCCTCCGCGAGGTCATGCGCCGGCAAGTGACCCCGACCCCGCGCCACGTGGCCCCCGTAGACTTCGGGCACAAGTGTTCGTAGATCGGTCGGCTGTCCGTGCGTGAGGGTCGAACCGCCCGCGCGATCCGGTGGACCGTCCGCGCGTGACAGGAGAGGCACAGCACGATGGAGGACCGCGACGCCGTCGCGCTCGACGACCCGGTGGGCGCATCGCTGCGCGGTGCTCACGCGCATCTCGGCCGCCGGGCCGGCCGGGCCGCCACCTACCTGCCGGACGTCGCGACCTTCTCGGCGGTGCCCGCCGACGCGGGGGCGGCGGAGTGGGCCGACCTCGCCCGGCTGCTCGGTCCGGACGCGTTCGCCGACATGTTCAGCTGCCCCGCGATACCGCCGTCGGACTGGGAACCGGTCTTCGTCCTCGAAGGTCGGCAGCTGATCTGGCCCGGCAGCGGCCGCCCCGGCCCGCCGGACGCCGGGGCAGACGCCGGGGTCGCCGTGGTCGAACTGGGCCCCGACGACGTGCCCGAGATGCTCGACCTCGTCGAGCGGACCCGCCCCGGACCGTTCTGGCCGCGCACCCACGAACTCGGCACCTACCTCGGCGTCCGCGACCAGGGCACGCTGGTGGCCATGGCGGGCGAACGGCTCCGCCCGCCGGGCTGGACGGAGATCAGCGCGGTCTGCACCGCTCCCGAGGCGCGGGGACAAGGCCACGCCGCCCGCCTGGTGAGCGCGCTCGTCGCACGCGTCGTGGCGCGGGACGAGCGCCCCTTCCTGCACGTGGCCGAGGCGAACACCGCCGCCATCGCCCTCTACGAACGGCTCGGCTTCAAGACCCGCAGGGACGTGACGTTCCGCGGCTTCCGTACGCCCTGACGTCCCGCGCCTCGGCCGTGCGAGGGCTCAGCGCCGCCGTCGACGCACGGCGTTCCGGACGTCCTCGACGGCGTACGAGGCCTCCAGCCGCCAGGTGTTCACCTTGTCCGCCACCTTTGACACCACCGTCCGCCACTTGAACCACCACGGCAGCTGCCGATACGGCACGTAGGTCAGCGTGTCGTCGACGGCGTTCTCGGCGACCCCGCGGTGACCCTCCGCGCGCAGCGCCGCGTACAGCGGGCGTCAGCCTGCCGTTGAGCCGGGCGGCGGTGCCGGCCGCGGTGAAGGCGAACCCCCGCTGGCCGCGGTCGGGAAGCCGCATCGCCGCGATGATGCGCGGCGAGGCCGCTTCCAGCGGGCAGTTGAAGGCCAGCCCGATGGCCGCCGTACCGAGCCGCCGTTCGCCGCGCTCGTACGCGGCGTCCCAGTCGGCGGGGTCGTCGATGCCCAGCAGACCTTCCCCGGTTTCCCAGTCCCACCCGGCCGCCATGACCGCTCTTCCTTCCGTCACTCCCGCCCGCAGGATCGCGTACCTCAGCTCAGCGCGGCCTGCACGATGCGCTGGGTCACCGGATTCATGTCCTCGCCCTTCGCGTCGGTCGCGTTGACCGAGTACACGAGCGTACGGGAGCCGTCCTCGGTGGCGGCGATCATGTTCGTGTAGCCGTGGCGGGCGCCGGTCTTGAGCCACACCTTCTTGCCGTTGACCTTCGTGTACTGCGGTCCCGCCCCGAAGGTCGCCGCGGGCACGCCCGGTGCGAGGCGGGGCAGCGTGAGCATCTCCTTCAGTTGTGCCGGCGGCAGGAGCTTTCCGCCGAACAGGGCCTGCGTGAAGGTCTCCAGGTCGGCTGTCGTGGAGATCATGTCGCCCGCCGCGAAACGGTCGTACTGGTTCCACTCGGTGACGTCGACCAGCCGGGTCGTCCCGTCCGGCCGCTCCATCTTCTGGTAGCCGCGGTTGTGCGGTCCGCGGATGCGGGGGTCGGTGGCGGGAAAGTACGTGTCACGCATGCGGAGCGGCTTGAAGATCCGCTCACGGGCCTGATGGGCGTACGAGTCCCCGGTGACCCGTTCGATCAGCAGACCGAGCACGGTGTACCCGATGTTGCGGTAGTGCTGCTCGGCACCCGGGGCGTGCTGGGGCCCCTCGGCGACGGCGGAGGCGACGACGGTCCGCGGGTCCAACGTGTCGAAGCGGTGGGCGTACTCGTCGTCGAAGCCGTCACCGGCCTTGAGGCCGCTGGTGTAGTTGAGGAGGCTGCGGACGGGGATGGGCAGGAATTCCTTGTCCTTGTCCTTGTCCGCCGGGCGCGGGAACAGCTCCGGCATGTAGTACTGGACCGGCTTGTCGAGGTCGAGCCTGCCCTCGGCGGCCAGTTGCAGCGCCACGGCCGCCGTCACGATCTTGGTCGTCGAACCGGCGCGGAACCGGCCGTGCGGGTCGGCTTCGCGGTGCGTCACCAGGTCGTGTACGCCGGAACTGCCGCGCCAGGCGCCGTGCGTGCCGCCCACGCGGACGAGGGCGGCGGTCGCGTCGGCGTTCGGCAGGCCTTCGATCGCCTGCCGCAGGGCGTCGCCGTTCGGTCTGGTGTGCGGGTCCGCCGCCGGGGAGACCGACGCGGAGGTGCTCGGTGCGAGCGCCTGCGCGAGGGCCGGGACGGCCGCGGCGCCGGTGAGCCCGAGGACCAAGGCGGTGGCGAGGGCGGCACGGAAGGGGGGCTTCATGGGGGCTCCAGAGGCTCCAGGGGCTGAGGGCACGGCGTGCTGCTCGTGCCGTGGTGCTCCCATCCTGGTGATCTTGGAGCCGCCGGGGATCGTCGGCACGGAGGATGCCTCCCCTCTGCCGCCTCAGGGTCGGCGCCCGCTCAAGCCCTGTTCCGCACCAGGGTGTTGACCGGGACATCCCCTAGGTGATCCGAGCCGATGAGCCGGGTCATCGACTCCGCCGCGCGTACGGCGCGTCCGCGCAGCAGTTGTTGAACAGGACGTGGACCTCGTCGGCCCGCTCGGCCATGGAGCGCACGCGCGGGAGCCACTCGGCGAGTTCGGCCGGGGAGTAGGCGTGGCGGAACCGGTCCTCCTTGGACCCCGTGCCCCACGCGGTGCTGCGCCCGTGGTAGCGGACCACCGCGTGCCGCGCCACGCTGACCGGCGCCACCGGAGGCATGGAGTGCGGCAGCCCCTGCACCGTGTCCACCGCCACCGCGGCCATGTCCAGGTCGGTGAGGAGGGCGGTGGTGCGGTCCCGTCCGTCCTCCCGCCACCAGTCGGGGTGCCGGAACTCCACGGCCACCGGCCAGCCCGCGGCGCGCTCGCGCACTCGGCGAGGACCTTCTCCGCGCGCGGGCCGGGGGACAGCCACGGCGGGAACTGGAACAGCAGCGTCCCCAACCGGTCCGCCGCGCGCAGCGGTTCGAGCGCCGCGCTGAAACGCCGCCACACGGTGTCCAGCAGCTCGGGGCCGACCGGCTCGCCCCGCAGGTCCGCGGGGAGCGCGGCCTGCCGGGTCGGATGGCCGGTCAGCAGCGAGAACGCCTTCACGTCGAAGCGGAAACCGTCCGGCGTGCGGTCCGCCCAGAGCCGGCAGTTGCGCTCGCTCGGCAGCGCGTAGTAGGACGAGTCGACCTCCACCACGGGGAAGCGTTCGGCGTAGTGCCGAAGCCGCCCCTCCGCGTCCTTGCTGCCCCGCGGATACCAGCCACTGGCCAGCAGCGCGCGGTCCGTCCACGAACAGGTCCCCACCAGAATCTCACTCATCCGGCACGGGTACCCCGACAGCACCGAAGGATCAGGAGCCGCGCAGCGCCGTCAGGACGTCGATGCGGTTGGTGGTGATGGCGTCGACGCCTGCGTCGATCAGGCGGCGCATCGAGCGGCGCGTGTCGGGGGTCCACGCCGAGACGAGGAAGCCCTGGCGGTGCACCTGGGCGACCAGGTCGCGGTCGACCAGCGGGAAGCGGTAGTTGAGCCAGCGCGGCTTCACCGCGTCGAGCAGGACGCGGCGGGGCGGGGCCAGCGTCGTCCAGGTCAGGGCGATCTCGGCGGCGGGATCGGCCTCCCGCACGGCGAGCATGGTCCGCGGGCCCGCACAGTAGTACGTACGCTCGGCCGCCCCACCGGCGGCGATGACCCCGACGACCGTGCGCACCGCCTCGTACGAGGCGTCCGGCAGATCGAGCATGAGCCGGTGCCCCTCCGTGGCGGCGATGGCCGCCTCCAGCGTCGGCACGCCTCCCTCGGTGAGGCCGTCCAGCTCGGCGGAGGACAGGACGCCGAGCGGACGGTCGTACCCCCACAGGCGTTTGAGCGTCGGGTCGTGCAGCAGTACGGGGACTCCGTCGCTGCTCAGGCGGACGTCGATCTCCACCGCGTCCGCGCCCCGTTCGAGCGCGGAGCGCAGGGACGGAAGGGTGTTCTCGCGGAAGCGGTAGGGATCGCCTCGGTGGGCCACGGCTGTCACGGTGCGCATGGCCCCATTGTGGTGCCGGGTCAGGGGGCGAGCCACGTCTCCGTGTACGTGTCGATCTCTGCGGCGATCCTGGCCTTGCCGGCCGGGTCGAGGAAGGACGCCTCCACGGCGTTCTTCGCGAGGGCCGCGATGCCGCGCTCGTCGAGGCCGAGGAGGCGGGCGGCGACCGCGTACTCCGTGTTCAGGTCGGTGCCGAACATCGGCGGGTCGTCGGAGTTGATCGTGACGACGACCCCGGCCTCGACGAACTGCCTGATGGGGTGCTCGTCGAGGGTGCGCACCGCGCGGGTCGCGATGTTCGAGGTCGGGCAGACCTCCAGCGGGATGCGGTGCTCGGCGAGGTGGGCGAGGAGCTTGGGGTCCTGGGCGGCGGTGGTGCCGTGGCCGATGCGCTCGGCGCCGAGGTGGATCAGGGCGTCCCAGATCGTCTCGGGGCCGGTGGTCTCGCCCGCGTGCGGCACCGAGTGCAGGCCCGCCGCGATGGCCTGCTCGAAGTAGGGCTTGAACTGCGGGCGCGGCACGCCGATCTCCGGGCCGCCGAGACCGAAGGAGACCAGCCCCTCGGGGCGCAGCTTGTCGGTGGTGGCGAGGCGGAGCGTCTCCTCGGCCGACACGATCCCGGCTTCGCCCGGAATGTCGAAGCACCAGCGCAGTACGGTGCCGAACTCGTCCTCCGCGGCCTTGCGGGCGTCCTCGATGGCGTCCATGAAGGCGCGGTCGTCGATGCCGCGGCGCACCGAGGAGTACGGGGTGAGGGTCAGCTCGGCGTAGCGGACGTTCTGCCGCGCCATGTCGCGGGCCACCTCGTAGGTGAGCAGGCGTACGTCCTCCGGGGTGCGGATCAGGTCCACGACGGAGAGGTAGACCTGGATGAAGTGCGCGAAGTCCGTGAACGTGAAGTAGTCGGCGAGCGCCTCCGGGTCCGTCGGCACGGCGGAGTCGGGGTGGCGGGCGGCCAGCTCGGCGACGATGCGGGGGGAGGCCGAGCCCACGTGGTGCACGTGCAGTTCCGCCTTGGGCAGTCCGGCGATGAAGGCGTGCGGGTCTGCCGCGGCTGTCGGGTCTGTCTCGGCGGCTGCGGTGTGCTGCTCGGTCACGGTTTCCTCCCCAGGAACGGACTTGATCGGCTGATCGGTGGGTCGGAGCCATCGTAGGCGCCGGTCGGCGAGGGTCGTGGTGCCGGTCGAGGCGCCGGTCGAGACGTCGGTCGAGGCGCCGGTCGTCGTGGCCGAAGCGTGGGCCGTAGCATGACGGAACGTATGAAAGAGGGTGACCGTCGTGACCGCCATACCTCCTCGCCCCGACCCCGAGGACGACGCCGCACTGGAGCAACGGGACCCCTGGGCTCCACCACCGGAGGACACGGCCCGGCCGACGGGTACGGCGGAGCCAGCGGGCACGAAGGGACCGGCCGCCCCGGAAAATTTCGTGGCCCCTCCCGGTGCCGCGGCCCCGCCCTCGCCCTCAACGGCCTGGGGCTCGGGCGCCGGTAACCCGTTCACGGCTCCGGGTGAGCCGGTGCCTCCGCCGCCGCTGTCGCCGGAGGGACCGGGGCAGATGCCGTACGGGTACGAGGGGTATGGGGCGCCCGGGAGCCACGCGGGGCCGGTGGGCCAGGCGCACGCCCCGGGGTTCCAGGGCCCCCAGGGCTATCCGGGACCGCAGGGCTATCCCGGAGCGCAGGGATATCCCGCGTACCCCGGCTACCCGGGTCAGGGAGCGCCCGGCTACGGCTGGCCCGCCATGCCCGTGGCCCCGGCGAACGGCATGGGCGTCACCGGGCTGGTCCTCGGGATCATCGCGGCGGCCGGCTTCTGCCTGTGGCCGCTGGCGATCGTGCTCGGCATCCTCGCGGTGATCTTCGGCGCCGTGGGGCGCGGGAAGGCGCGCCGCGGTGAGGCGACGAACGGGGGGCAGGCCCTGGCGGGGATCATCTGCGGGGCGGCAGGCATCGCGCTGGGCGTGGCACTGCTGGTGATCACCGTCGTGCTGTCGGAGGAGGAGAAGGACACGGCCGCCCTGGAACCCCCGGCCCGCGCGACGACATCGACCGCCGCCCCGGCAGAAACCGCCCCGGCACAGCTCACCCCCGCCTGAGCCCTAGGCCTCGGCCGACCCCCCGAAGCCGCCGACTACTCAAGCCCTCTGAAGCCGCCGACCACTCAAGCCCCCCGCCCCCCCGCTGAAGCCTCCCCCCGCGCCCCCATCAACGCAAAGCCCAGCAGATTCGCCCCCCGCCACTTCTCCGGGTCCTGGATGCGGGGGTCGTCCGCCGCGAGGCCCACGCCCCAGACCCGGTCCAGCGGGCTCGCCTCCACCAGCACCCGCTCGCCCGTGCCCAGCAGAAAGTCCCGCAGGGCCGGGTCCGAGGCGAACTTGTGGACGCTGCCGGTGACGACGACGCCGAACCGCTCCCGCGCCCATATCGCCTCGTCGAAGCCCCGCACCAGCCGCCCCGCGTTCTTCGCCTCGGCCGGTGTCCGTGCCGCGAGGACCGCGCGCTCGGCGTCCGCGTCATCGAAGAGGCGGGCCTTGGCCGCCATCATCCAGTGCTCCGCGGTCGCGTACGTGACGCCGTCCACGGTGTACGGCGAGGGCCACCACTGGCTCAGGCAGCTCGCGCCCAGCGTGCCGTCACGGCGCGGGGTGTGGCCCCAGAAGTGCAGGTACTTCACGCGCTGACCCGCGCGCACCGTGCCGACCAGCGACTCCACCGAGTCGATCTCCCCGTCCCTCGCCCCGTCGATCTTCGTCATGCACGCGAGTCTGGCACGCACCACTGACACTCCGTCCCGGGTTTTCGGGGACGACTCGACACCTGGTCGACAGATTCCGTCGCGTAACCAAAAGGCAACAACGGAATCACTTGTTGGACCAGTACCGCTCTGTCAGGATCGGCACTCAAATCGATCTGGAGCTACGCCGACCCCCGCGGGACGGGGAGGGCGGCGGAGGAGAGCGTCATGCACAACTTCCAGGCGCAGGACCATTTCGCGGACGGCGCGCAGTACATCGCCGGGCGGCTGACCAAGGGGACCTCGGGACACACCCATGCCGTCGTCGACCCCGCCACCGCCGACGAGGTCCACACGTACGAACTCGCCGGAAGAGACGACGTCGACGCCGCCGTCGCGGCTGCCGCCGAGGCGTTCCCCGGCTGGGCGGGCGCCACCCCGGGCGAGCGCTCCGACGCCATGCACCGCTTCGCCGCCGTCCTGGCCGAGCGCGCCGAGGAGTTCGCGCAGGCCGAGTCGTTGCAGTGCGGCAAGCCGATCAAGCTGAGCCGGGAGTTCGACGTGCCCGGCACCGTCGACAACACCGCCTTCTTCGCGGGCGCCGCCCGGCACCTGCCGGGCCAGTCGGCCGGTGAGTACACCGGGGACCACACCTCGTACGTACGCCGTGAGCCCATCGGTGTCGTCGGGTCCATCGCGCCCTGGAACTACCCCCTCCAGATGGCCGCCTGGAAGGTGCTCCCCGCGATCGCGGCCGGGAACACCATCGTCCTCAAGCCCGCCGAGCTGACCCCCTTCACCTCGCTGCTCTTCGCGCGGGCCGCCACGGAGGCCGGTATCCCGGACGGCGTCGTCAACATCGTCACGGGCGCGGGCCGGGACGCCGGTGAGCACCTCGTCGGCCACCCGGACGTCGCGATGACCTCCTTCACCGGGTCCACCGGCGTCGGCAAGCGCGTCGCCGAGATCGCCACCGCCACCGTCAAGCGGGTCCACCTGGAGCTGGGCGGCAAGGCGCCCTTCGTGGTCTTCGACGACGCCGACCTCGAAGCCGCCGTGCACGGCGCGGTCGCCGGCGCGCTCATCAACTCCGGGCAGGACTGCACGGCCGCCACGCGCGCGTACGTCCAGCGCCGCCTGTACGACGCCTTCGTGGCGGGCGTCGCCGACCTCATGGAGAGCGTGCGGCTCGGCGATCCGTTCGACCCGAGCACCGACATGGGGCCGCTCATCTCGCACGTCCACCGCGACCGCGTCGCCGGTTTCGTCGACCGGGCCCGCTCCTACGCGCGCGTGGTGACCGGCGGCGAGGCACTCACCCACCCGGGCGCCTTCTACAAGCCCACCCTCATCGTGGACGCCGCCCAGGACAGCGAGGTCGTGCAGTCCGAGATCTTCGGGCCCGTACTCGTCGTCCTGCCCTTCGACAGCGACGACGAGGGCATCCGCCTCGCCAACGACACCCCCTACGGACTCGCCGCCTCCGCCTGGAGCCGCGACGTGTACCGGGCGGGCCGCGCCACCCGCGAGATCAAGGCCGGGTGCGTGTGGGTCAACGACCACATCCCGATCCTCAGCGAGATGCCGCACGGCGGCTACAAGGCGTCGGGCTACGGAAAGGACATGTCCACCTACTCCTTCGAGGAGTACACGCAGGTCAAGCACGTCATGTTCGACAACACCGCGGTGGCCCGCAAGGACTGGCACCGCACGATCTTCGGGGACCGTTAGGCGCCTGGCCGCTCGGCCACGCCGCCACGTCGTCACAGGCCGCCCGACCAGCGGCCGCCTTCCTCCCGAAAGGGCAACCACGCGCATGGAGCAGTACGAGCCCGACCCGCTGTCCCCGGCCCAACTGGCGGCCATGCACCGCAGCCTGCGGTACGGCAGGGGGTCCCTGACCCGCCGTTCCCTGCTGCGCGCCTCCACCGGCGGCGCGCTCGCCGTCGGCGGGCTGGGCGCCCTGAGCGCCTGCGGCATCCCCGCGGCCGGCAAGAGCCAGGGCGAGGTCTCGTCGGACGACCACTCGGCCGAGGAGAAGCGGATCACCTTCTCCAACTGGACCGAGTACATGGACGTCGACGAGAAGGACGAGAACAGGCGGCCCACCCTGGAGGCGTTCACGAAACGCACCGGGATCAGCGTCAAGTACACCGAGGACATCAACGACAACGTCGAGTTCTTCGGGAAGATCAAGCCGCAGCTCGCCGCGGGCCAGGAGACCGGACGCGACCTCATCTGCGTCACCGACTGGCTCGCCGCACGGCTGATCCGCTTCGGGTGGGTCCAGAAACTGGACCCGGCCAACCTGCCGCACGCGTACACCAACCTGTCGACCCAGTTCCGCGACCCCGACTGGGACCCGGGCCGGGCCTACTCGTACCCCTGGACCGGCATCTCCACCGTCATCGCGTACAACAAGAAGGCGACCGGCGGGAAGAAGGTCACCTCGGTGTCACAGCTTCTGGAGGACCCGAAGCTGAAGGGCCGCGTCGGGTTCCTCTCCGAGATGCGCGACACCGTCGGCATGACGCTCATCGACATGGGCAAGGACCCCGGGGACTTCACCGACGACGACTTCGACGCGGCCATCGCCCGCCTCCAGAAGGCCGTCGACAAGAAGCAGGTCCGCCGCTTCACCGGCAACGACTACACCTCGGACCTCGCCAAGGGCGATATCGCCGCCTGTCTCGGCTGGGCCGGCGACATCGTGCAGTTGCAGGCCGACAACCCGGACATCGGCTTCCACATCCCGGACCAGGGCTACATCACGTCCACGGACAACCTGCTCGTCCCCAACAAGGCGCGGCACAAGCGCAACGCCGAGCGCCTCATCGACTACTACTACGAGCCGGAGCCCGCGGCGCGCCTCGCGGCGTACATCAACTACGTGTGTCCGGTGGACGGAGTGCGGGATGCGCTCGCGAGGATCGACAAGGACGCGGCGGCGAACCCGCTGATCATCCCCGACAAGGAGATGAAGGAGAAGTCGCGGGCGTTCCGGTCGCTCACGCCCAAGGAAGAGACCGCGTACGAAGAGAAGTTCGCGAAGCTGACCGGCGTCTAGCGGTGCCTCTGCGCCGGGCCTGACGGTTTGCACCTGCGGCTCCGCCGTGGCTGGTCGCGCCCCGTGGCGGAGCCACAGATGTCACAGCCCCGCGCCCCTTACGGGGCGCCCTTGTTCCCCCTCGACTTCATCTGGACCCCACCATGACCTCTGCTCAAGAAACCGGCGGCGACGTCCGTCTCACCGGGATCAGCAAGACGTACGGCTCCTTCACCGCCGTGCACCCCCTCGACCTCACCGTGCCGCAGGGCTCCTTCTTCGCGCTGCTCGGCGCCTCCGGCTGCGGCAAGACCACCACGCTGCGCATGATCGCGGGCCTGGAGGAACCCAGCTCCGGCACGGTCCACCTCGGCGACCAGGACGTCACGTCGCTGCCGCCGTACAAGCGGCCCGTGAACACCGTCTTCCAGTCGTACGCCCTCTTCCCGCACCTGGACATCTTCGAGAACGTCGCCTTCGGCCTGCGCCGGCGCGGCATCAAGTCCGTGAAGGGCCAGGTCGGCGAGATGCTCGACCTCGTCCAGCTCGGCGAGCAGGCCCGCAAGAAGCCGCATCAGCTCTCCGGCGGCCAGCAGCAGCGCGTCGCCGTGGCCCGCGCGCTCATCAACCACCCCAAGGTGCTCCTCCTCGACGAGCCGCTCGGCGCCCTCGACCTCAAGCTGCGCCGCCAGATGCAGCTGGAGCTGAAGCGCATCCAGACCGAGGTCGGCATCACCTTCGTGCACGTCACGCACGACCAGGAGGAGGCCATGACGATGGCCGACACCGTGGCCGTGATGAACGGCGGCCGCGTCGAACAGCTCGGCGCCCCGGCCGACCTCTACGAGAACCCGCGCACCACGTTCGTCGCCAACTTCCTCGGCACCTCCAACTTCATCGAGGCGGAGGTCGCCGCGACGAGCGGCGACGACCTCGTCGTGAAGGCCGGCGACTGCAAGCTGACGCTGCCCGCCGCCCGATGTACCGGCCCCACCGCCACCGGCGGCAAGGTCCTGGTCGGCGTCCGCCCCGAGAAGATCTCCCTCGCGCACGCCGACGACGCGGGGCGGATTCCCGAGGGGCGCAACCGCATCACGGGCCGGATCGCCGACAGCAGCTTCATCGGCGTCTCCACGCAGTACGTGGTGCACAGCCCGGTCTGCCCCTCCTTCGAGGTGTACGCGCAGAACATCGAGCGCGACGGCCGCCTGACCCCGGGCACCGAGGTCGTCCTGCACTGGAACCCCGCGCACACCTTCGCCCTCGACGCCGCCCAGGACATCGAGGCGGGCGCCTCCAAGGTCGAGGAGGACGCCTCCGCATGACGACGACCCTCACCGAGGCGCCCCCCACGAAAGAGCCCGAGGACCCCGCGCCCCGAAAGCCCCGCAAACGGGGCCGCCTCGTCCCCTACTGGCTGCTGCTGCCCGGCCTGCTCTGGCTGGTCGTCTTCTTCGCGCTGCCGCTGGTCTACCAGGCCTCGACGTCCGTCCAGACCGGGTCGCTCGAAGAGGGCTTCAAGGTCACCTGGCACTTCGCCACCTACTGGGACGCGCTCACCGCCTACTGGCCGCAGTTCCTGCGCTCGGTGCTCTACGCGGGCGCCGCCACGGTCCTGTGCCTGCTGCTCGGCTATCCGCTCGCGTATCTGATCGCGTTCCGCGCGGGCCGCTGGCGCAACATCATTCTGGTCCTGGTCATCGCGCCGTTCTTCACCAGCTTCCTCATCCGTACGCTGGCGTGGAAGACGATCCTCGCGGACGGCGGCCCCGTCGTCGGCGCCCTCAACTCGCTGCACGTCCTGGACGTCACCAGCTGGCTCGGCGTCACGGCGGACGACCGGGTCCTCGCGACGCCGCTCGCGGTGATCTGCGGACTCACGTACAACTTCCTGCCGTTCATGATCCTGCCGCTCTACACCTCGCTGGAGCGCATCGACGGGCGGCTCCACGAGGCCGCCGGCGACCTCTACGCCAAACCGTCCACCACCTTCCGCAAGGTGACGTTCCCGCTCTCCATGCCGGGTGTCGTCTCCGGCACGCTGCTGACCTTCATCCCGGCGGTGGGCGACTACGTCAACGCGGACCTGCTCGGCTCGACCGACACCCGCATGGTCGGCAACGTCATCCAGACGCAGTTCCTGCGCGTCCTGGACTATCCGACGGCGGCGGCACTCTCCTTCATCCTCATGGCCGCCATCCTTTTCATGGTGACCTTCTACATCCGCAAGTCGGGGACGGAGGATTTGGTCTGATGGCCTTTGTACGCCGGCTGCGGCGCCATCTCGTCGTCATCGCGGGCCTGCTGACGCTCGCTTATCTGCTCCTGCCGAACATCGTCGTGACCGTCTTCTCCTTCAACAAGCCGAAGGGGCGCTTCAATTACTCCTGGCAGGAGTTCTCGACCGACGCCTGGAAGGACCCGTGCGGCGTCGCCGACATGTGCGGGTCGCTCTCGCTGAGCCTCCAGATCGCCGCCTGGGCGACGATCGGCGCGACCGTGCTCGGCACGATGATCGCCTTCGCGCTGGTGCGCTACCGCTTCCGGGCTCGCGGCGCCGTGAACTCGCTGATCTTCCTGCCGATGGCGATGCCCGAGGTCGTCATGGCCGCCTCGCTGCTCACGCTCTTCCTCAACATGGGCGCCCAGCTGGGCTTCTGGACGGTCCTCATCGCCCACATCATGTTCTGCCTCAGCTTCGTGGTGACCGCCGTCAAGGCGCGCGTCATGTCGATGGACCCCCGCCTGGAACAGGCCGCCCAGGACCTCTACGCCGGTCCCGTGCAGACCTTCCTGCGGGTCACGCTGCCGATCGCCGCACCGGGCATCGCTGCGGGCGCGCTGCTCGCCTTCGCGCTCTCCTTCGACGACTTCATCATCACGAATTTCAACGCGGGCTCGACCGTGACATTCCCCATGTTCGTCTGGGGATCGGCACAGCGGGGCACGCCCGTTCAGATCAATGTGATCGGTACGGCGATGTTCCTCGTCGCGGTGCTGCTCGTACTCGCCGGAATGCTCATCGGAAAGCGCCGCAACAAGCAGGCGAAATAGAATCACCGCTCGCCGCGCAGCGCTTCTACTGTCTCTGAAGGAGTGGAAATCATGGCCCCAAGCGCCATGACCCGTTGGACCAAGTCCCTCTCCGACGCCCAGCCGGTCTCGTACTGGCTGGACGACCCGGGCAGGCCCGCCCCCGAGCCCGCCCTCACCGGCGACGACCGCTGCGACCTCCTCGTCGTCGGCGGCGGCTACAGCGGCCTGTGGACCGCGCTCATCGCCAAGGAGCGCGACCCGCGGCGCGATGTCGTCCTCGTCGAGGGCCGTGAGGCGGGCTGGGCCGCCTCCGGCCGCAACGGCGGCTTCTGCGCCGCCTCCCTCACCCACGGCGTCGCCAACGGCCTGTCCCGCTGGCCCGGCGAGATCGAGAAGCTGGAGGAGCTGGGCGCCCGCAACCTCGACGAGATCGAGGCGGCCGTCAAGCGCTACGCCATCGACTGCGACTTCGAGCGCACCGGCGAGATCGACGTCGCCACCGCCCCGCACCAGGTCACCGAGTTGCGCGAGATGTACGAGGAGATGACGGCCCACGGCCTCGCCGGAAGCGCGCGGCTCCTCGACGCGGACGCCGTACGCGAGCAGGTCGACTCGCCCACCTTCCTCGGCGGCCTCTGGGACCGCGACGGCGTTGCCATGCTGCACCCGGCGAAGCTGGCGTGGGGCCTGAAGCGGGCCTGCCTGGAGCAGGGCGTACGCATCTACGAACACACGCCCGCCCTGGAGCTGGCCTCCGCCGGCGCCGGGATGGCCGTCCGCACGCCGTACGGCCGGGTCTTCACCCGCCAGGTGGCGCTCGCCACGAACATCTTCCCGTCGCTGGTCAAGCGCCTCCGCGCGTACACCGTGCCGGTCTACGACTACGCGCTGATGACCGAACCGCTGAGCGACGACCAGCTCGCCGCGATCGGCTGGCAGAACCGGCAGGGGCTCGGCGACAGCGCCAACCAGTTCCACTACTTCCGGCTCTCAGCCGACAACCGCATCCTGTGGGGCGGTTACGACGCGATCTACCCGTTCGGCGGAAAGGTCCGCGCCGAGTACGACCACCGCCCCGAGACGTACGCGAAGCTCGCCGGGCACTTCTTCACCTGCTTCCCGCAGCTGGAGGGGGTCCGCTTCACGCACGCGTGGGGCGGCGCGATCGACACGTGCTCGCGCTTCTCGGCGTTCTTCGGCACGGCGCACAAGGGCCGCGTCGCCTACGCGGCCGGGTACACCGGGCTCGGTGTCGGGGCCACGCGGTTCGGCGCCGACGTCATGCTGGACCTGCTCTCCGGGGAGCGCACCGAGCGCACGAGCCTGGAGATGGTCCGCACGAAGCCGCTGCCGTTCCCGCCCGAGCCGTTCGCCTGGACGGGCGTCGCACTGACGAAGTGGTCCCTCGCCCGGTCGGACGCCAACGGCGGCAGGCGGAACCTCTGGCTGAAGACGATGGACAAGCTGGGCCTCGGCTTCGACAGCTGAACCGGCGTACGCCCCCGCCGCCCGCCATGCCGCCGCACCACCGCCAGGTGGCCGAACCCACGTAATGCCCGGGCCCCGGACCCCTCTCACCTGTGACACGCACAGTCGTTACACGGGAAAAAGGAGGTCCAGCCAATGACAGGCACGGGTGGCTCGGGTGACACGGGCGGCATGGGCGGCATGAGAGGCGCGGGCGACCGCGGGGCGAAGTCGGCGGTCGAATGGCTCGTGTCGGTGGCGCCGGACCCGGACGCCTGCCGCTGGGAGTGGGAGCGCAACCCGTTCGGGGTCGCGCTCCTGCCCGCGGGCCGCCGCTGGGACGTGCTGATCCTCCCCGGCGACCTCGGCTGTCCCACGCTGGAGGTGCTGTCCCGCTGCGTCGACCGCCCAGGGCCGGTACTCGCCGACTTCGGGGACGCGCGCACGGGCTTCTTCGTGCCCGCGGGCACGGCCGCCCGCTGGCTGGGCACGGGCGTACGCGGCGCCGGCCGCGGCACCTGGATCGTCGTGCCCTACCCCGGTCGGGTGAACGGCGGCGTCCGCTGGCTGGTCCCCCCGGACGGCCACGGCACGCTGACCGACCCGGCCCTGCTCGAACTGGCCATGCACGAGGCGGCGGCGGGGCTGGCCCGGGAGGCCGAGGAGTGACCTCGGGGCACATGGCGCACGCCCGGGGGAGAGGGCCGGGGCCCGCTACTGGCGCCGTACCGCCCGGCCACGGCCGTCACGGCCGCCAGCAGCATCCCGCACAGCAGCCAGGAAGCGGCCACGTCCAGCGGCCAGTGATACCCCCGCCGCACGAGCCCGAAGCCGACGGCCGCGTTCACCAGGAGGCAGCCGATGAGCAGTGCCGAACGGCCGTACGCGCGGCGCAGCAGCGGCAGCACCAGCAGCGCGGCCGCTCCATAGGCGACGGCGGCCGTCGCCGCGTGCCCCGAGGGATAGAAGCCGTCGTGTCCGGCCATGCCCGGCGCCCGGCCGGCCACGGCCGCCTTGAGCGGCACGACGAGCGCGGGCATGACGGCCATGGCGACGGCCGCGGCCAGCGGGGCGAGCCACCAGCGGAACACTCCGGCCCGGCGGCCGTACCAGGCGGCGTGCGCGAGACGACCCCGAGCACCGGCAGGGCGACACCGGGGTTGCCGAGGTCGGCGAGGAACTCTGCGGCGCGCTCCGGGAAGGCGGCGCCGGAGGCCGCCCGCACCGCGCGCTCGTCGAGGCGGCGCAGCGGTCCGTCGGCGACGACCTGCCAGGTGAGGAGCGCGAACAGCAGCGCGCACAGGGAGAGGCACAGGGACAGCGGGCGGAAAAGGGGCGCCGCTCGGAACAGGGGGGGTGGTTCCGAGGCGGCCGAAGGGACCGGGTCGCCGCGCGCCCCGGGGGGTTTGGGGCGGGCGGCCATCCGATCGGTGAGGAGTTCCGGAGCCGGAAGCTCCGGGTGCGTGCGCGAAGGCACGGCCAGGACGGGGCTGGGGAGGCTCCGCCCTGGTGTCGCCCACAGTCCCCTGTGAGCGGGGTGTCTCTCTCATCTGCGGAAACCGTACGGCAAAGCGGTGGCGGGCCGACAGGCACATCGGCAACCCGTCATGGGGCCCGCACACCTTCTTCACACGGCCCCACGGTCACTCCGCGGGGCCTCGGTGGACTCAGACGCCCGCGAAGGCGCCCTCGATGATGTCCAGGCCCTCGTTCAGCAGGTCGTCGCCGATGACCAGCGGCGGCAGGAAGCGCAGGACGTTGCCGTACGTGCCGCAGGTCAGGACCAGCAGGCCCTCCGCGTGGCAGGCCTTGGCCAGGGCCGCGGTGGCCTCCGGGTTCGGCTCCTTGGTCGTACGGTCCTTGACCAGCTCGATGGCGATCATCGCGCCGCGGCCGCGGATGTCGCCGATGATGTCGAACTTCTCGGCCATCGCGCCCAGGCGGGCCTTCATCGTGGACTCGATCTCCTTCGCCTTGGCGTTGAGGTCGAGCTCCTTCATCGTCTCGATGGAGCCGAGCGCACCGGCGCAGGCCACCGGGTTGCCGCCGTAGGTGCCGCCGAGGCCGCCCGCGTGCGCGGCGTCCATGATCTCGGCGCGGCCCGTGACGGCGGCGAGCGGCAGGCCGCCCGCGATGCCCTTGGCGGTGGTGATCAGGTCGGGGACGATGCCCTCGTCCTCACAGGCGAACCACTGGCCGGTGCGGCAGAAGCCGGACTGGATCTCGTCGGCGACGAAGACGATGCCGTTGTCGTTGGCGAACTTCACGATCTCGGGCAGGAAGCCCTTCGCGGGCTCGATGAAGCCGCCCTCGCCGAGCACCGGCTCGATGATGATCGCGGCGACGTTCTCCGCGCCGACCTGCTTGGTGATCTGGTCGATGGCCTGCTTGGCGGCCTCCGGACCGGCGTTCTCGGCACCGGTCGGCCAGCGGTAGCCGTAGGCGACCGGGACGCGGTAGACCTCGGGGGCGAACGGACCGAAGCCGTGCTTGTACGGCATGTTCTTGGCGGTCAGCGCCATCGTGAGGTTCGTACGGCCGTGGTAGCCGTGGTCGAAGACGACGACGGCCTGGCGCTTGGTGTACGCGCGGGCGATCTTGACGGCGTTCTCGACGGCCTCGGCACCGGAGTTGAACAGCGCCGACTTCTTCTCGTGGTCGCCCGGCGTCAGCTCGGCGAGCGCCTCGGCGACGGCCACGTAACCCTCGTAGGGCGTGACCATGAAGCAGGTGTGCGTGAAGTCCTGGAGCTGGGCGGAGGCCCGGCGCACCACGGCCTCGGCGGAGGCGCCGACCGACGTCACGGCGATGCCGGAACCGAAGTCGATCAGCCGGTTGCCGTCGACGTCCTCGATGATGCCGCCGCCACGCGCGCGGTGAAGACGGGCAGCACGGAGCCCACGCCACCGGCCACCACGGCGGTGCGGCGGGCCTGCAGCTCCTGCGACTTCGGGCCGGGGATGGCGGTGACGAGGCGACGCTCCTGCGGAACTGCGCTCATGGGGGACTCCTGGGGGTGGGGTCTTGGGTGGATCGGTGACCGGGGGACGCCGACCGGTCACGCGGAGCGTCCGGGACGCCGTCTTCCGGGCGTATCTCTGCTTTCTTCGCAGGTTAGGGGCGGGGCAGGGGCGCGGGCATGCTCCATGGGGGAGTTGTTCGGCGCGGCGGTTGTCCGTGATGGACATAGCAAGGGCCCCCGGCCGCCCGGTGGGGGTGCCATCGAGCAGGAACCGAGAAGCGCGGCCCGCGCCCCCTGCCTAGCCTGATCGTCATGGACCTCACCATCCACACCACGGCCCTCCCGCACGACGACCCGGACGCAGCCCTCGCCTTCTACCGCGACACCCTCGGCATGGAAGTCCGCAGCGACGTGGGGCAGGGCGGGATGCGCTGGATCACCGTCGGCCCCGTCGGACAGCCCGGCACGTCCATCCTCCTGGCGCCGCCCGCCGTCGACCCCGGCATCACCGAGGCCGAGCGGCGCACCATCGCCGAGATGATGGCCAAGGGCACCTACGGCTGGATTCTGCTGGCCACCCGGGACCTCGACGCCACCTTCGAGAAGGTCCGGGCGGGCGGCGCCGAGGTCGCCCAGGAACCGACCGAGCAGCCGTACGGCATCCGTGACTGCGCCTTCCGCGATCCCGCGGGCAACCTGATCCGCATCCAGGAACTCCGCTGAGCCGCACCCCCAACGAAGGAGTTCCCTCATGTGCCACCCCTCGTGGAGCCGCGCACGCGCCACCGCGCACCGCCTGGGCCTCCTCGCGCGACTGCGCTGCGTACGCGACCGGATCGACCGGGAGTACGCCCGGCCGCTGGACGTCGTGGCGCTCGCCCGCGACGCGCACCTGACCGCCGGGGAACTCGGCCACCAGTTCAGGCTGGCCTACGGTCTGTCGCCCCACGCGTACGTCATGGCGCGCCGTGCCGAACGGGCGGCGGCGGCGACGGCCGGGCGGCGAGTCCCGGCCACCGAGCCGCAACCGTCGTGACGGAGCCGGGCGCGTAGCCGGTGAACTCCCCTTGCCCTGGCGCTAGATTGGCCCGCGAACCAGGAGAGCGGCAGGCCAGGGGGCAAGAATCATGGATTCCGACGGTACGCAGGACGTGCTCGGCACGCAGGTGACTCCCGTGCCACGGCGGCCGGCTCCGCCCCTCGCCCCGCCGCCCACGGGTCGGGTTCAGGGTCTCCACGGCGCTCTTCACGGTTGGTCTCCTTGGTGGGCTGACTGCTGGTTTCTGCCCGGATCAGAGACACACGGGCACACAGCTTGCATAGTAACGGCAAGCGGGAGCCGACCCACAATGCGATCTTGCGAGGGAGACCTGCTGGTCGGGGTGGCGGGATTTGAACCCACGGCCTTCCGCTCCCAAAGCGGACGCGCTACCAAGCTGCGCCACACCCCGTCGGTGCGACACGTAGGGTACATGCCCACAGGCCGTACGGCCCCCGCTGTACCGGGACCGCGGCAGGGGGTGTGCGGCGAGGCCCGCGGACCCGCTACGATGCCTGTCGTGCCGCGGCCTTTCGGCCCCGGTGCGTATGTGCGGGCGTAGCTCAATGGTAGAGCCCTAGTCTTCCAAACTAGCTACGCGGGTTCGATTCCCGTCGCCCGCTCTGCAAGACCCTCGCCGCGCCGCGTTCCCAGCGGGCCGGGCCGACGGCTTTCAGAAGCTGATCGAGTTGATCGTCTCCGCCAGTTCGTTCAGGAACCGGTTTATGGAAGGCGCCATACCGGTCGAGGCGAGGAAGAAGCCGAAGAGCACCGCGACGATCGCGGGCCCCGCCTTGAGGGACCCCCCGCGGATCAGCACCACGAGAATGATCGCCAACAGCAGTACCACTGACAGCGAAATGGCCACACTGATCACACCCTAGGTCGGTCGCTCTCCCGGCCCGGGGGGTACGGCCCCGCACACCCCCGCCACCGACCATCGTGCCACCAACCCGCCCGCGGTATGCGGCCCGTGACACATCGTCGGCCAAAGCTTTTCCGGCCTGCCGCCCGGGGGCGCCCCTGGGGCGCGGAGGCGGGGCGCCTCCCCGGCGCACTCCGGTCCGGCAATTCGACGGTCCGCCGCCGCCGGGAATTCGGCGCGACCGGTGCGAACACCACACACGGCGTTCGCAGGAAATTCGAATTGTTGCGAGGGGCACACCAGGGGTTCACCGAGGGTTCTTGAACCGCCGACCAATCGGACATTCCACGGGAGTCGGCTGCGGGCGTTATGCACCATTTAAACCGGATGAATTGTGACGTAAGGTGCGCAAATACAGTGACGTCTCTTTGTCTGCCGAAGCGATTCCCGGGTACGCGGACGCGATAAGCGGTAATCGGCTCCGGGATTGACAGGGATTGAGTTGACGAAAGCGACGAGGGTTTTACGAAGACAGCGCCGCGACGCTAGGGTGCGTCAGATGTTCCACGCTGCCACCACCCCCGTAGGCGCAGTGCGGTCCCGGATCGTCTCACCGAGCTCTTGGTGGGAGGGCCTGTGACCAACTCGGTGCACCCGCACGGACGCCACCGGGCGCCGCTTCCGCCGGTCCAGGTGCCCGCGGCCGGACCCCCGCCCCCACGCACCCACCATCCGATCCCGCAGGCCGCCGCCGCTCCCTCCACCCCGGTCGGCCACCGCGCCGCCGCCCGGGCGGCGAAGCCCGCCAAACAGCGCGACGCGTTCTTCGACAACGCCAAGTACCTGGCCATCGTCCTTGTGGCGATGGCCCACGCGTGGGAACCCCTGACGGATCACAGCCGTGCCGCCGAGGCGCTGTACATGACCGTCTACACCTTCCACATGCCGGCGTTCATCGTGATCTCCGGCTACTTCTCGCGCAGCTTCGACATGCGGCCCGACCGGCTGCGGCGGCTGGTCACCGGTGTCGCCGTCCCCTACGTCATCTTCGAGGTCGCCTACACCCTCTTCAAGCGCTGGGCGGACGACGACCCGGCCCAGCCGATCAGCCTGCTCGACCCCTGGTACCTCACCTGGTTCCTGGTCGCGCTCTTCGTGTGGCGGCTCACCGTGCCGCTGTGGAAGATCGTGCGCTGGCCGCTGCCGCTCGCGCTGGCCATCGCCATGCTCGCCGTGATCTCCCCGGACATCGGTGACGACCTCGACCTCCAGCGCGTCCTGCAGTTCCTGCCGTTCTTCGTGCTCGGCCTCTGCATGAAGCCCGAGCACTTCCAGCTGGTGCGCCGCCGCGAGGTGCGCGTCCTGTCCGTCCCGGTCTTCGCCGCCGCGGTGCTGCTCGCCTACTGGGCGGCGCCCCGCATGACGTCGGTGTGGTTCTACCGCCGGGACAGCGCCCAGGAGTTGGGCGTGCCGTGGTGGGTCGGCATCGTGATGACGCTGGCGCTGTTCGGCTGCTCCGCGGTGCTCACCGCGTGCTTCTTCGCGTGGGTGCCGCGCCGCAAGATGTGGTTCACGCTCCTCGGCGCGGGCACGCTGTACGGCTACCTCCTGCACGGCTTCCTCGCCAAGGGCTCCCGCTTCTGGGGCTGGTTCGAGGAGTACGAGTGGCTGCACAAGCCGCTGGGCGAGATCTTCGTGACGGTGGTCGCCGCGACCGTGGTGACGCTGCTGTGCACCCCCTCGGTGCAGCGGGTGTTCCGCTTCGCGATGGAGCCCAAGATGGAGTGGGCCTTCAAGCGCGACGCGGCGGAGCTGGCGCGGGAGCGCGCCAGGCCGGCGTAGCGGCAGGGGTCAGCGGAGTCCCAACAGGGCGCGCATGGCGGCGTACTTCGCCGTCAGGCGCGCCCTTGTCGTGTCGTCCAGGACCGCGAGGCGGGCCGGGTCCGCGTTGTGGGCCAGGTCCGCCTCCTTGACGAGGCGGGCGCCCAGCGTCGCGAGGACGCGTTCCGCGTACGCCTGCGGGGACTCTCCCGGGATCTTGGTGAGCGCCCGCACGATGGCCTTCGTGCGCGGGGTCAGCGGGGCGTCCCGCAGCCACTCCTCCGTGAGCGCGGCGTCCTCGACGGAGTCGTGCAGCCACGCCCCGCGCCCGGCTGTTCGTCGTCGCCGCCCCTGGCCCGCACCCCCTCGGCCACGGCCTGGAGGTGTTCGGCGTAGGGGCGGCCCGCCTTGTCGGTCTGGGTGGCGTGGGCCTCGCGGGCGAGGGCCTCCACCGCGGTGAGTGAGAGCGGCTCGCGGTCCGGGGCGGGGCGTGTCATGCCGCCGACCTTAGTGCCGCCCGGGCCGGGATCGTCGTCGCCGCCAGGCCGAGGACGAGGACCGCGCCGACGAAGGAGCCGTACACCAGCGGCGGGATGTAAGGGGCCTCGCCGGTCAGGCCGTTCATCATCGGGACGAGGGTGGCGAGGGCGATCGCCGAGCCGATGGCGATGCCCGCGACGGCGACGATGAGCGCCTCCCAGCGGATCATCCGCATCACCTGGCGGCGCGTGGAGCCGATCAGGCGCAGCGTGCCGAGTTCGCGGCGGCGGTCGAGGACCGTCATCACCAGGGTGTTGACGGCGGCGACGGCCGCGAAGCCGCCGAGGACGGCCGCCATCGTCGTGTTGGCCCAGGCGTTGAGTTCGGCGTCCATGGACTCGGCGGTGGTGTAGCCGTCGCGGTCGTGGAGGGTGCCGAGGCCGGACAGGGCGTCCGCGGAGCCGCCCTTGGTCCAGATCTCGTGGGTGAGGGAGGACGTGACGTGGTGCTTCAGGGCGGCGGCGGGCAGGGTGACCTGGGAGAGGCCGAGGCCCCTGCCGTACGTGGCCGCGACCTTCGGGGAGGCCTTCGTACCGTCGGGCAGGAGGATGTCGAGGCGGTCGCCGGCCTTGACGCGCGCGGCGTGGGCGAGCGCGGAGTCGACGGCGATGTCGCCCTTGCCGAGCCGCAGGGCGCCGGTCTCGACCGAGAGGTCCTGGACCTTGGCCAGGTCGGTGGCCGAGCCCGTGATGCCCTGCGCCGACGCCGAGGCGAGCAGGCGGTCGCCGACCGAGTACTGCGGGACGATGACGGACGTCTTGAGCCGTCCGACGGCGGAGGTGACCCCGTCGGCGCGGGCGGCCTTCGTGACCGCGCCGGGCGCGAGTCCCGCGTCGGAGGAGACGATGTGGTCGGCGGTGATGCCCGCGCGCTGCTGGTCGGCGGCGGCCTTTTCGGTGCTGGTGTGCAGGAAGACGAGCACGGAGGAGAAGGCCATGGCGAGCACGATCGGGGTGATCGCGGAGGCCAGGCGACGGGCGTTGGTACGGGAGTTGGCGGCCGCCAGCGAACCGGGGGCGCCGCCTTGCGCAGCGGGAGGCCGAAGAGGACCGCGCAGCCGCGGGCGACCAGCGGGCCGAGCAGGGCCATGGCGAGCATGAAGAGCATGACGACGCCGAGCGCCGCGTTCGCCGCGTCCTCGCCCGTGGTCTGGGCGGCGATCCCCGCGAAGGCGACGCCGCCGCCCAGCGCCACGACGCCGATCGGGGTGCGGATCTTGCCGAGCGGCAGCCGCTCCACGGCGGCCTCGGCGAGCGCCTGGCCCGGCTTGACGCGGGAGGGGCGGCGTGCCGCCAGGTAGCCCGCGAGCAGGGCGGTGATGACCGTGACGCCGACGGCGGCGGCGAACGGGATGCCGGACACCGTGAGGTCGACGGCCTCGGGGATCGCGCCCTTCTCCTTGAGCTGCCCGAACCACCAGCGGGCCAGGGCGATGCCGGGCAGGAGGCCGGCGGCGCCCGCGAGGGGGGCGACGAGCAGCGACTCGTGGCGATGGTGCGGCGGATCTGGCGCGGGGTGGCGCCGATGGCGCGGAGCAGGGCGTATTCGCGGGCGCGCTGTCCCACGGAGAGCGCGACGGTGCCGGCGGCGGTGAAGACGGCGACGAGGGCGGCGATGCCGCCGAAGGAGCGCCGAGGCCGGTCAGCATCTCCTTGGCGTAGGCGACCCCGGAGTCCTCGACGGCGCCGCGGTCGTCGCCGGTGTGGACCTCCGCCTTGCCGCCGAGGGCGTGGGCCACCCGGGACTTGAGGGTGTCGGCGGTGACGCCCGGCTCGGGCAGGACGGCGACGGCGTCGACGCGTCCGGGGTGCCCGGAGACGCGGACCGCCTCGGCGTCGGCGAACCAGGCGGTGGGTGCGGCCCGCCCGGCCTCGACGGTGCCGGAGACGCGGAAGGCGCGCGGGCCCTCGGCGGTGGTGAGCGTGACGCGGTCGCCGCGCGCGCGCCCGGCGCGGCGAGGGCCACCTCCCCGGAGCGCGCCGCGCGGCCCGTGGTCAGCTTCTCGCCGGTGAAGGCGGTGGAGCCCCAGCCGTGGGCGGTGACGGTCCTGTCGCCGGAGCGCACGGGGAAGGTGACGTCCGCGACGGCGGTACGCGCGCCGGGCACGGCGGCGGCCTTCGCGACGAGGGCGTCGTCGAGCCGGGCGCGGTCGGGCAGCGGGATGCTCGCCTCGGTGCGGTCCTCGCCGCTGCCGGTGACGTAGTGGGCCTCCTGGTCGGCGGCGGCGACCACGGGGGCGGCGGCGTAGCGGACGGGCGGCACGGAGGCGCGCAGGCCGGTCTCCAGGAGGATGCCGCAGGCGGCCACGATCAGCGAGGCCATCATCAGGGCGACGAAGGTGCCGGCGAAGGCGGCGGGCTTGAAGCGGACGGCCGCGCGGGCGAGGCCGTTGGGCACGTACGCCATTACGCGGCCACCCCCGCGTGGGCGGGAGCGGTCAGGGCGGTCATGTGGGCGGCGATCTGCTGGGCGGAGGCGCGTTCCAGGCGGTCGACGACGGAGCCGTCGGCGAGGAAGAGGACGCGGTCGGCCCAGGCCGCGGCGGCCGGGTCGTGGGTGACCATGACGACGGTGGCGCCCATGGCGTCGACGGCGGAGCGCAGCAGGCCGAGGATCTCGGTGGCGGTGGTGGTGTCGAGGGCGCCGGTCGGCTCGTCGGCGAAGATCACGTCCGGCTCGGTGACCAGGGCGCGGGCGATGGCGACGCGCTGCTGCTGGCCGCCGGAGAGCTGGCCGGGGCGGCGGCTCCCCTTGTCGCCGAGGCCGACGCGGGTGAGCATCTCGGCGGCCTTGCGCCGGTCCGGGCGGTGTCCGGCGAGGCGCATCGGCAGGACGACGTTCTGCTCGACGGTCAGCGAGGGCAGCAGGTTGAACGCCTGGAAGACGAAGCCGAGGCGGGAGCGGCGCAGGGCGGTGAGCTTGTTCTCGCTCATGCCGGTGATCTCGGTGCCGCCGAGGCGGACGGTGCCGGAGCTGGGCCGGTCGAGTCCCGCCGCGCACTGGAGGAACGTGGACTTGCCCGATCCCGAGGGTCCCATGACGGCGGTGAAGCTGCCGCGGGGCAGGGCGAGGTCGATGCCGGCGAGGGCGTGCACGGCGCCGGCGCCACGGCCGTACTGACGGCGGACACCGCGCAGTTCGACGGCCCAGTCGCCGGGCACCGGCGGCGTCGGAACGGCTCCCGTGGCCTTGTCGGTCCGGTTCTTCCGTCGCAGCCCCATGGCTGTGCCGCCTTCCGTTCGTACATCCCTGATCGATGTCTCGAACCTATGGATCAAGGGGCGGTACGGACCATGAGGACGGCTGGCGAACCGGGGGTGGGGTTAACCCCCGCCGAGCGGTTCGGCTCCCCCGAAACGCGAGCGGCGGCGCCGAATTCGGGGATTCGCCTGCCGGGCCGTGACGGCTTGCTTACGCTTGAACACGTTCCGAGATCAACCCTCCGCGACGTTGGAGTCAGGCGTGACTCAACCCCGCGCGCTCGACGCGAGCGCCTCACCACTCGACTACTACGGCGCCGAACTGCGCCGCCTGAGAGAATCCGCCGGGCTGAGCCAGGCGCAGTTAGGCGACTGCATCTTCTGTACGGGGTCCCTGGTGGGCCAGGTCGAGACAACGAAGAGGGTGCCAACGCGGGAGTCTCCGAACGGGTGGACGCGGCGCTGGGCACGGATGGTCAGTTGTCCCGCCTCGTGGGCCTCGTGCTGCGCAGCCAGTTGCCGAGCTGGTTCCAGGCGTACGCGGAGATGGAGGCCCGGGCCGCGTACATCTCCACGTTTCAAGCGCAGTTGGTGGACGGGCTGCTCCAGACGAAGGCGTACGCGCGTGCCGTGCTGGGCGTCATGACGGACGACAATCTCGACGCGCGGGTCGAAGCCCGCATGGACCGGCAGCGCATCCTGAGGCGGGAGAACCCTCCGCTGTCGTGGGCGGTGCTGAGCGAGGCGGTGCTGCATCAGGAAGTCGGCGGCCGCGAGGTCATGCGGGAACAACTCGCCCACCTGCTGGAGTTCCAGGGCAGCCAGTGGGTGAACCTCCAGATCCTGCCGTTCACGGCAGGTCACCACGCTGGCCTTATGGGCACGTTCTACACCCTCCGCTTCGAGGACGACCCCGACCTCATCTACACCGAGGACTTCGTGCAGGGGCACATGACGGCTCATCCCGAGAAGGTCAAGGAGAGTTCCCTTCGTTACGCTCGCTTGCAGGCATCCGCCCTGTCCGTGGAGGACTCGGCGGCACTGATCGCGCGCGTGATGGAGGAACGGTATGGAGACCAACCAGCGGCTGGCGGGCGCGACATGGCGTAAGTCGAGTTACAGCGGCGACACGGGGGGCGCGTGCGTCGAGTGCGCGCCGCTCGGTGGCGCCACCTGGCGCAAGTCGTCGTACAGCGGCGACACCGGCGGCGACTGCATCGAGGTCGCCGACCTCAGCGCTCACGTCGCCATACGCGACTCCAAGGACCCCGAGGGCCCGGCCTTCACCGCCGCGCCCGGCGCCTTCGCCGCGTTCGTGTCGGCGGCGGCCGGGGGCAGCGTCTGAGCGCACGCCACGGCCCCGGGACCCCCCAAGGTCCCGGGGCCTCGCGCGTACGCGAACTCCCCGTACCGCGCGACGAACTCGTGACGGCTGATGAGCCCGTCACCGTCGGTGTCCGGCTTGGCCGAGTTCGCCGGGGAAGGCGGAGCGGGCCTCGGCGAGCAGAGTGCCGTAGGCCGACCCGTAGGTGACCGCTGCCGCGAACAGGGCGTCGATGACCCCCTGCAAGGGATCGCCTTCGACGGCCGCGTAGAGGGCGGGGAGGGCCAGGAACTGCTGCCGGATCTCGGCCGTCTGCCACCCGAGAGCCGGGGGCACCGTGGTGTCCGGCACATCGGGGTCGCCGAGCAGGCGTTCCACCACGGTGTCCCGGTCGTGGAAGGGCGGAGGCAACGGCCGGCCCCGCTCCACGGCGTCCAGGGCCGGGGCGATCCAGTCGACGCCGTCGAGTCCCGCCTCCTCGTAGGCGCGGCGCATCGCCCAGCGGGCGACGGCGCGCTGCCTCTCCGGGGGCAGGCGGTCCAGGGCGTTGGGCAGGCGCGCGTCCAGTTCCCGGAGGCCGTGCACGTTGACGCGGATGTTCAGGAGGCGTTCGCCGGGCAGTTCGCCGCCCCCACTCCCCGCGGAGCGCTTCCTCGGCGGCGCGGCGCTCCGCCTCGCGGGCGCGCGCTCGGCCTCGGCGACGTTCCTCGGGGGTCGGGGGTGGCGGTTCCTGCCTCGCGAGGTCGTGCCAGTACGCGGCGCCGATGCTGGTCTGCTTGATCAGCCGGTCCGGGGCGGGCGGCGCGGGCCAGAACTGCAGCAGGTGCCGCTCGATGACGAGCCCGTCCAGGCACTCCAGTTCCCGCTCCACGGCCTCGGACATGCCGCTGACGCAGTGCCGGACACGGTGGTCGACCATGTCGAGGGCCAGCGGGAAGCTGTCTTCGCCGGCCCACAGTTCGAGCGACACCTCGGGGGTGACGGGCCGGAAGGAGACCTCGGTGATCTCCTCCCAGCTCTCGTCCGGTTCCGGCTCCGTCCCGTGCAGTTCGACGGTGCAGCCGATGGGGCCGGTGTGCAGTCCGGACATCAGGAAGAGGTAGCCGGGCACGGCCGCACCGCACAGGCCCGTCGTCTGCCCCGCGCGCGGCGAGTACGAGGCGTCCCCGCAGGGGTTCTCGGGGTCGCTCACCACGTAGAACTGGCCGTAGGTCACGCCGATGTCGCCGCTGAACAACGTACGCATTCACGCCTCCCGGCAGATCAGCAGCAGCGCCCTGTCGTCGTTGACGTCCTTCGCGACCGCCTCGATGAGGTGCCAGGCGGCGCCGTGGAAGCCGCCCGCCACATAGCGGTCGGCTTCGCCGGTGAGGCGGTCGATGCCCTCGGCGATGTCCCGCTCCGAGGTCTCCACGAGGCCGTCGGTGAAGAGCATCAGCACGTCGCCGGGGCGCAGCATGCCCTTGACCGGGTCGAACTGCGCCCCGTCGTAGACGCCCAGGAGCGGGCCGTGGCCCGTCTTCTCCTCCCAGCGGCCGCTGCCCGCGCTGAGCTGGAGGCCCGGCGGATGTCCGGCGGAGAAGAGTTCGTAGTCGCCGGTCTCCAGGTCGAGGACCAGGTGGATGGAGGTCGCGAAGCCCTCGTCCCAGTCCTGGCGCAACAGGTAGCCGTTGGCTGCGGGGAGGAAGGAGTGCGGGGGCAGCGAGCCGAGGAGGCCGCCGAAGGCGCCGGACAGGAGCAGGGCGCGCGACCCGGCGTCCATCCCCTTGCCGGAGACGTCGGTGAGGACGACCTCCAGGGTGCGGCCGCCGTTGGTGCGGGCCGCGACGACGAAGTCGCCGGAGAAGGACTGCCCGCCGGCCGGGCGCAACGCCATCTCGCGGTGCCAGCCGCGCGGCAGCTTCGGCAGCTTGCTCTGGACGCGGATGCGCTCGCGCAGGTCGAACAGCATCGTGCTGCGCCGCGACCAGGGCACGCCGACCCGGCTGCGGAACTGGGCGATGATCAGCCCGAAGAAGCCGCAGGCGGCGACCACCAGGACCACGCCGGGCGTGACCCGCGAGGGTCCGGCGGTGTACGGGCCGAGCTGGACGGACTCGACGATCAGCGCGACCGCGGACGCCGCGTACAGGCCGAGGAGGCTGGCGCGGCGCAGCAGCAGGCCGCCCGCGACGATGGGCAGGACGAGGGCGGCGGGCGCGCACCACACGCTGTTGATGATCGTGCCCGCGGTGATCAGCGGGACGGTCAGGAGGAGTCCGGTCAGGGCGACCCAGTCGGAGCCGTCGCCGCGGAAGTAGTCGACCCCGGATTTGCGCAGCACGATGCGGGCCCGGTGCAGCCGCTTCTTCATCCGGGCCGTGAACGTCTCGGCCGCCGCCCGCCGCTCGCCGCGCTCGCGCCGTGCGCGCCCTGCTCCTCGTACCTCCATTGCTCGTGGACCTTATCCAGCGGGCCGCGTACTTCGCACGGGAGGTCCCGGTTGTCCCCCGTGGAAGGCGCTTCCCAAAGGGGGCGCGAGGGACGGTTCCGGACACCGAAATCCGGTCGCTCCGGTTGTGCCGCCCTGGTAGGCATGGCATATGACAACCGACTTAAGAGTGCTCGCGGAGAGCGAATGGGCTTCCTGGTACGGGGCGTTGGACCTGGCGTTCGGCGGGGTGCCCGAGGCGCCGCAGGAGCAGGAACTCTGGCATGACCTGGTCGAACGCGACCGGTCGCTCGGGGTGTGGGACGGGGACGCGTGCATCGGCACGACGTCGGCGTTCTCCTTCCGGCTCTCGGTCCCCGGGGGCGCGCTGGTGGACGCGGCGGGCGTGACGATGGTGAGCGTCGCGGCCACGCACCGGCGGCGCGGAATCCTGACGTCGATGATGCGTCGGCAGCTGGACGATGTACGTGCCAAGGGCGAGCCGCTGGCCGTGCTCACCGCCTCCGAGCCGGTCATCTACGGCCGGTTCGGGTACGGCGCGGCCACCTCGCAGATGCAGGTCACCATCGACACGACCCGGGTGCGGCTGTCCGTCCCGGCCGGTACGGATGACGTACGTCTGCGCCACGCCGTGCCCGCCGACGTCCACGCCGTGTGCGAGAAGTTGTACGCCCGCCGCGTCGTCGAGCGGCCGGGCATGCTCGCCCGGCGGCCGGGCTGGGAGCGGCACGGGCTGCTCGACCCGGAGAGCGACCGCGCCGGTGCGTCACCGCTGCTGTGCGTGGTGGCGGAGCGCGCGGGCGAAATGGTCGGACATGTGCGGTTCGCCGTCAAGCCCGACTGGGAGTGGCAGGGCCCCAAGGGCACGGTCCGCGTGCGGGACATCGAGGCGCTGGACCCGGCGGCGTACGCGGCGCTGTGGCGGTTCCTCTTCGACATCGACCTGACGTCGTCGGTGGTCGCGCGCAGCCGTCCGGTGGACGACGCGCTGCTCCAGCTCGTCTCGGACGTCCGGCGGTGCGACATATCGGTGCGGGACTCGCTGCACGTGCGGCTCGTCGAGGTGGGGGCGGCGCTGGAGGCGCGTACGTATCAGGCGCCGCTGGACGTGGTGTTCGAGGTGGAGGACGCCTTCTGCCCCTGGAACGCGGGGCGTTGGCGGCTCACCGGGGACGCCAAGGGCGCGTCGTGCGCGCGTACGCGGGATGCGGCCGACCTCGCCCTGTCGGTACGGGTGCTGGGCGCCGCCGTACCTCGGAGGCGTCTCCCTCACGTCACTGGCGGGCGCGGGGCGGGTGCGGGAGCTGCGGCAGGGGGCGCTGGCCGAGGCGTCGGTGGCCCTCGGCTTCGGACGTGGCGCCCTGGCTGCCGCACGGGTTCTAGCGGGGGGCCGCGGCGGGCTGCGGCTGCGGGGACTCCGCCTTGCGGGTGGCGAGGTAGAGGGCGATCAGCCAGCCGAGGACCGACGCGCCGAAGAAGAGGTTGATGAGGAGGACCAGGAAGCGGTGCGGGGCGTCCCGGTTGTAGGCGATGAGGGACGGCAGCAGGTAGAAGGCCAGGAACAGGACACCGACCGCGATGGCGATCGGGCCGTCCAGCCAGTCGATCCCGAACACGAGTCCCCCTGAGTGCTTTCTGAGTGCTTTCTGCGTACGTGAGCTGCTGAAATGCTCAGTGATCTTAACCGGCGGGTCAGTTGGGCCGCTGGCAGTGCGGGCACCAGAAGAGGTTGCGGGCGGCGAGGCCGGCGGTGCGGATCTCGCCGCCGCAGATGTGGCACGGCTGGTTCGCCCTGCGGTACACGTACACCTCGCCGCCGTGATCGTCGACGCGCGGCGGGCGGCCCATGGCCTCGGGGGTGTGCTCGGGCCGGACGGTGTCGATGCGGTTGAGGCGTACGCCCTCGCGCATCAGCTCCACGAGGTCCGCCCAGATCGCGTCCCACAGCTCCTCGGTGAGGTCCTTGCCCGGGGTGTACGGGTCGATGCCGTGCCGGAAGAGGACCTCGGCGCGGTAGACGTTGCCGACGCCGGAGACGACCCTCTGGTCCATGAGGAGCGCGGCGATGCTGGTGCGGCTGCGCGAGATCCTGCGGTACGCCTCGGCCGGGTCGTCGCCGTCGCGCAGCGGGTCCGGGCCGAGACGGTCGTGTATCGCCTGCTTCTCGTCGTCCGTGATGAGCGCGCAGGCGGTCGGGCCGCGCAGGTCGGAGAAGTACGTGTCGTTCAGCAGGCGCAGGCGGACGGTGTCCGTGGGGGGCGGGGCGGGGGTCTCGCCGAGGGTGTACTTGCCGAAGAGGCCGAGGTGGACGTGGACCCAGTCGCCTTCCCCGAAGCCGAGGAAGAGGTGCTTGCCGTGGGCTTCGGCGGTCTCCGGCACCCGGCCGTCGAGCAGGGCGGCACTGTCGGAGAACTTGCCCTGCGGGCTGCGGACCGCCGCCGGGCGGCCGACGAAGCGCTCCCGGTGGTCGACCGCGAGGCGATGAATGGTGTGCCCCTCCGGCACGGGGTCCCTCCGGGGGTGGTGCGGGTCGGAGAATCGCCTATGACGGCTCGTCCTCAAACGCGACGGGCTAAGAACCAGCCCCTCCGGCGTTTGAGGAGCGGGGTCCGGGGCGGAGCCCCGTGGCCTCGCTACGACTGCGGGTGGTGCGCGGGGATCGGGGGCAGCTCCCCCGTCTCCTCGTACGCCGACAGCATGTCGATGCGGCGCGTGTGGCGCTCCTCGCCCGAGTACGGCGTGGTCAGGAAGATCTCGACGAACTTCGTCGCCTCTTCCTGGGTGTGCATCCGGCCGCCGATCGAGATGACGTTGGCGTTGTTGTGCTCACGGCCGAGCGCCGCGGTCTGCTCGCTCCAGGCGAGGGCGGCCCGTACGCCCTTGACCTTGTTCGCGGCGATCTGCTCGCCGTTGCCGGAGCCGCCGATGACGATGCCGAGGGCCTCGGGGTCCGCGGCGGTCCTCTCCGCGGCGCGCAGGCAGAACGGCGGGTAGTCGTCCTGGGCGTCATAGATGTGGGGCCCGCAGTCGACGGGCTCGTGGCCGTGGCTCTTGAGCCATTCGACCAGGTGGTTCTTGAGTTCGTAGCCGGCATGATCCGAGCCGAGGTACACGCGCATGCGTCCGAGTGTGGCACGTCGCGCCACCGGTGGCCGCGACCGGGGCCGGGCCCTCGGCAGCCAGGTCCAGGCCAAACGGCTGGAATGCAACGATCCGGATTCAGGACTTCCGTCCCGATCGCTCCTGAGTTTGAATGCGGGGGCTCGTGACCCGAGAACTTAAGGATTCGTCCATGACCTCGCAACCCTCCCTTGCGAAGGCAGACAGCAACCCCTCATCCCCTGGGGATACGCGGTCTGGCGGCAGTGGTGACACCGGCGACACCGGCGACGGCCTGAAAGCGGGTCTCAAGAACCGCCACCTCTCCATGATCGCGATCGGCGGCGTGATCGGCGCCGGTCTCTTCGTCGGCTCCAGTTCCGGCATCGCCGCCGCCGGGCCGGCCATCCTCGTCTCGTACGCCCTCGTCGGCACCATGGTCGTCCTGGTGATGCGGATGCTGGGCGAGATGGCCGCCGCACGGCCGACCTCCGGCTCCTTCTCCACTTACGCCGACCAGGCGCTCGGCCGCTGGGCCGGGTTCTCCATCGGCTGGCTGTACTGGTTCTTCTGGGTCGTGGTGCTCGCGGTGGAGGCCACCGCGGGTGCCGTGATCCTCAACGGCTGGATACCCGCCGTCCCGCAGTGGGGCTGGGCGCTCATCGTGATGGTGGTGCTCACCGCGACGAACCTCGTCTCCGTCGGCTCGTACGGTGAGTTCGAGTTCTGGTTCGCGGGCATCAAGGTCGTCGCGATCGGCGCGTTCGTCCTCATCGGTCTGCTCGCCGTCTTCGGCGTGCTGCCCGGCTCCGACAACCCCGGCGCCGGTTTCGCGCACCTGACCGACGCGGGCGGCTTCATGCCGAACGGCGCGGGGGCCATCCTCACCGGCGTCCTGATGGTCGTCTTCTCCTTCATGGGCAGCGAGATCGTCACGCTGGCGGCCGGTGAGTCCGAGGACCCGCAGCGCGCGGTCACCAAGGCGACCAACAGCGTCATCTGGCGCATCGGCGTCTTCTACCTGGGCTCGATCTTCGTCGTGATCACGCTGCTTCCGTGGAACGACAAGTCGATCACCAAGGACGGCAGCTACGTCGCCGCGCTCAACTCGATCGGCATCCCGCACGCCGGTCAGGTCATGAACGTCATCGTGCTCACCGCCGTGCTGTCCTGCCTCAACTCCGGCCTCTACACCGCCTCCCGCATGGCCTTCTCGCTCGGCCAGCGCGGCGACGCGCCGAAGTCCTTCGCGCAGACGAACAAGCGGGGCGTGCCGGTGGCCGCGATCCTCGGCTCCGTCGTCTTCGGTTTCGTCGCCGTCTGGTTCAACTACCAGTGGAAGGACACCGTCTTCGACTTCCTGCTGAACTCCTCGGGCGCGGTGGCCCTCTTCGTGTGGCTGATCATCAGCTTCACGCAGCTGCGGATGCGCGGCATCATCCTGCGCGAGGAGCCCGAGAAGCTCGTCGTGAAGATGTGGCTCTTCCCGTACCTGACGTGGGTCACCATCGCGATGATCTCGTTCGTCCTCGTCTACATGCTGACCGACGAGACCGGGCGCAAGCAGGTGCTGCTCTCGCTCCTGGCGGCCGCGTTCGTGGTCGTGTTCTCTGTGGTGCGGGAGAAGATCCGCGCCCGCGAACAGGCCTCTGCCTGACGTTCCTTGCCGGGTCCGCGAAAAGCTGACGGAAACTGTCAGCTTTTCGCGGGACCCTCTCCGTTGTCGGACAGTCGTACGCGGCCCAGGCGTACGCGGCACAACGGAGGTACCCCGTGGAACTCACCGCACAGCGATTCGTCTTCCGGCCCGGCGACGACGGATACGACGAGGAGATCGCCGGGTTCCAGACCGGCTTCACGACCCGGCCCGCCCTGGTCGTCGGCGCCGAGACCACGGACGACGTGATCGCCGCCGTGGCCCACGCCGCCCGGCGCGCGCTTCCCGTGGGGGTGCAGGCCACCGGGCACGGGCTGCCAGGGGCCTCGGAGGGCGGCGTCCTGATCAGTACGCGGCGGATGGACTCGTACAGGTCGATGCCGCCGCGCGCACCGCGACCGAACGGCGCCGGTGCCCGCTGGGGCCAGGTCGTCGAGGCGGCGGCGCCGCACGGGCTGGCCCCGCTGAACGGCTCGGCCCCGAGCGTGGGCGCCGTGTCGTACACGCTCGGCGGCGGCCTCGGCATCCTCGCCCGCACCTTCGGCTACGCGGCCGACCACGTCCGCTCCCTCGTCGTCGTCACCGCCGACGGCACGCTCGCACGTCACGGCCGACGGCGACCCCGACCTGTTCTGGGGCCTGCTCGGCGGCGGCGCCACCCTGGGCGTGGTGACGCGGCTGGAGATCGGCCTGGTGCCGGTGGCACGGCTGTACGGCGGGGCGATCGCCTTCGACGGGGCGACGACGGACCCGACGGCTCTGCTGCGCGGCTACGAGGAGTGGACGCGGACCCTGCCCGCGGAGCTGACGTCGTCACTGGCGGCGGTGGTCTACCCGGAGATCCCGCAGCTCCCACCGCACCTGCGCGGCCGCTACCTCGTCTCGGTGCGCGTCGCGTTCACGGGCCCGGCGGACGAGGGCGAGCGGCTGGTGGCGCCGTTGCGCGCGCTCGGGCCCGCCGCGTCGGACACGCTGCGGGAGATGCCGTACACCGACAGCCCCACCATCCACAGCGACCCCGACTTCCCGCACGCGTACTACGGGGACAGCGTGCTGCTGAGCGGCCTGGACGCCGACGCGGCCGGTGAGCTGCTCGCGCTGACCGGGCCGGACGCCGACGCGATGCACGTCGTGCAGATCAACCACCTGGGCGGCGCGCTCGCCCGGCCCGCGCCGAACGCGGTGCCCTTCCGCGAGGCGGGCTGGCTCGTGCGGCTCCTCACCCCGCTGAGCCGCGTCGATGTCGCGCCGCCCGGGAGCTGCACGCGCGGGCGTTCGAGCACGTGGCGGACGAGACCCTGGGCCGCTCGCTGAACTTCGCGTTCGGTGGCGCGGACCGGCCGCAGGGGCTGTACGACGCGGATACGCGAAAGAGGCTCGCCGAGCTGAAGGCCACGTACGACCCGGCGAACCTCTTCAGGCGGAACTACAGCGTGCGTCAGGCCCTTTAGCGGTCGAGCAGCTTCCAGGCCGTGGGCAGCGCGCCCATCGCGAGCGCGGCCTTCAGGGCGTCGCCGATCAGGAAGGGCGTGAGCCCGGCGGCGACGGCCTGGGTCAGCGACATGCCGGTCGCGGCGGCGAGGTACGGGACGCCGACGGCGTAGATGATCGCGGAGCCGAGGGCCATCGTGCCCGCGGTGCGCAGCATGGAGCGGTCGGCGCCGCGGCGGGCGAGGGCGCCCACGACGGTGGCGGCGAGCAGCATGCCGAGGATGTAGCCGAGGGTGGGGAGCGCGGCGCCCGACTTCGCCTGCGCGAACCACGGCATGCCGGCCATGCCGACGAGGGCGTACAGCGCGAGGGAGAGGAAGCCGCGGCGGGCGCCGAGCGCGTGCCGACGAGCAGCGCGAGCGTCTGCCCGGTCACCGGCACCGGGGAGCCCGGCACGGGCACCGCGATCTGGGCGGCGATGCCGGTGAGCGCGGCGCCGCCGAGCACGAGGACCGCGTCCTTCGCGCGGGACGCGGGCAGCAGGTCGGCGAGGACCTGGCCGGGGCGGGTGGTGGCAGCGGCGATGCTCATCGGGACTCCGCGGGGGCTTGGGCGGGTTGGGACGCGTTGACGCTATCCCAGGCGGGGCGCCCCCACAGCGGCTCCGGGCGACAACCCGGGGGGCGGGGCCTTGGTGGGCTCCGCACAAAGGGGGCCGCGTATAGCCCGTGGGGCGTGACGCTCGTCACGGAGGTGGGCGGGTGGGTGGCCCGTTTTGCGCGGAGGGCTGCCGCCCGGGGAGACTGTGGGGTCCCGCCAAGTTTTTTGTGAACCTGAGAGCAGCGCTGAGCACCATGCACCACTCGCCCCCCGATGAATCGGCAACCGGCACCGGGGGTTGTGCCCACCCTTCCCCAAGCTCTCGGCTTCGCTCGAGCAGGGGAGGCCCCACTCGCCCTGCGGGACGATTGCCCACAACGGAGGCGGAACCGCTCGGTGGGGGGCTCAAGCAGCGGCATCTGACCATGCTCGGGCTCGGCGGGGTCATCGGGGCCGGTCTGTTCGTCGGTTCGGGGGCGGGGATCGCCGTCGCGGGGCCCGGCATCGTCGTCTCGTATCTGATCGCGGGCGCGCTCGCGATGTGCGTCATGCGGATGCTCGGCGAGATGTCGGCGGCGATGCCCGCGTCGGGCTCCTTCTCCGTGCACGCGGAGCGCGCGCTCGGCCGCTGGGCCGGGTTAGCGTCGGCTGGCTCTACTGGTTCCTGCTGGTGGTCGTGCTCGCCGTGGAGGCGACCGGCGCCGCGCAGATCGCCAACGACTGGGCGCCCGCGGTGCCGCAGTGGGCCTGGGTGCTGATCTTCATGCTGGTCTTCACGGGCGCCAACCTCGCGGCGGTGAAGAACTTCGGCGAGTTCGAGTTCTGGTTCGCGGCTCTGAAGGTCTTCGCGATCGTCGCGTTCCTGGTGCTCGGGCTGCTCGCGATCTTCGGGGTGCTCCCGGACACGGACCCGGTGGGCCTCACGCACCTCACCGGCGACGGCGGCTTCCTGCCCAACGGCTGGGAGGGCGTGATCTCCGGCGTTCTCGCCGTCGTCTTCGCCTTCGGCGGCCTGGAGGTCGTCACGATCGCCGCCGCCGAGTCCGACGACCCGGTCCGCTCGGTGGCCCGCGCGGTGCGCAGCGCCGTCTACCGCATCCTCTTCTTCTACGTCGGTTCGATGCTGGTCATCGTGACGGTGCTGCCCTGGACGGCGCAGCAGGCGGGCGCCAGCCCGTACGTCACGGTCCTCGACTCGATCGGCGTGCCGTCCGCCGGGACGATCATGAACATCGTGGTGTTCGTGGCCCTGCTCTCGGCGCTCAACGCCAACCTCTACGGCTCCTCCCGGATGGTCTTCTCGCTGGCCGAGCGCGGCGAGGCACCGAAGGCCCTGCTGACGGTGTCCGGCGGCGGGGTGCCGCGCCGCGCGGTCCTCGCGTCGGTCGCCTTCGGCTTCGTATCGGTCGTCCTCAATCTGAAGTGGCCGGACTCGGTCTTCCTCTACATGCTCAACGCGGTCGGCGCGGTCCTGCTGTTCGTATGGGCGCTGATCGCGGTGTCGCAGCTGCGGCTGCGCCGGCGCATCGAGCGGGACGCGCCGGAGCGGCTCGTCCTGCGGATGTGGGCCTTCCCCTATCTGACCTGGGCGGCGCTGGTCGCGATGGCCGCCGTGCTCGTCCTGATGCTGAGCGACGACCGGGCGCGGCCGCAGCTGCTGTGGTCCGCGGGGGCGACGGGCCTGGTGCTCGCGGTCGCCGGCCTGCGGGAGTGGCGGGAGCGGCGCGCGGGGCGGTCCGGACCAGGAGTGAACAGCCTGTGAACATGCTGTGTTCCTTCCTTCACGACGTGTAGGCGTCGTGTCCGTATAGCGGTCCACTGTTCCCTGTCAGCGGTACAGGACTTCAGACTGTGGGCCCGCTCGTCCCCCCGTCTCGGCTACTGAACAGGGCACGCCCATGTCTCGGACGTCCACCCAGCAGGACGCAGCACCAGCGCCTGATCCGGCAGCATCTGATGCGGCACCCAAGGCCGACTCCCCGCTCGTCCACGGCCTCAAGCAGCGGCACCTCTCCATGATCGCCCTCGGCGGCGTCATCGGTGCCGGGCTCTTCGTGGGCTCCGGAGCGGGCATCGCCGCGGCAGGTCCCTCGATCGTCCTCGCCTACGCCGTGTCCGGCGCCCTCGTCATGCTCGTCATGCGCATGCTGGGCGAGATGTCGGCCGCCAACCCGGCCTCCGGCTCCTTCTCCGTCCACGCCGAGCGGGCCATCGGCCCCTGGGCGGGCTTCACCGCGGGCTGGGGCTTCTGGTTCCTGCTCTGCGTCGCCGTCGGCCTGGAGGGCATCGGCGCCGCGAAGATCATGGTGGGCTGGTTCCCCGACAGCCCCGAGTGGGCCTGGGTCGCCCTCTTCATGCTGGTGTTCTGCGGCGCCAACCTGACCGCCGTGAAGAACTTCGGCGAGTTCGAGTTCTGGTTCGCCGCGCTGAAGGTCGGCGCCATCACGCTCTTCCTCGGCATCGGCGTCCTCGCGATCCTCGGCATCCTGCCCGGCTCGGACACCCCCGCCCCCGGCCTGGAGAACCTCACCGGCGAGGGCGGCTTCATGCCGAACGGCACGGACGGCCTGATCATCGGCCTCCTCGCCTCCGTCTTCGCCTACGGCGGCCTGGAGACGGTGACGATCGCCGCCGCCGAGTCCGAGAACCCGGTCCGCAGCGTCGCCAAGGCCGTGCGCACGGCGATGTGGCGCATCGCCCTCTTCTACGTCGGCTCCATGCTGGTCGTCGTCACGCTGCTGCCGTGGGACAACAAGGACGTCGCCGCCAAGGGCCCCTACGTCGCCACACTCGACCACCTGGGCATCCCCGGCGCCGGCCAGATCATGAACGTCATCGTCCTGATCGCCCTGCTCTCCGCGATGAACGCCAACATCTACGGCGCCTCGCGCATGTCGTACTCCCTGATCGTGCGCGGTCAGGGCCCGAAGGTGCTCGGCCGGGTGTACAGCGGCGTGCCGCGCCTGGCGGTGCTCGCCTCCTCGGTCTTCGGCTTCGTCTGCGTCCTGCTCAGCTACTGGCGCCCCGACGACGTCTTCCCGTGGCTGCTCAACATGATCGGCGCGATGATCCTCGTCGTCTGGATCTTCATCGCCGTCTCGCAGCTGATCCTGCGCCGCAGGACGGAACGCGAGGAGCCGCAGAAGCTGGTCGTGCGGATGTGGGCGTACCCCGTCCTGACCTGGGTGGCGCTGGCCGCGATGGCGTACATCTTCTACCTGATGACGGAACAGCCGGACACGCGCAAGCAGCTGCTGGCCACGGGAACGCTGACGCTGTGCCTCGCGGTGATCGGGTACGTGCGGCAGAAGCGGGCGTCGGCGTCGGCGGAGAAGCCGGCGGCGACCGCCTGATCGACCGGCCCAGGAGTCGCGGCCGTCCGGCCGAGGCGTCGCGGCCCGCGGCTGTTACCTTCTGCGGGCCGCTGACGTGCGGCGCCGGATGTACGGGGGGCGACGCATGAGGTGGGACGGGCAGAGCGGGCAGGACCGCGCGGGCACACGGCTTCCGGACGGCATGACTCCGCCGCGGCGCCCCCGTCTACTGCCCCGGCTGCCTCCCGCCTCACCCGGCCGCCACCGGCTCAACAAGCTGTTCTACGTCGCCGCCGTGCTCGGCATCGGCACCAGCCTGTGGGCGTACTGGCTCACGTACACCGACCTGCGGGACCGGGCCGCGAGCGAGGAGCGGATAGCCGAGGCCTGCGGCGGGATGATCGACGCCGAGGCGGTCATGGAGCTGCGGGGCGATTCGGCAGGGCCGTCGCGTGGGGCGAGGACGGCGGCGCGCCGCGGGCCGGCGCGACACCGCGGGAGTGCCGGGTCGGCTGGGACCGCGGCCGCAACGGCCACCAGGGCTCCTTCTCCCTCCTCGTCCGTACGCCCGAGGACCCGATGCCGATGCACCTGGTCGGCGACAGCGTCCGGCTGGAGCCGTTCGGCCACCGGGGCACTCTCGCGTCCCGCCCGGCGGACGTGACACGCCGGGCCGATCACGCCGAACCGCGACCCCTGGGCGACGGGGCACTGGGCCACTACACCGACGACGCCGTCACGGTGCGGGCCGACTGCGCGGCCGGGAAACCCTCGGCCTTGCAGGTCACGGCCAAGGCCGGATACGACGACGTGTCCGTACGCCGACCGCGAGATCCTGGCCGGTCTCGCCCGCGACTCCCTGACCCGGGCCGCGGCCGGCTCGACTGCCGTATGCCCCGACTCCCGGAGGTGCCGGACGAGTTGCGCGGCCCCGGGCGACGGCTCAGCGCCCCGAAGACCGCGCGCGCCTCCTGCGCCTGGTACGCCCGCCACCTCGACGACACGCGGCGCGGCCGCCTCCCGGACCGCCTGCTGGAAACACCCACGGGAGCCGAGAGCACGACGGAGACCTGCCTGCTGGCGGTCAGCCCCCGCGGCGTGCGCGCGACCACGCCGCACCTGAGCGGCTCCCAGCGGCGCCTCACGGACAGCGCGCTCACCCACTCGCCCTGGTGGATGCGGACGGCCTCGTTCTTCGGCGCCGAGGCGCGGTCCGTGGCCGTGCACGACTACGACGAGCCGCACGCCGCCAGGCCCGGCACCGCGGGCGGCGGGGAGGGCCTGGGCGCCTGGTGGGCCTCCTCCGTCTGCGACGGGCGCCCCGCGGTCCACACCCTCACCGTCAGCTATACGTACGACGACCTCACGCGCGACCGGGTGCGCGCCCTGTTCCGCGCGTACGTCGACGACATCACCGCCCGGCGTGGCTGCACCGACGTCACCTTCCCCGCCCCGGCCGCTTTCCGCTGACCCCGGCCGTACACCCGTCTTCAGCCCTAGGTCGAAGGGCCGATCCCCCCTGCCCCGCCGAAGCCCTCACCTGCTGCTAGCCTGCACTTGCACATCGTTTGCAATAGGCAGCAACAAGCAGTAGTTATGCAGTCGGAGGGCTCGGACATGGCCATTTACACGCTTCCTGAACTTCCGTACGACTACGCGGCGCTCGAACCGGTCATCAACCCGCAGATCATCGAGCTGCACCACGACAAGCACCACGCGGCGTACGTGAAGGGCGCGAACGACACCCTTGAGCAGCTGGAGGAGGCACGCGACAAGGAGACGTGGGGGGCCATCAACGGCCTGGAGAAGAACCTCGCCTTCCACCTGTCGGGCCACATCCTGCACAGCATCTACTGGCACAACATGAACAGCCCCAAGGACGGTGGCGGCGGCGAGCCGCTGGCCGCCGACGGGGTCGGTGAGCTGGCGGACGCGATCACCGAGTCCTTCGGCTCCTTCGCCAAGTTCAAGGCCCAGCTGACCAAGGCCTCGGCGACGACGCAGGGTTCGGGCTGGGGCGTGCTCGCCTACGAGCCGCTCAGCGGCCGCCTCATCGTCGAGCAGGTCTACGACCACCAGGGCAACGTCGGCCAGGGCTCCACCCCGATCCTGGTCTTCGACGCCTGGGAGCACGCCTTCTACCTGCAGTACAAGAACCAGAAGGTGGACTTCATCGAGGCCATGTGGCAGGTCGTCAACTGGCAGGACGTCGCCAAGCGTTACGAGGCGGCCAAGCAGCGCGTGAACAGCCTGCTCCTGGCCCCGTGAGGCGCGCCGCCCCCGTGAAACGTCCTGCCTCGTGATCGTCTTCTCAACTTTCGCCGAGGCGGGCGGATAGAGGAAAGACCCCCGTGAGGACGTGACTCACGGGGGTCTTTCGGTGTCCGGCGTTCCGGTGCACCGTGGCATGCATGGTGGACGAGAAACACTGCCCGACCTGTCGACAACTGCACCTCTTCCGCAAGGTCACCCCTGCCGAGGAGGCCCACATCGCCGGGCGCGTCGGGCTCGCGAAGGCCCGCGGCTTCTGGCGCTGCACCAACCCCGGCTGCCGGTGGGTCCAGCCGTACCACGTGCAGAGCCAGGGGTTCCGGCTTCCCGAGGAGACCTTCGGCTAGCGCGGGCCCGCCGCGGGCGCGGGTCAGTCGAAGATCGGGCCCTGCGTGCGCGTCCGCTTGATCTCGTAGAAGCCCGGCGTGGAGGCGACGAGCAGCGTGCCGTCCCAGAGCCGCGCCGCGGCCTCACCCTTGGGGGCCGGGGTGACGACCGGGCCGAAGAAGGCGATCTGCTCGCCGTCGGCGCCGGGGACGGCGATGACCGGCGTACCGACGTCCTGGCCGACCTTGTCGATGCCTTCCTTGTGGGAGGCGCGCAGCTGGGCGTCGTAGGTGTCGGAGTCCATGTGGTCGGCGAGGCCGGCGGGCAGGCCGACGTCCTGCAGGGCGGCGACGACGGCCTCACGGGTGGCGCCCTCGCCGCGGTTGTGGAAGCGGGTGCCGAGCGCGGTGTAGAGCTTGCCGGTGATCTCCTGGCCGTGCTCCTGCTGGGCGGCGATGACGACGCGGACCGGGCCCCAGGCCTTGGTCGCGAGCATCTCGCGGTACTCCTCGGGCAGCTCGTCGAGCTTGTCCTCGTTCAGGACGGCGAGGCTCATCACATGCCAGCGGACCTCGACGTCGCGGACCTTCTCCACCTCGAGCATCCAGCGCGACGTCATCCAGGCCCAGGGGCACAGCGGGTCGAACCAGAAGTCGACCGGGGTCTTGGCCGCCGCGCTCGCGGTGTTCGTGTTCTCGGACATGTCTCTCCCTAGGGGATGTGTTCGGCGCCTGGGGAGGGGAACGTCGGGGGCACGTCGGGGCATTCCCGGATGTCGGCGGCCGACGGCCCATGCGAGGATCAAAGCCGTTCGCAGGAGTCAGGCGAGTCCCGCGAGCGAGTCATGCGAGTCATGTACGTCAGGCAAGTTTGCTGAGTCATGCGAGTCCTGCGAGTCACAAGGGAGTGCCGCCCGTGCCCGGTGAGAATCTGTCCCGCGACGAGGCCCGCGAGAGGGCCGCGCTGCTGTCCGTCGATGGCTACGAGGTCTTCCTGGACCTGCGCTCGGCGGTCGGCGAGAGCGGTCAGGAGCCGCGCACCTTCCGCTCGGTCACCACGATCCGCTTCCGTGCCGAGCCGGGCGCCGCGAGCTTCGCCGACCTGATCGCGCCGAGCGTCACGGCCCTCACGCTCAACGGCAAGGACCTGGACCCGGCCGCGGCCTTCGACGGCACGCGCATCGCGCTGGAGGACCTCGCCGAGGAGAACGAACTGGTGGTGGACGCCCAGTGCGCCTACAGCCGCACCGGTGAGGGCATGCACCGCTTCGTCGACCCCGAGGACGGCGAGGTCTACCTCTACACGCAGTACGAGCCCGCGGACTCCCGCCGCGTCTTCGCCAACTTCGAGCAGCCCGACCTGAAGGCCCCCTACCGCTTCGAGGTGCGGGCCCCCGAGGGCTGGACGGTGTGGTCGAACGGCGTCGGCGAACTGACCGACGGCACCTGGCGGTTCGCCGAGACCAAGCCGATCTCGACGTACATCACGGCGATCGTGGCCGGCCCCTACCACTACGTGACGGACTCCTACGAGCGCGTCCTCCCCGACGGCACCCGGCTGGAGATCCCCCTCGGCGCGATGTGCCGCAAGGGCCTCGCCCCGCACTTCGACGCCGACGACATCTTCCTCGTCACCAAGCAGGGCCTGGACTTCTTCCACGACCACTTCGACTACCCCTACCCCTTCGGGAAGTACGACCAGGCCTTCGTGCCGGAGTACAACCTCGGCGCGATGGAGAACCCGGGCCTGGTGACATTCCGCGAGGAGCTCGTCTTCCGCGGCAACGTGACCCAGGCGTCATACGAGCGCCGGGCCAACGTGATCATGCACGAGATGGCCCACATGTGGTTCGGCGACCTGGTCACCATGCGGTGGTGGGACGACCTGTGGCTCAAGGAGTCCTTCGCCGACTTCATGGGCTCCTTCTCGATGGTCGAGGCGACCCGCTTCACCAACGGCTGGATCACCTTCGCCAACAACCGCAAGTCCTGGGCCTACCGCGCCGACCAGCTGCCCTCCACCCACCCCATCACGGCCGACATCCGTGACCTGGAGGACGCCAAGCTCAACTTCGACGGGATCACGTACGCCAAGGGCGCCTCGGTCCTCAAGCAGCTCGTGGCGTACGCGGGCCGGGACGCCTTCCTGGAGGGCGCCCGCCGCTACTTCAAGCGGCACGCGTACGGCAACACGGCCCTCGGTGACCTGCTCTCGATCCTGGAGGAGACGTCCGGCCGGGACATGTCCTCCTGGTCGCGGTCGTGGCTCCAGACGGCGGGCGTCAACTCCCTGACCCCGCAGGTCATCCTGAACGCGGACGGCCGGATCACCGAGCTGTCCGTGCTCCAGGAGGCCGCCGAGTCCCACCCCGAACTGCGCCCGCACCGCGTGGCGGTGGGCCTGTACAGCAGGACGCCCGGCGGCGGCCTGGAGCGGTACGCCCGCGCGGAGGCCGACGTCGACGGCCCGCGCACGGTGGTCGCCGAGCTGGCCGGTGAGGCCGCTCCCGAACTCGTCCTGGTCAACGACGACGACCTGACGTACTGCAAGATCCGCTTCGACGAGACCTCCCTCGCCACGCTGCGGGAGCACCTCGACGACCTGACCGACCCGCTCGCCCGCGCCCTGTGCTGGTCCGCCCTGTGGAACCTCACGCGCGACGCGCTCATGCCCGCGCGGGACTTCATCGGCCTCGTCCTGCGCTTCGCGGGGCGCGAGAGCGACATCGGCGTGCTCCAGATGCTGCACACCTGGGCCAGGACCGCCCTCACGCAGTACGCCGCGCCCGACTGGCGCGAGGAGGGCGGCCGGGCGATCGCCGAGGACGCTCTGCGGGAGCTGCGCCTGGCGGAGCCGGGCAGCCAGCACCAGCTGACATGGGCGCGGTTCTTCGCGGCGGTGGCCACCTCGGCGGCCGATCTCCAGCTCCTGGAGGGCCTGTTGGCGGGCACGGCCAGGATCGACGGCCTGGAGGTCGACCAGGAGCTGCGCTGGGCGCTGCTCGGTCCGCTGGCCGCGCACGGCACCGCCGACGAGCGGGTCCTCGCGGCCGAGCTGGCCCGCGACGACACGGCCTCCGGCAAGCGGCACCAGGTGCGGTGCCTGGCCGCACGCCCCTCGGCGGCGGTCAAGGCGCAGGCGTGGGCCTCCGTGGTGGAGTCGGACGCGCTCTCCAACGCGCTGGTCGAGGCGACGATCGCCGGGTTCGCGCAGCCGTCGCACCGGGAGCTGACCCTGCCGTACCTCACGAAGTACTTCGAGGCGATCGAGCGGGTGTGGGCGGAGCGGTCCATCCAGATCGGCATGGACGTGGTGCGGGGGCTGTTCCCGCATCTCCAGGGCGACGAGGCACTCGCCGCCGCCGACGCGTGGCTGGCCACCCATGAGGACGCCGCTCCGGCCCTGCGCCGCCTGGTCCTGGAGGCCCGTGACGACCTGGCCCGTTCGCTGCGGGCCCAGGCGTGCGACGCCGGAGCGGGGGCCTAGACCGGCGGCCGGGGGCGCACTCCACCGGGGCTGCGGGGCATGGCCCGGGGCGGCCGGGGCAAAGACTCATCGGCTGTCGAACGTCCGTGCTTTAGGGCGAGGTTGTCCGGGTTTGACGACGAGTGTGTAACAGCGGTTAGGGGGCGGAGTGCGGGCGGGAACGACCGGGTCATGAACCACGACACCCCGGTCTCCCCGCTCCCCCTCCAGCACCTCGCCGACATCCGGCCCCGCGTCCTGAGCACCGCCCAGCTCCGCGAGCACGGCGTCTCCTCCGCGGCCGCGGGAGCGCACTGCCGCCCCGGCGGCCCCTGGCAGCAGCTCCTGCCGGCGTCTGCCTGCTGCACCCCGGCCCGCCGACCAGCGAGGAGCGGCTGCACGGCGCCCTGCTCTACGCGGGCGCCAGCCGACCCGTGAGGCCGGTGCCGTCCGC
>RBWT01000049.1 GCA_004010275.1 Streptomyces huasconensis
GGGCGGTGGGGGTGTTTGGAGTCGCGGATGTGGATGGCTAGGGGTGGGGGCGGCGACTTCGACGCAGTCGTCACCCTCACTGCTGCTGCTGTAACTGCTCTTGTGCCAGCCCTGGGCGACCTCTACACAGTCGCCTGACTCGTTGCTGCTGCTGTAGCTGCTCTTGCGCCAGTCGAGGGCGACTTCAACGCAGTCCTCGCCGTTACTGCTGTCGCTGTAGCTGCTCTTGAACCACTCCAGCCCGGACGTGTCCTCAGCGAAGGCCTTGCGGATCATGTCTCTCCCAGCACTTGCTCGATGAAGGCCCGCGACTCTCTTGGCGTGAGGGCCTGAGCCCGGATAATTCCATACCGCAGTTCGAGAATACGGATCTGCTTCGGATCTGAGACCGGACGACCAGCGAACTCGTCGTCTGTACGCCCCATCGCCGTGCCGTCCCCAAACTTGAGCACTTGGATACGCCCGCCCGTCCCGGGGTGGTCACCGCGGGAGGTCGGCATCACCTGGATCTCGACATTCCGCAACTCCCCCACCTCCAAGAGGCGTTCGAGCTGGCGGCGTAGAACCATTCTCCCCCCAACCGGGCGCCGAAGTGTCACCTCCTCTTGGACAAAGCTGAGCTCGGGCGCGGGTGACCGGCCAAAGATCGACTGGCGGGCCATTCGCGCCGCCACCAGCCGCTCCAGCTCCTCGTCCGAGTACGCGGGCCGCCTTGTCCCCAGCAGTGCCCCGGCGAACTCACCGGTCTGCAACAACCCATGGATGTTGTGGTTGCTGTAGAGGCACACCTCGACCGCCCGCTCCTCCAGCTTCGCCAGTTGCCGCACCTTCTTCGGATACCTGGCCTCCCGCATCTTCTCCTTCATGGCGGAGACCAGCCCCTCCGCCCGCAGCACCCCATCCGCCATGTCCAGATACTCGGGCCGAGGAATCCGCACCCCGCGCTCGATCTTCCGGACCATGTCCTCCCCGTAGCCGACCGCGTCGGCGAACTCCGCGACGCGGAGCCCCGCCGCCTCCCTCCGCAGCTTCAGGTGCTGGCCGACCATCTCGACCGCCGCACTGATCTCGTCTTCGGGGTCGACGTCCCAACCGGGTTCGTCCACACCGTCGTTGCGTTCTGCCACCGCGCCCACCTCCGACGTCCGTCCAGGTCCAACGCGCACTCGTACCCGTACGTCACCCAAGACAGCCGAGACAACGCGGGACAAGCGCGGGACAAACGCGATACGCACGGCCCGCAGCCCTGTTCACGGCGCACTCGCGCGGCCACTCTGAGTGACGTGAACCAAGAAACCGCCGGGGTGCAGAGCCCCGCCCCCACACACCAGTTCACGGTCCTGCTCTCCGCCACGCGAAGGGGCGCCCGCCTGGCCAGGCTCCTCGCGCGGGAGCAACTGCGCAGCTGGGGCCGCCCGTACGAGACCGCGGAGCACGTCGTCGCCGAGCTGGCGAACAACGCCGCGCTGCACGGCCATGTGCCCGGCAGGAGCTTTCGCCTCGCGCTGATGGTCAGCGGGGCGGACACGCTCCGTATCGAGGTGACGGACGCGAGGGCGGACCGGCACCCGCCGAGTACCGTCCGGCCGCCGCTGCCGGAGGCGGAGGCGGGCCGGGGTCTCCTCCTCGTGGAGGCCCTGGCGGACCGCTGGGGCACGGTGGACGGCCCCGTGCCCTGCAAGACGGTCTGGGCGGAGCTGGCCGCCCCGCCCTACCGTGACGGCTCAGCCCATGCTGCGCGCGCCGTCCAGAGCCTCGCGGATGATGTCGGCATGGCCCGCGTGCTGTGCGGTCTCGCCGATGATGTGGAGCAGCGTGCGCCGGGCCGACCACCGCGTGCCGGGCTTGGTCCAGGGGGCGTCCGGCAGCGGGTGGGTCACGTCGAGGGAAAGCAGGCCGGCGACGACTTCGTCGGTGCGGCGGGCGGCCTCGGCGTAGGCGTCCAGCACGCCCGCCAGGGTCTCGCCGGGCAGCATGCGGAACTCCTCGGCCCGCCGCGCCCAGTCGGCCTCGGTCATGTCGCTCACGCCGACCAGCGCGGACCGGCCCTCCAGCATGAAGGCGCCCCACCTCGTCTCGACCGAGGTGACGTGCTTGATCAGCCCGCCCAGGCACAGCTCGCTCACCGTGGTGCGCAGCCCGGCCTGCTCGTCGGTGAGATCGCGGGTGGTGTACCGCAGCGCCTCCCGGTGCCCAGCCAACGCGTCCATCAAATCGTGCATGGTCTCCGCCTTCCCGTACGTACTGCTCCGCCTGTTCCGTTGCCAGAAGGAACGCTACGAACCAAGTAGGTCAATACCGGGCCTACTTGCCCGGAGGGGCCCGAGCCGGCGACGCCGCACGCCGCCGCCGACTCACTGGCGACCTGGCCGACGACACCCGCCACCGGAGTGGTACACAACCTGTACCTTGGAGTCATGGCTCTGAAGCGCACCAACGTCTACGCCGACGACAGCGACCTTGCCCTGATCAAGGACGCCGCCGCCCGCCTGGGCGTCCCTGAAGCCGAGATAATCCGCGAGGGCATTCACCGCATCGCGCTCGCCCACCGCGTGTGGGACGAACCGTTCGTCACCGACGAGGAGACCTTCGACCTGGGCGAACCGATCACGAGGGCGGACATCCGCGCGGCCATGAGTGACGGCCACGAGGCCCGGGAACGACGCAACGGAGGGCCCGGGGCGTGATCGCCGTAGCCGACACCTCAGGGCTCCTCGCGCTGTTCAACCGTTCCGATCCCGCTCATGAGCAGGCCAGGAAGGCCGCTGACCTGTGCGGTCTCCTCGTCGCCTCCCCCTTGTGCCTCACCGAGGTGCACCAGGTGGCCACCAGTCGGGCCGGCCGCCAAGCCGCCGATTCCATCCTCCGCTCGTTGACGGTCCGCACGCGTCACCTGCGTTTGGTCCTCGCGCCGCCCACACCCGAGACTCTCGACGCCGCCCTGTCCGTACGGGCCAGGTACGCGTCACTCGACCTGGACCTGGTGGACGCGGTGAACGTCGCGCTGGCCGCCGAGTACGACACGGACGCCGTCCTGACCCGGGACCTCCGCGACTTCCGCGCGGTCAGGCCGTTGGGGCGCCGGTACACGCACTTCCGCATCCTGCCGGACGACCTCTGACCCGTACCCCCATCGCCCCGAGCGGGACCGGACCTGTCCCCACGACAAACGGACCACCTGCCACGGTCACCCAACCCCCCGCCATGAACGGCACATGGCAGTCACATTGCATGCCCCGCCGTTCCCTTGAGGCCCCGCGGTCACCCCCGCTACGTTCGAGGAGTCAGGTCGACGACTTGGCCGTGTGCCCGAGTGGCTGAGGGGCTGGACTGCAAATCCAGTTACGCGGGTTCGATTCCCGCCACGGCCTCTCCCGCGGGAGAAGTGGGCCTGGACCCACCCGTCCGTGGGCCCAGGCCCGTACCGCCCCCGCCCCGCGCTCCATAGCGTCGAGGGCATGGACACCACCACCACGCACCGCGACACGGCCCCCGCCCGACAAGCCCTCGGCGCCGTGCAGAGCAGCGTCACGATGTACGGCATCCTGAGCGCCGCCGCCCTCGCGGCGGTCGTCGCCGTGTCGCTCGGCGGCTCCCCGGTGAACACCTTCATGTGGGTCAGAGCCGTCCTGCTGCCCATGGTCGCCGTACTCCTCCACCGGCTGGCCGTCTCCGCCGCCCAGGGCTCCCCGCGGGCCTTCGACCGCCTGAGCACCCTCGCCGTGATCATGCCGGTCGCGATCATCGGCGTCGACCTGATCCCGGGCGTCTGCCCGCCCTGGTACGCCGTGACACAGACCGTCTGCATGCTGCCGGTGCTCCGCGTCGCGTACCTCACCCGGAGCACCCCGCTGCGTACCGCCTTCCCGAAGGGGAAGTGACGCTCAGGCCACCCGCGCCTCGTCCAGCCGCCCCAGGACCGCGTCCACCGTCTCCTCCACCGACAGCTCCGAGCTGTCCAGCCAGAGGCCGAGCCGCGGGGTCGTCTCGCGCAGGCCCGTGTCCAGGTCCTGGACCGTCCACGCGCCGTAGCCCGTCTTGCCGCGGCCGGCCTCGCGGGCGGTGACGACGTCGGGGCGCGGGGCGAGGACGACCACGTACAGGGGGCGGGTGCGGACGAGGTCCACGTACGTCTTCAACTGTTCGCCCAGGATGACGTCCTGGACGACGGCCGTGAAACCGGCGCGCGCGTACGCGTCCGCCGTGGACGCCGACAGGCGGTACCGCAGGGCGAGTTGGGCCTCCGCCTCTCCCCCGGCCCCGGGTTCGTACTCGACGCCGCCCGAGACGATCATGCGGCGGTAGACGTCGCCCCGTACGTGCGCGGCCTTCGGCAGCCGCTCGGCCAGCGCCTGCGCCACCGTGGACTTCCCGGACGCCATGATGCCGGTGAGGACGATGACACCGGTGGGAGGAGGGGAGGCAGTCATGCCGCCCATGGTGCCACCGGGCCCCCGGCCTCACGAACGGATTACTGTGCCACCGCCGCCTGCGGACGGATCGGGAGACGGTTGACCGGGCGGCCCGTCGCCGCGCGCACCGCCGAGGCGATCGCCGCCGGGGAGGTGACGACCGGGACCGCGCTGGCCGCCTTCGCGCCGAAGGGAGCGACGACGTCCCGTTCCTCCACCAGCTTCACGATGCGGATGTCGGGGGTGTCCAGGGCGGTGGGCAGGGCGTACCCGGTGAGGTCGGGGTGGCGGACCAGGCCGCGCGGGGTGCGGAGGTTCTCCGTGAGCGCCGCGCCCACGCCCTGCGTGACGCCCGCCTCGATACGGGTCCGCAGCTGGGCCGGGTTGAGGATGCGGCCCACGTCCTGCGCGACGGCCAGCTCGACCACCCGTACGGAACCGATCTCGATGTCCACGTCGACCACCGCGCGGATCGCGCAGAACGCCATGCCCACGAAGGCGTCGCCCTGCCCGGCCTCGTCCAGCGGTTCGGTGGGGTGCGGGCGGCACTGGGCCGTGGCCCACAGTTCCTTGCCGTCCAGCGCCTCGGTGACCGTCGTGGAGAGCACGCCGTCGTACGAGGTGATCTTGCCGTCGGTGATCTGGAGCAGCTCGGTGGACATGCCGAACTTGTGGGCCAGCGGCTGGAGCAGCTGCGTGCGGACCATCTTCGCCGCGCGCTCCACCGCGCCGCCCGACACCCAGGTGTGGCGGCCGCGGCAGCTCGGGCCCGCCGGGGGCTGGTCGGTGTCGACGGGGGCCACGCGCACGTCCTCGATGCCCAGCGTCTCCTGGACGATCTGGCGGGCCAGCGTCGTGAAGCCCTGGCCGGTCTCGACGGCCGCGCAGATCACCGTCGCGACGCCGTCATGGACCTTCACCGTGGCGGTGGAGACCTCGTCCGCGCCTTCCGCGCCGAGGAGCTGGACCATGCCGAGGCCGTAGCCCACGCCGCGCCGCACGGCGGCCGGTTCGCCCGCGCCCTCGGGGCCGCCGGGCAGCAGCCATTCGTCCTCGGGGGTGTCCTTGGGCAGCTCAGGCAGGGGGTAGTCCCGTACGGCGGCGAGGAGTTCGGCCACCGGGGCCGGGCATGTCACCGTCTGGCCGGTGGGCATGATGTCGCCGGTCGCCATGGCGTTGCGCAGCCGCAGTTCGGCCGGGTCGACGCCCAGCTTCTTGGCGATCTTGTCCATCTGCGCCTCGTACGCGGCGCACACCTGCATGGCGCCCTCGCCCCGGACGTGTCCGGAGGGCGGGTTGTTCGTACGGACCGCCCAGCCCTCGATGAAGGCGTTCGGCACGACGTAGGGGCCGCAGGCGAAGGAGACGGCCGCGGCCAGGGCCTCCGCCGACGTGTCCGCGTACGCGCGGCGTCGAGCAGGATCTGTGCCTCCACCTTCACCAGGCGGCCCTCGGCGTCCGCGTGGTGGCGGTAGCGCAGCAGGGTGGGGTGGCGGTGGGCGTGGCCGAGGAAGGACTCCTCGCGGGTCGCGGTGAGCTTGACGGGGCAGCCGGTCCGCAACGCGAGCAGACCGAGCGGGAGTTGGAAGCTCGCGTCCTCGCGGTCGGCGGTGGCGCCCGGGACGCCCGTGACGACGACCTTGACCTGCTCGGCGGGCAGGCCGTAGCAGGCGGCGGCCCGGTCGCGGTCGGCGTGCGGGTCGGTGGAGGCGACGTACAGCTCCACTCCCCCGTCGGGGCGCGGCACCGCGAGCCCGGCCTCCGCGCCGATGGGCGCCGGGTCCTGGCGGCCGATGCGGTACAGCCCCTCGACGACGAGTTCGCCCACCGCCTCCGGGTCGCCGTGCCGCAGCGGGATGTGGCGGATCAAGTTGCCGTCGGGGTGCAGCGGTTCGGCCTCGAAGGCCTTCTCCGGGTCGGTGACCGGCTCAAGGACCTCGTACTCGACGATGACGGCGGCGGCGGCCATGCGCGCCGTGTCGGGGTGGTCGGCGGCCACGGCGGCGATGGGCTCGCCGTGGTGGCGTACGACGTCGGAGGCGAAGACCGGCCGGTCCGGCGTCCGGCGGCCGTGCAGCGCGTCACCGGGCACGTCCTCGTGGTGATGACGGCGTGCTCGCCCTGCATCTCCAGGGCGTGGCTGGTGTCGATGGAGACGATGCGGGCGTGCGCGTACTGGGGACCGCAGCACCGCCGCCCACAGCAGGCCCTCGGCCCACAGGTCGGAGGCGTAGGGGAAGGTGCCCTCGGTCTTGGCGCGGCACTCCGCCGGCGGCAGGGACGCGCCGATGCCGTGCGGCGGCACCTCGGCGCCCGGCGCGGTCACGGTGGTGGTCTCGTCGCTCACGCCTGGCCTCCGTCCTCGTACGCGGTCTGGTGGACGCCGCCCGCGCCCGGGGGTGCCTGGTGCGGGATGCGGGCCTCGTCGGCCCGCTCGTCCTGCGCGGCGGCCGTTTCGGCGGCGGCGGACGCCTGCCGCTCGGCGACGACCTCGCGCACGGCGTCGAGCACGCCCCGGTAGCCCGAGCAGCGGCACAGATTGCCGCAGAGCGCGCGGCGGGTCTCCAGCTCGCTGGGGGCGGGGTTGCCTCCAGGAGGTCGTGCACGGTCATCGCCATGCCCGGCACGCAGAAGCCGCACTGCACCGCGCCGCACGCGGCGAGCGCGCGCTGGACGTCGGAGGGCCGCCCGTCGGCGGCCAGGCCCTCGACGGTGCGGATCTCGCTGCCCGCGGTGGTGGCGGCGGGCACCAGGCAGGAGGCGACGAGACGGCCGTCCACCTGGACGTTGCAGGCCCCGCACTCGCCTTGCGAGCAGCCGTCCTTGGCGCCCGCGAGGCCGAGCCGCTCCCGCAGGACGTAGAGCAGGGACTCGCCGATCCAGGCGTCGGTGACGGGGCGGTCGGTGCCGTTGACGCGCAGGACGTAGGAGCCGAGGGGGTGGTCGTCGTGGTGGGGGTTGGGGGCGATGACGGGGGCGTCTTCGGCCTCGGGCGCCTCGGCCGGGTCGACCGGGTCGGCCGTTGCCTCTGCCGATGCCTCTGCGGTCTCCGTCGCCGTCTCTGCTGCCGCCTCTGGCGTCGCGTCGTCCGTGTCGCCCGGCTCGGTGGTCTCGACGACCTCGACGACCTCGGCGGCCGTCTCTTCCGGCTCGGGTTCCGCGGCGGCCTCGGGCGCGTCGCCCTGCTGAGCCTCTTGCCCGGCCTCCTCCTCGACGGCCTCCCCGGCCGCCTCGAACTCCTCCGTCGGCTCCGAGGACTCCAGGACGTCCGCGATCTCCGCGGCTTCGGCGGCCTCCTGAGCGGTCTCGACGGCGTCCCGGGCGGCTTCGACGGCCTGCGCAGCCTCCGCGGCCCGTGCCGCCTCGGCCCCCGACTGCCCCGGGGCGGCACGCGACCGCCCGCAGCAGCGTCGTCCGCTCGAACCGGCTCTCGCCCGGCTCCGGCTCCGACTGCGGGGCCTCCGCGTGCTCCGGAGCCTCCTGAACCTGGTGCGCGGCCTCATACAGCTGCTGCGCGGCTTCCTCGAGCTGCTGCGCGGCCTCCTGGGGCGGCGTGCCCCAGGGCGCGCCGACGCCCGCGCCCGTCGCCCACGGCGCGGGCGCGCCCCCGGGCAGGGTCGCGGGCGGAAGGGTGCCCCCGGCCCAGACGTTCGACTGCGTACGCGCCGGGTAGGCCAGGTCGCCGCCGAGCGCGGACGCCGTGTACTCGCCCGACTCGTCCGGCAGATCACCACCGGCGACCGGGATCGACCACTGCCCGGTGACGTCGGAGGAGGGCGCGGCGACGCCCTGCCCGTACTGCTGTCCGTAGCCGGGGTCGTAGCCCTGCTGCTCGTACCCCTGGCCCTGCTGCTCGTACCCCTGTCCGTACGCCTGCCGCTCCGCCGCCTCGCCGTCGGTGAAGCTCCACTGCCCGGTCGCCCGGGGGTCGTAGCCGTGGTGCTGCTGCTCCTGCTGAGGGGCGTGGGGCTGCTGGGCCGTGCCCGCGTCGGGCCAGCTCACCGTCGGACCGCCGCCCGTCACGCCCGTCACCTCGGGCGGCAGGACCCACGCGCCGGTCGCGGCCGGGTCGGTGGCGTCGGACGTGGTCGGGGTGACCGTTATCTGCGGCGGCACATAGCCGTGGCCCGGCGCGGCGAGCGGGGTGTCGAGCATGCCCTCGGGGAGCTGCACGAACGCCGTGGCGTCCGAGTCGTACTCGCCCTGCGGATGCGGCTGCCAGCCGCCGCCGTTGTGGGTGTTCTGGTCGTCGCTCACGACAGCGCCCTCCCCAGTGCTCGTCGGGCCAGCGCGGCGACGGTGCGCCGCAGGTGCAGTACGGCGGGCGTCAGCGGCTGTTCGGTGCCGTCGGCCGCCGGGGGCTGGTCGGGGATGCAGGCGGCGGCGACGTACTCGCCGAAGGCGGTGACCGCCTCCGGGACGAGGCTGCCGCGCTCGCCGTCCCAGTCGATGAGGGAGGCCACCCACTGCTCGGCCTCCAGGGGCCGCAGCGGCATGGGCGCGATGGCGCCGACCGCGCAGCGCACGCCGCGCCGGGCGGGGTCGAGGACCAGCGCCACGGACGCGGTGGCCCGGCCCGGGCCGGTGCGCCCGGTCGCCTTGAGGAAGACCTGGGGGGCGTGCAGCAACGGCACGCGCACGAAGCCGATCAGCTCGCCGGGGCGGAGCATCTCCACGCCCGCGAGCAGGTGCGACACGGGGAGCTCGCGGCGGGCGCCACCGGGTCCCGCGATGATCAGGACGGCTTCGAGGGCGGCGAGGACGGGCAGCGCGTCGCCGGTCGGCGCGGCCGAGGCGATGTTGCCGCCGAGGGTGCCCGCGTTGCGGATCTGGGGCGGTCCCGCGGCGCGCGCGGCGGCGGCCAGGGCGGGGATCAGCGCGGCGAAGTCGGGGCGCCCATGCGGGCGTGGGTGAGGCCGGCGCCGAGCAGGGCGTGGCCGTCCTGGTACTGCCAGCCGCGGATCTCGCTGATGCGGCCGAGGCCGACGAGGGCGGCGGGGCGCAGCTGTCCCGAGTTGACGGAGGTCATCAGGTCCGTGCCGCCGGCGACGGGCACGGCGGCGGGCATGGCGGTGAGCGCCGCCACGGCCTCGTCGAGCGTGGCGGGCAGCTTCACCGACCGCGGTGTCTGTGCCGCCTGCGGTACGTGCGTGGTCAAACCGGCTGCCCCTTCCCGATGCCCGGCCGCGTACTTCACCTACGACGCGTACGTGAAGTGCTCGCCGTCCGCGACGTGTCGCCGTTACGCCTGTTCCGCCGTACGGTACGTGCTCCCAACCCGGACGTGGCAACTCTGGCACATCTTCGCAGGGGCCCGACGCGGGGGTCCGCTAGGAGGCATTCGTCCCCGGACCAGGGGGATATGCCGTTTTCGCACGGCTTACGGCGGCCCGCGACCGGAACGCGGACCACCGGTTTCACGCACCCGGACGGACCCTCACACGTTCGGGGGCGGCCCCTCGATCGGGCGGCCGAGGTCGGCGTTCGTCAGCCCTTCGGGGGCCGGCCGCCGCTGCCGGGGCAGCGGGCCGCCGGGGGGCGGTAGTCGACGCCGAGGGCGTCGAGGCGCGCGTAATGGGCCGTCATGCGCCGCTCGAAGCCGGCGAAGTCCCGCTCGGCCGGGGCGGGGAGCCTGCGCCAGGCCACCTCGCAGAAGGCGGCCAGGCGCGGGAACACCTGGTAGTCGACGCGGTCCTGGTTCTCCATCACCTCGGTCCAGACGTTGGCCTGGGTGCCGAGTACGTGGGTGGCCTCCTCCTCCGTCAGCTCCGCGGGGACGGGTTCGAAGCGGTAGACGTCTTCGAGCGTGCGGACGAATCCGATGGGCATCGGCTCGTCGGGGCCGCCGTCCTGCCGGTGGTCCAAGTAGACGTGCTGCTCGGGGCACATGACGACGTCGTGGCCCGCCTTGGCGGCGGCGATGCCGCCCCGGTAGCCGCGCCAGGAGGAGACGGCGGCGCCTTCGGCGAGGCCGCCCTCCAGGATCTCGTCCCAGCCGATGAGCCGCCGCCCGCGGGCGGTGAGCCAGGTGTCGAAGTGCCGGATGAACCAGCTCTGGAGCCCGTCCTCACCCTCCACCCCCAGCTCCTTGATGCGGGCCTGCGCGGCGGCCGAGGCCTTCCACTGGTCCTTGGGGCACTCGTCGCCGCCGACGTGGACGAAAGTGGACGGGAAGAGGTCGAGGATCTCCTCGAAGACACCTTCGTAGAAACGGAGTACGTCCTCGGTGGGCGCGAGGACGTTCTTGCTGACGCCCCAGGTGTCCCAGACTGTGAGCGCCCGCGTGTCGACGACGTCGGTGCTGCCGAGGTGCGGGTAGGCGCTGATGGCGGCCTGTGAGTGGCCCGGGACGTCGATCTCGGGGACGACGGTGATGTGCAGGGAGTCCGCGTACGCGACGATCTCGCGGATGTCGTCCTGCGTGTAGAAGCCGCCGTGCGGACGCTCCTCCCACAGCGGCGAGTTGCGGTGGCCCCACTTGGAGCGCGCCCGCCAGGAGCCGGCCTCGGTGAGCCTCGGGTGGCGCTTGATCTCCACGCGCCAGCCCTGGTCGTCGGTGAGGTGGAAGTGGAAGACGTTGAGCTTGTGGGCGGCGAGCAGGTCGAGGTAGCGCAGGACGCCATCCTTCGGCATGAAGTGCCGGGCCACGTCGAGCATCATGCCGCGCCAGCCGAAGCGGGGCGCGTCCTCGATGACGCACGCGGGCAGCGAGTACGGGGTACCCGGCCGCAGGTGCGCGCGCCGGAAGGCGTCGGGGCCGAAGAGCTGGCGGAGGGTCTGGGCGCCCCAGAAGACGCCGGGGGCCGCGCCGCCGCGGATCTCGACGCGGGCCTCGTCGAGGGTGAGCCGGTACGCCTCCGGCTCCAGGGAGGCGTCGACGAGCAGGACCACGGAGCGCCCGGCGCCCTCGGCGCCGGGGGTGAGCGGGAGCCCGAGCGCGGCGCCGAGGGTGGCGCGCAGCCAGCGTTCGGTGGACTCGGTGCCGGGGCCCGCCCACAGGGTGGTGGCGGGACCGGCGACGAAGGAGGAACCAGGCACGGCCTCGGCGCGTGCGGGCGCCGGGATGAGCTGCTCAAGGGTCATGCCGGGTAAGGCTGTCACGCGAGCGCGCCACGCAAAAGGGGCGTTGCGGTACACGCAACGCCCCTGAAGCGAAGGGTCACACGGCGGACGGAAAGGGGAGTGAAGAGGGGGCTACTTCTTGCCGCCCTTGCCGTCCTTGCCGCCCTTGTCCTTGTCACCGCCGGCGCCCATGGACTCGTAGATCTCCTTGCACATGGGACAGACGGGGTACTTCTTCGGGTCGCGGCCGGGGACCCACACCTTGCCGCAGAGCGCGACGACGGGCGTGCCGTCGAGCGCACTCGCCATGATCTTGTCCTTCTGGACGTAGTGCGCGTAGCGCTCGTGGTCGCCGTCACCGTGCGACACCTGCGGCGTCGGCTCTACGAGGGTCCCCGTACCTGCCCCGCGCTCGGGCTCGGGCTCAAGAGTGCTCATAAGGGCCAAGGGTACTCACGCGCGCGGCATCCCGTCGTTCGCATCGTGCGGCCCGTGGGGGTTGCTCGCGCAGTTCCCCGCGCCCCTGAAGGCGCGGGGAACTGCGCGCCCAGCCCCCACGCCCCGCAGACAAAAAACCAGCCCACACCACAGCGCCCCTCAGGCGCGGGGAACTGCGCGCCAAACCCCCACGACCCGCACGCCACAGGAGCCGCCCCCACCCGCCCGGCCCCGCGCAGCGGACACATGCAGGACGAGCCCCACCAAAGCCACCCCCGCCGCCGCCCAAGGCAACGCACGGGCAGCGAGACCCACCGAAAGAGCGAGCCCCGCCAAGGCGGAGCCCACCGCACTGCCCAGGTAAAGCGCGGAGTTGTTCAGCGCGAGAGCCACCGTGCCGCGCTCAGCGCGCAGGGCGAGCAACCGATGCTGCTGCGGCACCTGGAACGCCCACCCCGCGGCACCCCAGACGACGAGCGCGGGGAAGGCGGCGGCACCGAGCAGCGGCAAGGCACCCATCGCGACGACGAGGGTGGCGACGATCACCGTCACCAGGAGCGTGACCCGGCCGGTGCGGTCCACCAGCGGCCCGGCGAGCACACTGCCGAGCACCCCGCCTATCCCCCACGCCCACAGGTACGGCGCCACCTGGCCCTCGCCCACACCACCGGAGGAGTGGAGGACGGGCGCGAGGTAGGTGTAGAGGCCGAGGCTCGCCACCGCGCCGAGGAAGGAGAGGCCCACGACGGGCAGCACCTTCCGGTCGGCGAGCGCCCCGAGCCGCGCCCGCATCGGGACCGGCGGCTCGGCGGGCACCTCCGGCAGCCCCACCGCGAGGCCCACGAGCGCGACCGCGCCGAGCCCCGTCACCAGCCACATCGTGGCCCGCCACGACGTGTGTCCGGCGAGCAGCACGCCCAGCGGGACGCCGAGGACCGTGCCCGAACTCATCCCGCCCATCACCAGCGCGAGCGCCGCCGCGCCGCTCCGGTCCCGCCAGCGAGGCGGCGGCCGCCGTGGAGAGCGCGGAGTAGACCCCGGCACCGGCCCCCGCCACCGCGCGCGGCCGCGAGCAGCGCGCCGAGGCGGGCGCCAGCGCGGTGAGGCCGTTGCCGAGGGTGAAGACGGCGAGCGCGGCGAGGAGCAGCGCGCGGGGCCGTACGCCGGACAGCAGCCCGGCGACGAGCGGCGCGCTCGCCGCGTACGCGAGGGTGAAGACGGTGACCATCTGCCCCGCGAGCGAGACGGTCGCCCCCAGGTCCCCCGCGACGACCGGCAGCAGCCCCGCCATCACATAGGCGTCGAGCCCCAGGGTGAAGGCCCCCACCATCAGCAACCACACTTTGCGCACGCCGCTCAACTCCCTCGTCCTCCTCGTCGGTCCTGCCGGGCGAGGGAAACGTAGGCAGCCTCCGCATCCCGGGGGAAATGCCGGACGACGCGCATTTATGCTGGGGCGGCATGAATGACGTACGGCTCCGGGAGCCCCTGGACGGCATCGAGCTGCGGCACCTGCGCGCCTTCCTCGCGGTCGCCGACGAGCTGAGCTTCACGCACGCCGCCGCCCTGCTGCGCACCGGTCAGCCCGCGCTCACCCGGGCCGTGCGCGCCCTGGAGGAGAGCCTCGGGGTGCGGCTCCTCGACCGGACCACACGGCGGGTCGCGCTCACCGGGGCCGGGCGGCGGCTGCGGGACGACCGTCGCGCCGCTGCTGCGCCCGGCTGGACGGCACCCTGCGCACCGCCGCCGGAGCCGAGCCGCCCGTGCTGCGCCTCGGCTTCACCTCTCTGCTGCCCGAGGCCTGCGCGGCCCTCGCCACCGGCTTCAAGGCGGCCACCGGGGCGGGCGTGCGCCTGGTGCGCGGCGACGCCCCGCTCGCGGGCCTGCTGACGGGCGCCTGCGACATCGCGGTCGTCCGCGGCGACCTGCCGCCCGGTGACGCGGTGCGCTCACGCCTCCTGCTGCACGAGCCGCGCGTCGCCGTCCTCGCCCGTGACACGCCCGCGCTCGCGGGGCGCCGCGTCGTGGACTGGGCGGAACTCGCCGACCACCCCCTGGTCGTCAACACCGTCACCGGCACGACCACCCCCGACCTGTGGCCCGAGGGCCGCCGCCCGCGGCTCGCCTGCACCGCCCACAACTTCGACGAGTGGCTGGAGGCGGTCGCCTCGGCCACGGCGTGGGCATCGCCCCGGAACCGGTGGCCCGCAGGCACCCCCACCCGGCCCTGCGCTACGTACGCCTGAAGAACGCGCCGCCCGTCGCCGTGCGCCTCGTGGTCCCGGCGCGGGACGCGCACCCGCTCGCCGAGCGGTACCTGGCGGACGCCGGTCAGTTCAGCGACGGATCGTCCGGATAGGTCGCCACCATCGCCAGCTCACTGCGCTGGCGTCTGAGCACCGCCCGCCACAGCCGCTCCGGGTCCGGCGAGGAGACGTCCCCCGGCTCGGACTCGACCACGTACCAGGCGCCGTCCTCCAGCTCCTTCTCCAGCTGGCCGGGCCCCCACCCCGAGTACCCCGCGAAGATCCGCAGGCTGCCGAGGGCCGGGGAGAGCAGCTCCGGCGGGGCCTCCAGGTCGACGAGGCCGATCGCGCCGTGCACCCGGCGAAAGCCCACGGGGTCGACGCGGCCGGTGCGGTAGCGGATGCCGGACGGCGTGCCCTCCTCGCCGGGGATCACCGCGACGCCGAGCGCCGAGTCCAGCGAGACGGGGCCGCCCTGGAAGACGACGCCCGGGGCCCGGCCAGCTCGCCCCAGCCCTCCAGGATGTCGGCGACGTCCACCGGGCGTGGGGCGGTTCAGGACCACGCCGAGCGAGCCCTCCTCGTCGTGGTCGAGGAGCAGCACCACCGCACGGTCGAAGTTGGGGTCCGCCAGGGTCGGCGTGGCCACGAGCAGCCGCCCTGTGAGCGAGGACACCTCGGTCATGGACCACATGATCCCGCATCTTCGCCGCGGGCGGGGAGGTAATGGCCGTACGTGAGCCGGTGCAGTTCAGGGCGCATGAGAGCGACCGGAGCGCACGGCCTGGGCCGGTGACCCGGAGTGTCCGGTTCCGCACGGTTCGTGTTGTGGCGAACTCATGACCTGTTCTGCGCCCCCTTGGCCTTACGGAAGGGGGGTACGCGGCCATTACGCTTGCCCCTTGTTCCCCCGTCCATCCAATCGGAACGCGAGATTCATGACCGTCACCGGCATTGACGATGTACTGCTTGTCCACGGCGGAACCCCGCTGGAGGGCGAGATCCGTGTCCGCGGCGCGAAGAACCTCGTGCCCAAGGCCATGGTTGCCGCGCTGCTCGGCAGCGCTCCGAGCCGGCTGCGCAATGTCCCGGACATTCGCGACGTGCGTGTCGTACGCGGCCTGCTCCAGCTGCACGGCGTGACGGTCCGCCCCGGTGAGGAGCCGGGCGAGCTGATCCTGGACCCGTCGCACGTGGAGAGCGCCAACGTCGCCGACATCGACGCCCACGCCGGGTCGTCGCGGATTCCGATCCTCTTCTGCGGGCCGCTCCTGCACCGCCTCGGGCACGCCTTCATCCCCGGCCTCGGCGGCTGCGACATCGGCGGCCGGCCGATCGACTTCCACTTCGAGGTGCTGCGCCAGTTCGGCGCCACCATCGAGAAGCGCGCCGACGGCCAGTACCTGGAGGCCCCGCAGCGCCTGCGCGGCACCAAGATCCGCCTGCCGTACCCGTCCGTGGGCGCCACCGAGCAGGTCCTGCTCACCGCCGTCCTCGCGGAGGGTGTGACCGAGCTCTCCAACGCCGCGGTGGAGCCGGAGATCGAGGACCTGATCTGCGTCCTGCAGAAAATGGGCGCGATCATCGCCATGGACACCGACCGGACCATACGGATCACCGGTGTCGACAGCCTCGGCGGCTACAACCACCACGCCCTCTCGGACCGCCTGGAGGCCGCCTCCTGGGCTTCCGCGGCCCTGGCGACCGAAGGCAACATCTACGTCCGCGGCGCCCAGCAGCGCTCGATGATGACGTTCCTGAACACCTACCGGAAGGTGGGCGGTGCCTTCGAGATCGACGACGAGGGCATCCGCTTCTGGCACCCGGGCGGCTCGCTCAACGCGATCGCCCTGGAGACGGACGTGCACCCCGGCTTCCAGACCGACTGGCAGCAGCCGCTGGTCGTGGCGCTGACGCAGGCCGCGGGCCTGTCCATCGTCCACGAGACGGTCTACGAGTCGCGGCTCGGCTTCACCTCCGCGCTCAACCAGATGGGCGCGCACATCCAGCTCTACCGCGAGTGCCTCGGCGGCTCCGACTGCCGCTTCGGCCAGCGCAACTTCCTGCACTCGGCGGTCGTCAGCGGCCCCACGAAGCTCCAGGGCGCCGATCTGGTCATCCCCGACCTGCGCGGCGGCTTCTCGTACCTGATCGCCGCTCTCGCGGCCCAGGGCACCTCCCGCGTCCACGGCATCGACCTGATCAACCGCGGCTACGAGAACTTCATGGACAAGCTCCAGGAGCTCGGCGCGAAGGTCGAGCTGCCGAACGGCAAGGCGGCGCTGTAGGCGTCTGCGGCACCTGAGAACCTGAAAACCTGAAAAAAAGGGGCGGTCACCCGGTGGGTGACGCCCCTTTCAGCTGCTCAGGGTCTTTACTTCCCCTTGGCCGCTTCCTTCAGCTTGGAACCAGCCGAAACCTTGACGCTGTAACCGGCCGGGATGTTGATCGGCTCGCCGGTCTGCGGGTTACGGGCGGTGCGAGCGGCACGGTGGGTGCGCTCGAAGGTCAGGAAGCCGGGGATGGTGACCTTCTCGTCGCCCTTGGCAACGATCTCGCCGACGGTCTCGGCGAACGCGGCCAGCACGGCGTCGGCGTCCTTGCGGGTCACCTCGGCGCGGTCGGCCAGCGCGGCCACCAGCTCACTGCGGTTCATGTTTGTACTCCCGTGTTCTTTTGCCGTTGAGGCGTGATCGAAGCCGATGCTGCCAGGGTCCTCGGACAGTCCCCGGACCCGGGTCTTACGTCAGACCCTCGCGCCCGATTACGCATCCTGCCCCCACCTGCGGCGGGAAAGCCAATCCGGCACCCTCCGAAGGGCCGCAGAGCCCATGGTCCGCCACCCTAAAGGGGCGTTTAGGGGCCCGCGCCCCGCGACGCGCCGAGGGTCAGGCGGACGTGGGACCCGTCACAGTGGCCCCCGCGGCCTTCGCCGCGGTGCGCACCGCACCGGCCACGGCGCCCGCGACCTTGTCGTTGAAGACGCTCGGAATGATGTAGTTCCGGTTCAGCTCGTCCTCGGCGACGACGTCGGCGAGGGCGCCCGCGGCGGCCAGCATCATCTCCGTGTTGACCGTACGCGACTGGGCGTCGAGCAGGCCGCGGAAGACGCCCGGGAAGACCAGGACGTTGTTGATCTGGTTCGGGAAGTCCGAGCGGCCGGTGGCCACGACCTCCGCCGTCTGACGGGCGATCGCCGGGTCCACCTCGGGGTCCGGGTTCGCGAGCGCGAACACGATGGCGCCGTCGGCCATGGCCGCGACGTCGTCGCCGTTGAGCACGTTCGGGGCCGAGACGCCGATGAAGACGTCGGCGCCGACCACGGCCTCCTTGAGGGTGCCCGTGAGGCCCTCGGGGTTGGTGTTGTCGGCGATCCAGCGCAGCGGCGAGTCCACGTCGTGCGAGACCAGGTCCTCGCGGTCGGCGTGCACGACGCCGTGGATGTCGGCCACCACGGCGTTCTTGACGCCCGCCGCGAGCAGCAGCTTCAGGATGGCCGTACCGGCCGCGCCGGCGCCCGACATGACCACGCGCACGTCGCCGATGCCCTTGCCCACCACGCGCAGGGCGTTGGTGAGGGCGGCGAGGACGACGATCGCGGTGCCGTGCTGGTCGTCGTGGAAGACGGGGATGTCCAGGGCCTCGCGCAGCCGTGCCTCGATCTCGAAGCAGCGCGGCGCGGAGATGTCCTCGAGGTTGATGCCCGCGAAGCCGGGGGCGATCGCCTTGACGATCTCGACGATGGCGTCGGTGTCCTGGGTGTCCAGGCACAGCGGCCAGGCGTCGATGCCGGCGAAGCGCTTGAAGAGGGCCGCCTTGCCCTCCATGACCGGCAGCGCGGCCTTCGGGCCGATGTTGCCGAGGCCGAGGACGGCCGAGCCGTCCGTTACGACCGCAACGGAGTTGCGCTTGATGGTCAGGCGGCGCGCGTCCTCGGGGTTCTCGGCGATCGCCATGCAGACCCGGGCGACACCCGGGGTGTAGATCATGGAGAGGTCGTCACGGTTCCTGATGGGGTGCTTGGACGCCATCTCGATCTTGCCGCCGAGGTGCATCAGGAAGGTCCGGTCGGAGACCTTGCCGAGGGTCACGCCCTCGATCGTGCGCAGCTGCTCGACGATCTCGTCGGCGTGCGTGGTGGAGGACGCCGCGATCGTCACGTCGATCCGCAGCATCTCGTGGCCGGAGGCCGTGACGTCGAGGCCGGTGACCGAGCCCCCGGATGACTCGACGGCCGTGGTGAGCTGGGAGACCGCGGTTCCGCTCGCGGGCACCTCCAGCCGGACCGTCATCGAGTAGGAGACGCTGGGCGCCGTTGCCATGGCCGACTTCCTCTGCTTTCACCGTGTAGCTCTTGCCGTCCGATGGTCGCACCTACCGCCGGGTACGTGGTAGCCGCCCCGGATTGAGAACGTTTTGTTCACCGGGCGGCACACCGCACGGGGGCGCGATTTCGGAAACTTGTTTCCACCATACGAGAAGTTGTGGAAAACAGAAAGAGGCCCACGTCACGTGGTGACGTGGGCCTCTCTCATCCGTTCATGACACCGACCCGCCATGCTCGCCTCGCGGCAAGTGGTCGCTCGTAGCGACGAAGGTTGGGCCCGGGGGCTTGGATCGGGCCGGTGCCACATCCAAGGTAACAAACGATCCCCGTAAGGCAATTCCCGTCCCGGGAAGTGCCGGGAACTCAATCCCGGAGCAGGTCCGGCACCCCGTCCCCGTCCGGGTCGTCCCGCTCGCCCGACAGGACCGTGAGCTGCTGCGTGGCGCGCGTCAGCGCCACGTACAGGACCCGCAGGCCCGCCGGGGACTCGTCGGCGATCTCCGCGGGCGAGACGACGACCGTGGCGTCGTACTCCAGGCCCTTGGCCTCCAGGCTGCCGAGCGCCACCACGCGCTCGCCGAGCCCGGCCAGCCAGCGGGCCGCCTGGTCGCGGCGGTTCATCGCGACGACCACGCCGACCGTGCCGCTCACCCGCTCCAGGAGCAGCGCCGCCTCCTCCCGTACGGACGCGCCGAGGTCCTCGTCGCGCACGACGCAGAAGCGGGGCTCCACGCCGGTCGAGCGGACCGCGGAGGGCGACTCGGCGCGCGGCAGCGCGAGCGCCAGGACCTTGGCGGCCACCTCGGCGATCTCGGCCGGGTTGCGGTAGTTCACGGTGAGGGTGAAGCGGCGGCGCGGGCGGGAGCCGAGGGCCTCGTCACGGGCCTCGGCCGCCTCGTCGGGGTCGGACCACGAGGACTGCGCGGGGTCGCCGACGACCGTCCAGGTGGCGTGCCGGCCGCGGCGGCCGACCATGCGCCACTGCATGGGGGTGAGGTCCTGCGCCTCGTCGACGATGACGTGGGCGTACTCGGTGCGCTCCGCCGCCAGGCGTTCGGCGCGCTCGCGCTGGGTCTCCTCGCGCTGCGGCATCAGCTCTTCGAGGCCGGTGAGCAGGTCGAGGGGGTCCAGTTCGCGCTTCTTCCTGGGCCGGTGCGGCGTGCCGAGGATCGCCTGGAGTTCGTCGAGGAGCGCCACGTCGTGCACGGACAGGGCGTCCCGCCTGAGGGACCGGGCGACCTTGCGGACCTCGCCGGGGTTCAGGGCGCGGCGGGCCCAGCGGGCCAGGCGCCGCTCGTCGCCCATCGCGGCCAGCACCGCGCGCGGGGTCAGCTCCGGCCACCAGGCGTCCAGGAAGCGGATGAAGTCGTCCTCGGAGGTGATGTCGTCGTCGAAGGAGGAGCGCAGCTCGGCGGCGAGTTCCGGATCGGAGTGGCGGCCGGCGGCCCCGGACTGCGACCACAGGGCGTCCAGGAGGAGCTTGCGGGCGCGCGGGCGCAGCAGGTTGACGGGGGCGGTGCCGCCGAGGGCGTTGCGGCGGATGCGGTTCAGCTGCTCGGCGTCCAGTTCGAGGCGCGGCCGAAGGCGACGACGCGCAGGCGGGTGGGGGCGCCCTCGGCCGCCTGGGACGCCCCGGGCTCCGGCTCGGGGTCGTCGCCGAAGGTCAGCTGCTCGTCGCTGGGGGGCCTTGGGCCTGGCCTGTACGCCCTCCAGCGCGCCCCGGGCCGCCTTGCGCAGCACGTGCAGCATCCGCGAGGAGCCCTTGACGCGGGCCACCGCCGGGGAGTCGTAGACCGTGGCCTCGACGCCGTCCACCAGGGAGCCGACCGCGCGGATCGCCACCTGGCCCTCCTCGCCGAGGGAGGGCAGGACGCCCTCGGTGTAGGCGACCAGGAGCGGGGTCGGGGAGACGATGAGGATGCCGCCCGCGTACCGGCGGCGGTCCTGGTAGAGGAGGTAGGCGGCGCGGTGCAGCGCCACCGCCGTCTTGCCGGTGCCGGGGCCGCCCTCCACGTACGTCACGGACGCGGCGGGCGCGCGGATCACCATGTCCTGCTCGGCCTGGATGGACGCCACGATGTCCCGCATCGTGTGGCTGCGGGCCTGCCCGAGCGCGGCCATCAGCGCACCGTCACCGATCACCGGCAGCTGTTCGCCGTCGAGGTAGGCGGTGATCTCCGGGCGCATCAGGTCGTCCTCCACGCCGAGGACCTTGCGGCCCTTGGAGCGGATGACGCGGCGGCGCACGACCCGGCCGGGGTCGACCGGCGTCGAGCGGTAGAAGGGCGCGGCGGCGGGCGCGCGCCAGTCGATGACGAGCGGGGAGTAGTCCGCGTCGAGGACGCCGATGCGGCCGATGTGCAGCGTCTCGGCGATCTCGGCCGTGTTGTTCTCCGTGATGGCGCCCTCGGCGGGCTCCACGGCCGTGTACGCGCCGTCGGGGCCCTTCTTGCCGTCCTTGCCCCGGAGCAGGTCGATGCGGCCGAAGAGGAAGTCCTCGAACTCGTTGTTGAGCCGGTTGAGATGGACGCCGGCGCGGAAGACCTGCGCGTCACGCTCGGCGAGCGCGCCCGGCGTACCGACCTGGGAGCGCTGCGCGGCGTCGTTCATCAGGAACTCGGCCTCGTGGATCTTCTCCTCGAGGCGTCGGTAGACCTGGTCGAGATGGTCCTGTTCGACGCTGATCTCTCGGTCGCGTGTGCCTGGCGGCCTCACTGCGTTCACGTCGGCCACCGAGGCCCCTTTCAAGCGTGCTGCTGCCCCTGTTGAGCAGCCGTCCACCGTACGCGAAAGGGACCGTGCTTGTGCACCTGGCCGCGCTTATGCGTCGACCTCGACCAGGCGGTCGCCGTCGAAGGTCGTCACCTCGAAGTGGTCGATGTCGTTGCGGTCCATGGCGGCGCCCCCGTGGACGTACAGAGGTCCGCGCGCCCACTTGTTCGGACTGTCCTTGATGCCGTAGCCCCACCTGGGCACGGACCAGCTGGTGACCGTCTCCTTCGTGCCGTCCTTGCCGACCGCGACGAGGGAGCACTTGAGCGGGCCCTTGACGTTCTTCAGCTCCAGGACGGCGTGGGTGCCCCAGGCCTTCTTCTCCGTGCCGACGGTGGCGCTGACCTTGGTCGCCGGGTCGGTGGCCTCCCTCTTCTCCTCCATGTGGTGGAAGAAGGCGTCCTCGGCGGGGCTGGTGGGGTGCGGGTCCGCGGCGAGGTCCCGCGGGCCGCTGTCGCCGTCGCCGATCACCGCGAGGACGGTGAGCGGGCCGCCGACGATCAGCGCGTCCGCCGCCGCGACCAGGAGCAGGCCGCGCCTGCGCCGCCGCTCGCGCGTGCGCGACACCTCGCCCGAAGAGGCGGTCGCGAACCGCGGGCCGGGGCGCGCGGCGAGCGGTTCGCCGGCCTCCGGTGCGCCGCGCCCGCCCGGGAGGTCGGCGAGCGCGGCCAGCATCGGCTCCACGGCGGAGAACTCCTCCAGGTGCCGCGCGCAGGGCTCGCAGCCCGCGAGGTGCGCCTCGAACCAGGCGTTCTCCGCCTCGTCCAGGACGCCCAGGGCGTAGGCACCGACGGCCTCGTGGACGGTGCCGTCCTGCCACCCGCCGTGGTGGTCGTATGGGTCGTATGGGTGGCCGTAGGACCCGGTCATGCCTTCACCCCCCGCTCCTCCAGTGCGAGCTTCATCGAGCGAAGCGCGTAGAAGACCCGTGAACGGACCGTACCGCTGGGAATGCCCAGCGTCGCGGCCGCCTCGTTGACCGTACGCCCTTTGAAGTACGTTTCGACAAGTACCTCCCGGTGCGCGGGAGTCAGGTCCTCCAGGGCGTCGGAGAGCGTCATCAGCCACAGTGCCTTGTCGATCTCGTCCTCCGCGGGGATGACCTCCAGCGGCGACGGATCGACCTCCTGCGGCCGGGCCTGCCGGCTGCGGTGGCCGTCGATGACGATGCGCCGGGCGACCGTCACCAGCCAGGGGCGTACCGAGCCGGTCGCCCGGTTGAGCTGACCGGCGTTCTTCCAGGCACGGATGAGCGTTTCCTGCACCACGTCCTCGGCGCGCTGCCGGTCCCCCGCGACCAGCCGCAGCACGTACGCGAGCAGCGGTCCCGCGTGCTCGCGGTAGAGCGCGCGCGTCAAGTTCCTCGTCCGGCCCCTGCGGCCGCCCGAGACGGTGCCGGGGCGGCCGCGGTCGTTCATCGGCCACAGCGGAATCCTTGCGCACGTCTGCCTCCGGTGTCCGCGCTTCGGGCGGGTCGGGTGGGTCTCATGACGGAGGTACGTACGAGGGGTGCGGGGTGTTCAACGGGCGGGCGGTTCTCCGCACCACCCCGTGACGGGCGCCGGTCACGCGCGGGCCAGTGCCACCCGGCGGCGGTGGCGGGCCACCCGTTCGCGGTTGCCGCAGACCTCGCTGGAGCACCAGCGGCGGCGGCGGCCGCGGGAGGTGTCCAGGTAGACGAGGGGGCAGTTGTCGCCTCGCACTGGCGCAGCAGGGCGCGGGCCGCGGGGTCGGGTGAGCAGGTCGACGGCGTCCCTGGCGACCGCAGGCGAGCAGCGCGCGCAGGCCGGGTCGTCGCGCAGGGCGCGGTCCAGGGTGCCGTCGGCGGCGCGCACCGGCGGCGGGGGGCCGGGGGCGCGGCGGCGGCCAGCGCGTTGACGTGCTCCAGAGCGGGTGTCGGCGGGGCGGTGCTCGATCTCGCCGAGCACCAACTCCGCCACGTGGGCGCGCAGTTCACGGAACGCGGTGAGCCAGTCCGGGTCCGCGCCACGGAGCGGCGCGCCCGTCGGGAGGAGACCGGCGCCGGTGAGCCAGGCGCGCAGTCTGCGGACGGAGTCGAGCCGTTCCACGGGGTGGTTCGTCGCCACGAGGTCCAGGCAGCTCCGCCCGGTGTCGAATCGCAGCTCGTACGGGGCCGGGGCCATGCCCAACGCCATGCGTCTGTCACCGCCTTGGGGGTAACCGGTGAGTGAATGCCGTCGCCTCCCCCTACAGTGCACGCCACCCGGCGGGTCCGGAACCCCTCCCGCCGCCCCGCGTCCGACGCGGCGTCAGATCATCTGTTACTCCGCGTACTTGGACTCCGCGGCCGGGTCGATCGCGAGCCGGTACCCCCGCTTGACCACCGTCTGGATCAGCTTCGGCGCGCCCAGGGAGGTGCGCAGCCGCGCCATGGCCGTCTCCACGGCGTGTTCGTCGCGCCCGGTGCCGGGCAGCGCGCGCAGCAGTTCGCGCGGGCCACCACCCAGCCGGGGCGGCGGGCCAGAGCGCGCAGCAGGGCCATGCCGGCGGGCGGCACGGCCCGCAGCTCCTCGTCGACGAGGACGGCGTGGCCGCGGATCTCCACCCGGTGCCCGGCGATGGGCAGCGCCCTGGCGCGGGCCGGGAGTTCCTGGCAGAGCAGCTGGACGAGGGGGCCGAGCCGGAAGCGCTCGGGCTGCACGGTGTCCACGCCGCGCGACTGGAGCGGCAGCGCGGTCACGGGCCCCACGCAGGCGGGCAGCACGTCGTGGCCGAGGGCGGCCAGGAACTCCTCCGCCATGCCGCGCTCCTCGGCGCGGGCCAGCAGCGAGGCGGCGGCGGGCGCGCTGGTGAACGTGAGGGCGTCGACGCCCCGCCCCACCGTCGCGTCGAGCAGCCGGTCCACGGGCGCGAGGTCCTCCGGCGGCAGCCACCGGTAGACGGGCACGCCGACGACCTCCGCCCCGCCCGCCCGCAGCGCCTCGACGAAGCCGGGCAGCGGCTCGCCGTGCAGTTGCAGCGCGATGCGGCGCCCGTCGACGCCCTCGCCGAGCAGCCGGTCGAGCACCTCCGTCATCGACTCCGACGACGGCGACCACTCCTCGGTGAGTCCGGCGGCGCGCACCGCGCCCTTCACCTTCGGGCCCCGGGCGAGCAGTTCGACGCCGCGCAGGCAGCCGAGGAGCGCCTCGCCGTACCCCCAGCCGTCGGCGGCCTCGATCCAGCCGCGGAACCCGATGGCGGTGGTGGCGATCACGACATCCGGGGCGTGGTCGATCAGCTGCTTGGTCGCCGCGAGGAGTTCGCTGTCGTCGGCGAGCGGCACGATGCGCAGCGCCGGGGCGTGCAGGACGGTGGCGCCGCGCCGCTGGAGCAGCGCGCCCAGCTCGTCGGCGCGCCGGGCGGCGGTCACCCCGACGGTGAATCCGGCGAGGGGTCCGTGCGCGGTCGGGGAGTTCGCTGGGGTCGCGTGCATAGGTCTGTCTCGTCTCGGCTGTCTCGTCTCGTCCCGCTCGTGGCGCGTGGGCGGCGGACGACCGAGCCTGTCAATGATGCGTGACAGGCCCGGTTCGCGGCGATGTCCGCCGTGTTACGTCACACCTCGGCGTAGCTGAGCTGCGACTTCACGTCCGTACCGGCCCCTGCGGCCGTACGGCGGACCGCCTTGCCGCGAAGGTATACGGCCCAGGTGACCCCTGAACACACCGCGTAGAAGCCGAGGAACGCCACGAACGCCCCCGTGCCCGACCCCACCGTCTGGAACGACTGCCGCAGGGCGAGGTTGATGCCGAGCCGCCGAGCGCGCCGACCGCCGCGATCAGCCCCATCGCGGCCCCGGACAGCCGCCGCCCGTACGCCGCGGCCTCCTCCCCCGCCAGCCCCTTGCGCTCGGCCTTGGCCTGGAAGATGCCGGGGATCATCTTGTACGTCGATCCGTTGCCGAGCCCGGTGAGCACGAACAGGGCGATGAAGGCGCCGACGAACAGCGGCAGTGACTCCTTGACCGAGGCGATCACGACGACGCCGGTGGCGGCGCCCATCGCGGCGAAGTTGGCGAGGGTGATGCGCGCCCCGCCGTGCCGGTCAGCGAGCCGCCCGCCCACGGGCCGGATCAGCGAGCCGAGCAGCGGCCCGATGAAGGTCAGCTGCGCGGCCTCCAACGGCGTACGCCCGAACTGCGTCTGGAGGACGAGCCCGAAGGCGAAGCTGTACCCGATGAAGGACCCGAACGTCCCCACGTACAGGAACGCCATGATCCACGTGTGCGCGTCGCGCACGGCGGCCCTGACGGCCCCGGTGTCGTTGCGCACGGACGAGATGCTGTCCATGTAGCGCGCGGCGCAGAACACGGAGACGAGGACCAGCGGGATGTAGATCCCGAGCACCACCCGCGGCCCGCCGCTCGCCCCGATGACGGCGAGCCCGACGAGCTGCACGACGGGTACGCCGATGTTGCCGCCCCCGGCGTTGAGCCCGAGCGCCCAGCCCTTCTCGCGCAACGGGAAGAAGGAGTTGATGTTGGTCATGCTGGAGGCGAAGTTGCCGCCGCCGACACCGGTGAGCAGCGCGCACACCATGAAGGTGGTGTACGAGGTCCCCGGCTCCATGACGAGGAAGGCGGCGACGGTCGGCAGGAGCAGCAGGGAGGCGGCGATGACGGTCCAGTTACGCCCTCCGAAGCGGGCGACGGCGAAGGTGTACGGAACGCGGACGACGGCCCCCACGAGGGTCGCCATGGACACCAGGAAGAACTTTCCGGCCGGGTCGATCCCGTACTCCGGGCCCATGAACAGGACCATCACGGACCACAGGCTCCAGACGGAGAACCCGATGTGCTCGGAGAGCACCGAGAACGCCAGATTCCGCCGGGCGACCCGCTCCCCTCCCTCCTCCTTCCAGAACTTCTCGTCCTCCGGCTCCCACCGCTCGATCCACATCGCGTGCCTCCACGGCTCATCCACGTCCACATCCGCTGCCGACGCTCCCGAAGGTAGGGAGCACGCGTTTCGGCCCTGTGGCGGGGAGTGACCGGCGGGGAACGTTGCTCTCACGGGGGGTGGGGCCGGGTGGTGAGGCCCGGGGGCGCTCAGCCCAGGTGCGTGTCCCCGAGGGACACCAGCAGACGGCTCAGCGCCCGGTCGAGGGCGTTGCGGTCGGCGGGGGTCAGGGCCGCCAGCATGCGTTCCTCGTTGGCGATGTGGTCGACGACCGTGCGGTCGACCAGGTCGAGACCGGCCTCGGTGAGGCGGACGCGGATGGCGCGGCGGTCGGTGGGGTCGGGGCGGCGTTCGATCAGGCCCTTGCGCTCCAGCTTGTCGAGGCGGTTGGTGATGGCGCCGGAGGTCACCATCGCGGTCTTGAGGAGGCCGCCCGCGGTCAGTTCGTGCGGGGCGCCGACGCGGCGCAGGGTGGCGAGGACGTCGAACTCCGCGAACTCCAGCCCGTACTCGGTGAAGACCTTCTTCATGCCCTTGCTCAGCAGGTGGTCGGCGCGCTTGATGCGGCCCACCAGGGCCATCGCGTCCAGATGCGCGGGGTCGAGGTCGGGGCGCTCACGGCGCCACTGGCCGCGCAGCTCGTCGATGGCGTCGGGGCCAGAGCCGGCCGGCGGTTCCTTCTCGGTCTTCTCCGTCATGACAGCGACCGCTCCCTCGAATCTCTCAACGTTCAGATACTTGACGTTCGCGGACCTGAGGCCCATATTTATCTCAACGTTGAGAATAACAGCGTTCAGGGGAACAGCGAGGGGAAGCGTCATGTCCGTGACCATCAGCAGCAGGAGCAGTGCCCGGCAGGGTGGCGGTACGCGGGGCGGCGGTACGCAGGTCGGCGGCGCCGCGCCCCGCGGCTCCGTCAAGGCCGCCGCGGGCGTCGCCGCGCTCGCCGCGCATCGGCCCCGCCACCTGGGGCACGACCTACGTCACGACCACCGAACTCCTGCCCCCCGACCGGCCGTTGCTCGCCGCCGCGCTGCGCGCCCTGCCCGCCGGGCTGATCCTGCTCGCGCTCACCCGGCGGCTGCCGCGCGGCGACTGGTGGTGGAAGGCGGCCGTGCTCGGACTGCTCAACTTCGGGGCGTTCTTCCCGCTCCTCTTCTTCGGCGCCTACCACCTGCCCGGCGGCGTCGCCTCGACGATCAGCGCCGTCATGCCGCTGCTCGTGGCGGGCTTCGGGATCGGCGTCCTGAAGGTGCGGCCCACCCGCCGTACGCTCCTCGCGGGCCTCGTCGGTCTCGTGGGCGTCGCCCTGCTGGTCCTGCGCGGCAGCGCGGCGGTCGACGCCGCCGGGATCGCCGCGATGCTGACGGCCACGACGCTGATGGCCCTGGCCGTGGTCCTCAGCAAGCGCTGGGGCCGCCCGGAAGGGGTCTCGCTGCTCGCGCTCACGGGATGGCAACTGACCGCGGGCGGCCTGGTCCTGGCCCCCATCGCCCTGACCGCCGAGGGCCTGCCCGACCACTTCACCGGGGCCAACGTCGCCGGGTACGCCTACCTCGGCATCATCGGCACGGCTCTCGCGTACGCCCTCTGGTTCCGCGGAATCGAACGCTTGCCCGCCTCCTCGGTCTCCTTCCTCGGCCTCACCAACCCGGTCGTCGCCACGCTCGCGGGCCTGCTGTTCCTGGGCCAGACACTGACCCTCTGGCAGCTGGCCGGCCTGCTCCTGGTCGTGGCGAGCGTCCTCCTGGGCCAGAACCTCCGCCGCGCCCGCCGGGCATGACGACACCGGCACCGGCGCGACGCGGCACCCTCGAAAGGCTGCTACCTCGCGCCGAACAGCCGTCCGCGCGGAAAGCCGGGCCCGGGCCGGCGGCGGCACCCGCTCACCGGTTGACCGCCTGCACTTCCCGCACCACCACGTCCTGCGAGGCGCCGTAGACCCCCTCCGGAAGGGGGCCGCCGTCACCATCGGAGCTGGTCCAGCGGATCTTCCAGGTTAGGGTGGCCTTCAGCTGGTATGCCCCGCCCTTGGCCGACGACCGCAGGTACCGCACACCGCACGGCGGTTCCGTGTCCGCAGGCGTGCCCCTGGCGCGTGGGCTGCCGATCTTGTCGCCGTCGAGGGGGCACTCGCCCGAGGCCGGGTACGTCTCGGCATCCGGCGTCCCGGGGTCGATCGTGAGCGCGACAGGCTTCGCGGTCGTGGTCGCGGAGAGCCCCGACCCCGGAATGCTCGCGGTCACCGATACCGACTTGAACTTCGCCTTGTCCAGCCAGGCCCACGTCGGCAGGTTGACCTTGGTCTCACCCTCCGGGGCCATCCTGATCTCGGTCTCCGGGACGGGCAGCTCGTCGTACGCGTACTCGGCGAGAATCCGCGGGGTCACGGCGAGCGGCTCGTCCGGCGTCTCGCCCTCATCGACCCAGAAGGGCTGCTTGTCGCAGGCGCTGGCCTCCGGATCGTCCTTGCGGTTCGGGTTGACCGCCGCCGCCCAGAACATCCCCCTGCCCTGCTTGTCGAGGTTGTAGTTCTTGTACGGCTTGCCCTCCTTGTAACGGCTGTCCAGGTAGTCGCCGACGAACTCCCCGACCCCCTCGAAGAGCGGGACACCGTCACCGAAGCCCCGCCACGCCTTGACGGTCTTCTCGATCTCCTTGGGGGAGAAGGCGGGTTCGTACCAGCAGGCGGGCGGGGTCCAGTTGCTGTCCGCCGACGAGAGATTGCCGGTGGCGGCGGACTTCGCGTCGCCGTTGACGGTCGTCTGCACCTTGGTCTGCACGGTGATGGTGCGGCCGTTCTTGCCGCCCTTGGCGTCCTTGGTGGTGCCCGAGGTGTTCGTCCGGTCCGCCCACGCCACCGGCGCGGCCTGCACGGTGAGCAGCAAGGCGGCGCATATGGCCAGGGCTGTTCCTCGGCGCGTCACGGCTGGCAGACCTCGCTCCCGCGCTCGGAGATGCTCTTGGTCACCTGCCACACACCCTTGGCGTTCTTGCGGAGCCGGTCGTTGTAGAACACGTACGAGTTCTTCGTGGGCTTGGTGACGTTGACCTTCTGCGTCTTACGGTCCTTCGTGTACCCCTTGGACTCGTCGGCGCAGTACGTGAGTCCGGCCGAACCGTCCTTGCTGAAGACGACCTTGCGGTTGAAGTAGCGCACGGTGCCCGTCACCGTCGTGCCGTCCTTGATGAAGCCGCTGACCCAGTCCACGGTCCCGAGCAGGGCCGAGTCCTTGCTGTAGAAGACGATGGCCTCGGACTTCGGGTCCTGCTTCTCGATGGCCTCGTCGATGGCGCGGAGATACTCCGCGTTGTCGCGCAGCACCGCGTCCGTCTTGGCCTCGCCTGTCGTCTCGGGCGCAAAGATGATCTTGTCGCCCTTCGGCAAGGTCACCTTGGGCCGCTCGATCCCGTCATCCGAAGCCTTCGCCGACGGCGACTCCCTCTCCTTGCCCCCCGCGTCCGCCCCCGCGATCTTCTCGTTGTCCTTGCCGCCCTCGTCGCCGCTTCCGCAGGCGGAGAGCGAAAGGGCCGCGACGGCGGTCAAGGCGGCCGCTGCGAGCAAAGTGGGGCGGCGGTTCACGGTCAGCTCCTGGTGGGGCGCGGGTTCTTCGGGTTATCCGGTTCTCTGGAGTGAACCAAGCTATCCATGCGGCAAGGGGCGACGCCAGCCGCGTCGGCCCGCCGCCGTCGCCTCACGGCACCGCGCCGACACGAAAGGGCGCCGCCCCCACCCGCGTTCACGGTTGGGGGCGCACAGACCGGAAGGCGGGGCCGTCGGGCCGCGCCTCCTTCGTCACTTCGCCGGGAACTTCCAGACCGTCGGCTCGCTCTCGCTGTCCTCGGGCGCCCAGTGGACCTCCAGCTCCTTGGTGTTCACCGGCACCAGGTACGTCTGGCAGATGACGTGGCTCTCGCCCTTCTTCCAGCCCTCCAGCTCCAGTTCGTCCTCGCAGCCCGGCGCGTCCTCGGAAGCGCCGATCAACAGGCCGCCGCGGGTGCCGTCGGCGTAGACCTCCGCGCCGTCGCCCACGTCCGGGACGTCCTTGAGCGGGGCGCCCTCCTTGAGGGTGTACTTCACGTGGGCGACCGCCGCCACCAGGCCCTTGGCGTCCTTCGGGTCCGAGACCAGCTTCTTGGTCTCGGCCTCCGTGCCCATGTCGACCTTCTGCGCGGCGACGTCGTACGTGACGGTGGCGTCGCCCTCCTTGACCTTGCCCGTGGTGCTCTCGCCGGCCGCCAGCGCCGAGGGCTTCGTGGGCTCGGTCTGGGACTTGGGGGCGTCCGCCTTCCCCTTCTCCTCCGACTTCTTGTCGTCCCCGCCGCCGCAGGCGGTCAGGGCGAGGGCGAGTACGGCGACGGGCGCGGCGAGGCGCAGCGCGGTCTTCGTGCAGAGCAAAGTGATCTCCTGGCAGTGACGGACCCGCCGCTCAGCAGAGTTCCACCCGTGCGAGCAGCAGGAAGAGCCGCCAGCTTAGGAGCCGGTGACACGGGGCGTCGAGATCATTACCGTCAACCGCCACCCGCGCGTTAGCGGTTGCAACGCTTTCTGTGGTCGTCCCGCGAACCCGGCCACGTGCAGCCGCTTTACGTGCACCCAGGCTTCGCCATCGCGAAGCAAGTCAGCCGCGCCGCCCGCACGGGACGTCCGAACCGACCCTTCAACGCCCGCATTTCCAGCGGTATTTCGGCTCATTACGGTCACGTACTCGCGCGTAACAGTCGCGCAACGCAATGGTTCGATCGCGAACCATCCTCCGCGACGCCTCCCCTCCGCCCGATCCGCCCGGTCCGCCCGGTCCGCCCGGTCCGCCCGGTCCGCCCGGTCCGCCCGGTCCGTCCGGTCCGCCCGGCCACAGCCTCGGCCGCCGCCTCGCCGCCAGGTCCTCCACCCAGCCCACCGCCACGATCACCAGCCCCAGCAACGGCCAGACCAGCACGGTCATCCACACCAGGTACGTGGCGTCCAGCGCCGCACTCCAGCCCGGGTCGGCCATGACCGGCAGCTCGTACGCCAGGTCGATGAGCGGCACCGTCGCCATGATCAGGAGGTTGTGCCAGAGGTAGATCGTCACAGCCCTGTTGTTGGAGAGCGTCACCAGCCCGTCCCACTTCGCGAGCACACCCGGCAGCACCTGCCAGGATGGCGCGTACTGGAGCAGGATGACGACGAACCCGAAGGACCAGGCCGCCTGCGCCGGCGGGATGTCGTTCAGGTCCCAGCCGTCCGGGCCCAGATGCCCCGACGCCCACCACAGCCCGAGGCTCATGATCAGGAACGCCACGGACACCGCCAAGTAGCGCGGGACGCGGGCCAGCAGGCCGCCCTGGTGGGCGAAGCCGAGGACCCAGCAGCCGCCGTACACCGCGAAGTCCGTGACCGCGTCGCCCGTCTCGCCGGGGATCGTGACCAGGCCCGTGCCGACCACCCCGGTCAGCGCGAGCGGCGCGAACAGCGTCACCCACGGCGCCCTGCGGAACGCCCACATCAGCAGGGGCGAGGCGATGACGAACCACAGGTAGGCCCGCAGGTACCAGAGCGGGCCGACCGCCTGCGCCGGCCAGGTGTCCTCCAGCAGCCCCGCGGCGTCGCCCAGATGCCAGGGGAAGGGCGCGCGCCGACCGGGATTACGTAGGTGACCAGACCCAGCAGCGCCCAGGGGCCGCCGTGGTCGGAGTCGTCGGAGATGTTCCAGCCGCCCGCGAGGAGCAGGCCAAGCGCCACCGCGCCGAACACCCACAGAGGAGGCAGCAGCCGGCGGACGCGGTCCCTGATCACGTCCCGTGCGGGGCGGTGCAGTGAGCGCGCCATGAGCGAGCCCGCCAGCGCGAACATCACGCCCATGGAAGGGAAGACGATCGTCAGCCACGCCCAGCCGAAGAGGTGGTAGACGATGACGCGGACGAGCGCGAGGAAGCGCAACACGTCGAGGTAGCGGTCCCTGCCGGGCTCCCGCGCGGCGGCGGGGGCCTCGGGCAGCAGCAGCAGGCTCCGGCTCATGCGACGGGCCTGCGCTCACGCTCGCACGCCCGCTGCCGCGGGAGGGAGCCGGGCGCGTCCACCACTCCGGTGCGCCGCAGTTTCTGCCAGCGCAGGCGGCCCCCGGTGAGCGCGGTGATCCAGGACTGCAACAGCACGACGTACATCACCTGCCGGTAGAGGAGTTGCTGGAGGGGCAGCGCGATCAGCGGGGTCATCTCTTCGCGGTCGAGGCGGAAGGCGTACGCGGCACAGCACCCCTGCACCGCGAGCACGCCGAGCCACGCGGCGATGGTCTTCTCCGTGGGGCCGAAGACCAGGCCGTACAGCAGGAACACGTCGATCAGCGGGGCGAGCAGCGGTGCCACGACCGTGAACAGGGACACCAGCGGCAGCCCCACGCGGCCGAAGCGTCCGGAGGGGCCGGACTCGACGAGGGCGCGGCGGTGCTTCCAGATGGCCTGCATGGTGCCGTACGACCAGCGGTAGCGCTGGGACCAGAGCTGCTGGACGGATTCGGGGGCCTCGGTCCAGGCGCGCGCCCGCTCCGCGTACACCACCCGCAGGCCGTCGCGGTGCAGGGCCATGGTGATGTCGGTGTCCTCGGCGAGCGTGTCGTCGCTCATGCCGCCGACCCGCTCCAGGGCCGCCCGCCGGAACGCGCCGACCGCGCCCGGGATGGTCGGCATGCAGCGCAGCACGTCGTACATCCGGCGGTCGAGGTTGAAGCCCATCACGTACTCGATGTGCTGCCAGGCACCGATGAGCGAGTCCCTGTTGCCGACCTTGGCGTTGCCCGCGACGGCGCCGACGCGCGGGTCGCCGAAGGGCTGGACCAGCTCACGGACGGTGGACTCCTCGAAGACCGTGTCGCCGTCCATCATCACGACGAGGTCGTACCGGGCGTGGGCCAGGCCCCGGTTGAGGGCGGCGGGCTTACCCGCGTTGGGCTGGCGCACGACGCGTACGTCCGGCAGGCCCAGGCCCTCCGCGATCCGGGCGGTGCCGTCCGACGAGCCGTCGTCGACGACGATGACCTCGATGGGGTGGTCGCTCGCCATCAGGGAACGGAGCGTCGCCTCGATGCACTTGGCCTCGTTGTACGCGGGCACCAGGACCGAGACGGGTTCGGTGACGGGCGCTCCCCAGCGGAAGTCCCGCCGCCGCACCCGACGGGCGTGCACGCGCGCCAGCAGCAGCATCAGGCCGAAGCGGGTGAGGACGAGGACGCCGACGACCGCGAGGCCCACCACGAGGCAGTCGGTGACCTGCCCGGACACGCCGACGAGGAAGACCCAGGCTCTGCCCTTCCACAGCTCGACGCCGCCCACCGGGGTGTGCGCGCTCGGCGCGTCCAGGGCCTCGGTGAGGTTGCCGAACGTGTAGCCGCGCTCCCGCAGTCGCGGCAGGAGGCGGTCGAGCGCGGCGACGGTCTGCGCCCGGTCGCCGCCGGAGTCGTGCATGAGGACGACGGCGCCCTCGCCGTCCTCGGGCGTGGCGCGACGGATGATCTCGTCGACGCCGGGGCGCTTCCAGTCCTCGCTGTCGGTGTCATTGACGACGGTGAGGTAGCCGCGCGCGCCGATGTGCCGGGCCACGGGGTACGACCGGTCGTCCATGGCGCGGGAGAAGGAGGAGTACGGGGGCCGGAAGAGGGAGGTCCGGATGCCTGCCGCCCCGGCGAGCGCGAGCTGGTTCTGTGACAGCTCCCAGTCGATGCGCTCGGCCGACTGGTAGGAGAGGTCGGGGTGGTTGAAGGTGTGCAGTCCCACTTCGTGGCCCTCGTCGACCATGCGCCGGACGAGGCCGGGATGGCGCGAGGCCATGGTGCCGGTGACGAAGAAGACGGCGTGCGCCCGGTGCCTCTCCAGGGCGTCGAGGACCTTGGGGGTCCACTCCGGGTCCGGGCCGTCGTCGAACGTCAGCACGAGCCGGTGGTCGGGCACGCTCAGGGTGGTCTCGCGCCCGCCGCGGGTGTCGATGACGGGACCGCCGCGCAGGATCTGCCGCGGCACGTGGCCGGTGGAGGCGGGAGGCCTGACTCGGTGGTCGGCGAGGATCTCGCTGTGTACGTAGCCCCGCAGCATCAGCATGGCGAGCAGCGCGCCGAGCAGGAGCGCGGGCAGCAGATGGCGCAGGGTCAGGAACCTGCGCCCACCGTGCCGGGCACGGCTGCCCCGGGGCCCGCCTGAACGGCCTCTACAGGTACGGGAGTTCATTACTCGGCGGCCTCCTGGGACGGCGGGGCGCCCCCGGAAGGCTGCTCGGCGGGCGGCGTGTACCCGGCCGGGACCTCGCCACCGCCACCACCACCGCTACCGCCCGGTGTCTCGCTGCCGCCCGGTTCCGGTGACTGCGTGGGCTGCTCGGAGGGAGGCGGGTCGGCCGGAACCACCGGGCCGGGACCCGGGTCCGGCGTGCCGCTGGTCGGGCCCGGGGCGGGGCCGTCGTCCGGGGCGCGCGGTGTGTCCGGGGAGTCCGGGCCGTGGCCGGTGGCGCGTCACCGCCCTCCGGCACCTGCCGGCGCGGTGACGGTCGTCGTCACCGCCACCGCCACCGTCACCGTCGGACGACGCGTCCGGCCGCCCGCGCCGTCCCGCTCTCCCGGGGGGGCGGGGCCCGTCGCCGTGCCCGCCCTCCGCGTCGGGGTGGTGCGCGGCCCGCGTCGTACGGGACGACGGAGCGGACGGGGCGGCGGCACCCTCCGGGCGGTCGGAGGTGTCCACCTTGCCCGCCGGTCCGTCGTCCTCGGGGCCCGGCACCGGCAGCCAGGGCGCGCCGGAGTTGCCCGAGAGCAGCGTGCCGACGAGGACCAGGGCGTAGACCCCGCAGGCCGCCCCGACGGCCATGCCCAGCCGACGGTACCGCCGGCCGCGACGCCGTCTCGTCGACGAAGACGGGGCCGTCGATCCGCACGGTGACCTCATCCGGATCATCAGCGTGCCCGGTGCCGCCGAGGGGTCCGGACGCGGTGTCTTCGGTGCATCCGGACAAGGTGCCGTCGTCGGGTCCGGCCAACGTGCCGTCATCGGGTCCGGCCAAGGTGCCGTCGTCGGGTCCGGCCAACGTGCCGTCGTCGGGTCCGGACAGGGCGTCTTCTCGCCACGTTTCCATGCGTACGCACAACCCCCCACGTCAGAGTCCGGGGTGCGCGGACGACCCCGGGCCCCTGTCGTACGGACCCGGCCCCCGCCCGGTCCGAGCGCTCCCCCTGTCACACCGGGCCCGGAGCACGAACGTAGCGCGGCGGAAGCAGCAGTGGGTTTCGGTCAGTTCCGACTCATCATGATGAGTGCATCTGCGGCCGGAATCCATCCCTCCGCAGGCCTCTCCAGCCAGCCTTCTTCGGCCGCCAGCTCCGCGGCGGCGGCCCTGACGGCGGCGGCACCCGGATGCACCAGGCCCTTTCTCCACACCAGGGACACGGGCGAGAGCGGGACCGGATCGATCAAGGGCCGCAGCTCCGCGCCCGGCATGGCCGGAAAGTCCACCACGGCGAGAACCGGGTGACGCTTTTTCGCCATGAGCCGCCCGAACTCCTCCCGGCCCACGGCGAGCGGCGCGGGCGGTGCGACAGCGATGCCGCGCCCCTCGAAGAGCCGGTGCGCGAGGTCGATCCACTCCGGAGTCCGGGGGTTGCCCGCGCCCGCGTACACGGTCTCCCCCGCGAGCGCGTCCAACGGCACGGCGTCGAGCCGGGTCAGCGGATGGCCGTGCGGCAGCAGCACCGCCATCGGCTCGTACCGCACGGGCTGGTGGGCGAGCGAGGCCCGCAGGGCGGGGTCCAGTCCCGCGTACCGCCCGAAGGACATGTCCAGCCGTCCGGCGATCATCTCGACGGCGGCTCCGGTCAGGCCGCTCTCGAAGCGGGCCATCAGCTCGTGCTCGGGGGCGAGTTCGCGGGCCCGCTCCAGGACGCGCCCGAAGACGAGCCCGGGGCTGTTCAGGTCGACGAGCAGCGGCCGCGCGGCCCCCGTGAAGGCGGCGACCAGCTCGTCCTGCGCCTCCAGGACTCGTCGCGCGTACGGCAGGAGCCGCTCGCCGTCGGCGGTGAGGGCGACCTGCCGTGTCGTACGCGAGAACAGTTCGGCGCCCAACTCCCGTTCCAGGCGCCGCACATCACGGCTCAGCGCCTGCTGCGCCACGTACAGCCGGGCGGCGGCCCGGGTGAAGTGCAGCTCCTCGGCGACGGCGAGGAAGGCCCGGAGCAGGCGGGGTTCCACATCGCGGTGCGGGGCCGGAAGTCGGGTCACCGCAGGAACTTACAACGCGGGCGCGTGAATGGCGCCCCACAAGGTGTTGGACCCCGCCGATCCCCCGCCGCGAGGGTGGGCCCATGCCCCGCAACCCCTACGCCCGCCTCTTCGCGATACCCGGCGCCACCGCCTTCACCCTCGGCAACCTCATCGCCCGCCTGCCCATGGGCATGTTCAGCGTGAGCGCCGTCATCATGATCTCCGGCGCCCGCGGCTCGTACGCGCTGGCCGGCGCCGTCACCGCGACCGGCCTCGCGGCGACCGCCGTCGTGGCGCCCTGGACGGCACGGCTCGTCGACCGCCACGGCCAGGCGCGCGTCGCCGTCCCCGCCACCGTGATCGGCGCGCTCGGCTCGCTCTCGCTGCTGCTGTGCGTGCGGTACGGCGCGCCCGACTGGACCCTCTTCGCGTCGTACGCCGCCACGGCCACGACGCCCAACACGGGCGGCATGTCGCGGGCGCGCTGGGCCCACCTCCTCAAGGGCGACGCTGCTGCCGTGCACACCGCCAACTCCTTCGAACAGGCCGCCGACGAGCTGTGCTTCATGCTCGGGCCGGTCCTCGCCGCCTTCCTGTGCGCGGCGCTCTTCCCGCAGGCGGGCACCCTCATCGGCGTGGTGCTGCTGCTGACCGGCGTGCTGGTCTTCGCGGCCCAGCGGGCCACCGAGCCGGTGCCCCAGGGGCGTACGGACGCCGCCACGGAGGCAGCCGGATCGCCCCTGCGCGCGCCCGGGGCGCCGCCCTGCTGGTCGTCTTCGTCGCGACCGGCGCGGTCTTCGGCTCCCTGGAGGTCGTCACGATCGCCTTCGCCGACGCGCAGGGGCACAAGCCGGCCGCGGGCGCGATCCTCGCCCTCCAGGCCGCGGGTTCCTGCGCGGCGGGCCTCGTCGACGGAGCCGCGAGGCCCCGCGGCCCGCTCGTCCGCCGCCACCTGCTGTGCGGCGCGGCGATGGCGGCCCTGATGACGCTGCCGCTGCTCGCGGTGACCGTCACGGGCTCGCTGACCGCGCTGGCCGGAGCCCTGCTGGTCGCGGGCATGGCGACGGCGCCCACCATGGTCACCGGGATGACCATGTGCAGCACCGCACCCCCGAGGGGCGCCTGAACGAGGGCATGACCCTCGCCGTGACCGGCCTCCTCGGGGGGCATCGCGTGCGGCGCGGCGGGGCGGCGGCTGGGCGGTGGAGCGGCTCGGCCCCGCCGCGGGCTACTGGGTGCCGGTCGCCGCCGCCTGCGCGGCCCTGCTGCTCAGCAGCGTGCAGGCTTGCGCCACGAGCACTCCACGTCGCCGCCCCGCTCGGTCACGGCACGTGTCGCGCGAGGCATGACCGGCACGGCCCGGTCCCTGGTCGACGAGGCGAGGGTCACCACGATCGCGTCCTCCAACGCCTTCACCGAGGGGGCGAGGTGGTTGTTGAGGATGACGCTGAAGACCAGTTCGCGGCCGTCCTTGTCCCGTACGTAGCCGGAGAGCGCGGAGGCGCCCGTCAGCGTTCCCGTCTTGGCCCGGACGTTGCCGGCCGCCGGCGTCCCGCACATCCGGGACCGCAGCGTGCCGCCGACCGCCTTGCCCGGCCCGCAGCCCACCGGCAGCGACGCGTACCAGTCGGCGAACCACGGCTCGTCCTTGGCCGCGCGCAGCAGCTGAATGTACTGGTCGGCCGGGGCGTTGTCCTTGCGGGAGAGCCCGGAGCCGTCGACCTGGCGCAGCTTCCCGGGGTCGACGCCGACGGACTTCAGATAGCCGCCGACGGCCGCGATGCCGTCGCCCCAACTGCCGGGCCGCCCGGTCGCCTTGTGCCCCATGGCCTTGGTGAGGCTCTCGGCGTGCATGTTGTTGGAGAGCTTCATGAACGGCACCAAGAGGTCCTTGAGCGGCATGGAGTCGTGCGCGGCAAGGCGCCGCGCGCCCTTGGGCGCGGCGATCCCGGTCCTGGTCGGGCCGCTGACCCGCACCCCGTGCGCGGTGAGCGCGTCGCGGAAGACGGCGGCGGCGTACCCCGTCGGCTCCCAGACGGTGACCCACTCCTTGGTGGTGGACCCGCCGACCGGGACCGTGCCGGTGACGGTGATGGTGTTCTCGCCGTGCCGGCGCGCCACGGCGACGGTGTCCGCGCCGCCCGCGGCGACGGTGCTCGCGCGCAGGTCGATGTCCACGTAGTCGGTCCGCGGCGTCACGCTGACGCGCTGGCTTGTCGCCGGCCTGCGCCCCCGGCGCCACCTCGACGATGACCGTGCCGGTGTCGTAGTCGGTGTCGCGGGCGACGCTCAGGGCGCTGATCTGCGCCGCGTAGTACGCGGACTCGTCGTCGGCGCTCCAGGTGTCGCCGACGCGCTGGTCGTCGAAGCGGGTGTCGTCGGCGAGCAGCCGCCCGGAGACGCGGCGGACGCCCGAGCCGGCGATCTGCGCGGCGAGGCGGTCGTAGTCCTCGGCGAGCGTCGTCGGGTCGCCCGTGCCGCGCAGGTACAGGTCGCCGCGGAGTACGGGGCCCCGCCGCTCGCCGTCGGCCAGGACGTCGGTGGTGAAGCGGTGGCCGGGCCCGAGCAGCTCCATGGCGGCGGCCGAGGTGAGCAGCTTGGTGTTGGAGGCGGGCATGAGGCGGCCGCTGGGGCGGTGCCGGTAGAGGACGTCGCCGGACGCGGCGTCGGCGACCACCACACTGGCCACGCCGCCCTCCATGCGGGGGTCGCCGAGGACGGTGTCGATGGCTTCGGGCAGCCCGGACCGGTCGGCGTCGGCCCCGGCCGGGGAGCCGACGGTGAGGGTGACCGCCGCGAGGCCGAGCACGGCGGGCCAGATCCAGTGGCGCATACGGTTGTTGACGCGTCGCACGGGGCTTCTCATGACCCTGGAGCATCCCGAACGGCGCGCCCGAACGACAGCCCCCGCCCCGGCCCAGCACGAAAAACCCCGCGGCACGAAGAAGGCTCGCACCACGGAGAAGGCTCGCACCACGGAAGAAGCCCCCTGGCCTGGGGCCAGAGGGCTTCAACCTCACATGGGAATTGTGGAGATGGCGGGAATCGAACCCGCGTCCAACGGTGCAGAATCAGGGCTTCTCCGTGTGCAGTTCGCTGCGATTTTCTCGGCCCCGGCGATCACGCGAACAAGTCGCCGACGGGCCCAGTCACTGTTTGATTTCCTCCTGGACCCCGTGACCGGGTCCAGAAGTTTAGTTCCCTAGCTGATGCCAGGAACCGGGTCGGGAACAGCCCCGGGCTGACACTTCACCGAGTCGCTACTTAGGCAGCGAGGGCGAAGGAATCGCGCTTGGTGTTGGCGATTATTGGTTGCGACATATGGTTTACGAGATCATTGCCGCTTCCTCGACACGCTTCCCCTGCTTCGACATCCGCTGTCGAAACCGATCATCCCCATGTTGATTTTTCAATCCGCGCCCCGTCACCTGCGGGGCATGGCCCATCGTACGTGACCAACGCCGACCCGTGCCAGCCTATTCCCGACAGGCGGGTCCGACGCCTCTCCCGGCTAGGCGATGCCCTGCCGGCGCCGCACCGCCGCGACCGCCCGGTTCGTCTCGCGCGTGTCCTGCTTCTCCCGCAGCGTCTGCCTCTTGTCGTACTCCTTCTTGCCCTTGGCCAGCGCGATCTCGACCTTGACCCGGCTGTCCTTGAAGTACAGCGAGAGGGGCACGATCGTGTGACCCGTCTCCTGGGACTTCGACTCCAGCTTGTCGATCTCCGCCCGGTGCATCAGGAGCTTGCGCTTGCGCGTGGCGGAGTGGTTGGTCCAGGTGCCCTGCACGTACTCCGGGACGTGGATGTTGTGCAGCCACGCCTCGCCCCGGTCGATCTGCACGAAGCCGTCCACGAGGGAGGCCCGGCCGAGCCGCAGGGACTTCACCTCGGTGCCCATCAGCACCAGGCCGCACTCGTAGGTGTCCAGGATGGTGTAGTCGTGCCGCGCCTTCTTGTTCTGCGCGACCATCTTGCGGGCGGGGGCCTTCTCATTGGCCTTCGCTGCCTTGCGCTTTACCTTTTCCTTCGCCATAGTGCGGCCATTTTCGCACTACGAGGGGGGTCCGAGGCCAGTCAATACTGTCTCGGCCCTGGCGGCGGCCCCGTCCTCGGCCTCCAGGTCGGGGGTGATGCCCCGCCCGTCCACCGCCCGGCCCGACGGGGTGCGGTAGTGGCCGACGGTCAGCTCGGCGACGGAGCCGTCGGGAAGGCGGCTCGGCATCTGGACGGAACCCTTGCCGAAGGTACGGGAGCCCACCACGACCGCGCGGCCGCGGTCCTGGAGAGCGCCGGTGAGGAGTTCGGCCGCGCTCATCGTGCCGCCGTCGACCAGCGCGACCACCGGCCGCTCGGTGTCGCCGCCGCGCTCGGCGTGCAGTGCCTTCTGCTCGCCCCGTACGTCGTACGTCGCCACGAGACCGCCGTCGACCAGTGCCGAGGAGGCGGTGACCGCCTCCGAGACCAGGCCTCCGGAGTTCCCGCGCAGGTCGAGCAGGATGCCCGCGCCCTCGGGGGCTTCGCGCACCGCGGAGCGCACGGCCTCTCCGGTGCCCTTGGTGAACGCGGCGACCTTGATCATGACGGCGCCGCCGGACAGCTTGGTGACGGTGACGGAGTCCGTGGACAGGCGCGCCCTGCGCAGGGTCTCGCTCCACGCGCGCGTGGCGCGCTCCAGCCCCAGTCGCACCGGGGTCCCCGCCCGGTCGCCGCGCAGCAGGGAGACGACCTCCGTGACGGGGCGGCCGGTGACACGCCTGCCGTCGATGGACCGCAGCCGGTCGCCCTCGCGGATGCCGGCGCGGTCGGCGGGCCCGTCCTTCTGTACCCGGGAGACCTCTATGCGCCCGTCGGCGCCGCGCCGGGCCCACAGCCCGACGCCGGTGTAGGCGCCGTCGAGGGCCTGCTCGAACTCGCGGTACTCGCCGTGGGAGTACACCGAGCCCCAGCGGTCCCCGCTGCGGCTGACGGCCTCCTCGGCCGCCTTCTCGGCGGACGTGCCGTCGGCCATGGCCTCGGCGGCGGCCTCGGCGGCCCGCTCGGCGGTGCGGCCGCCGCCCGACGGGGCCACGGCGTCCGAACGCACCGGAAGGGGTGGCGCTTTCCGGCCGCTGTCCGCCGCCTCGCTCCAGGAACCGGTGGCGGCCCCGGTGACGAGCACGCTCGCGAAGACCAACGTCAGGGTCGCCCCGCGGCGTACACGGCGGGGCACGGCGAGCCGATCGGCGAACCGGTCGAGACCTGACATGCCGGTGAGTCTAGGACAACGAAGGGCGCCGTACGGTCCGTTGAACCGTACGGCGCCCTGGAACGCGCAGGGTGCTTGTCACACCTTCAGGTACTTGCGCAACGCGAAGAACGCGGCGAGGGCGGGCATCAACAGGCCGATCGCGAGCACCAGCGGCAGCTTGGCGAGGACGGCGTCCCAGCCGATGAAGTTGATGAGGTTGATCTTCTCGGAGAGCGCGAGCCCGTGGTCGATCATGAAGTAGCGGCCCACGAGCAGCATGCCGCAGGCGAGGGCGCCGCCGATGAGGCCGGCGACGGCGGCCTCCATGATGAACGGCATCTGGATGTAGAAGCTGGAGGCGCCGACCAGCCGCATGATGCCGGTCTCGCGCCTGCGGCTGAACGCCGAGACGCGCACGGTGTTGACGATCAGCATCAGCGCGACGACGAGCATCAGCGCCATCACCGCGATCGCCGCCCAGTTCATGCCGTTGAGCAGCTCGAAGAGGTTGTCCAGGTAGTCCTTCTGGTCCTCGACGGACTGCACGCCGTCACGGCCCGAGAAGGCGGTCGCGACCACCTGGTACTTCTCCGGGTCCTTCAGCTTGACGCGGAACGACTCCTGCATCTGGTCCGGCGTGAGGGAGCTGGAGAGCGGGGAGTCGCCGAACTGCTCCTTGTAGTGCTTGTACGCCTCGTCCGCCGTCTCGTGCTGGACCGTGTCCACGACGGGCATCTTCTTCAGATCGCCGAGGATCTGGTCCTTCTGCTCGTTCGTGACGGCGCCCTTGGCGCACTTGGGGTCCTGCTCGGCGTCGGCCTTGTTGCACAGGAAGATCGAGACGTTGACCTTGTCGTACCAGTAGCCCTTCATCGTGCTCACCTGGTCACGCATGAGCAGCGAGCCGCCGAACAGGGCGAGCGAGAGCGCTACGGAGACGACGACCGCGAAGGTCATCGTGAGATTGCGACGGAGGCCGACGCCGATCTCCGACAGGACGAACTGGGCGCGCATGGCGGCCTTTCAGTGGATCAGCTTTCAGTGGATCAGTTGGCGCGGAAGGCGGTGGGAGTACGGGACGTCAGTGCTGGTAGCCGTAAACGCCGCGCGACTGGTCGCGCACGAGACGGCCCTTCTCCAGCTCGATGACCCGCTTGCGCATCTGGTCCACGATCTGCTGGTCGTGAGTGGCCATCACGACGGTGGTGCCGGTCCTGTTGATCCGGTCGAGCAGTTTCATGATGCCGACGGAGGTCTGCGGGTCGAGGTTGCCGGTGGGCTCGTCGGCGATGAGGAGCTTCGGGCGGTTGACGAACGCGCGCGCGATCGCGACGCGTTGCTGCTCACCGCCGGAGAGTTCGCCGGGCATCCGGTCCTCCTTGCCGCCGAGCCCCACGAGGTCGAGGACCTGGGGGACGGACTTGCGGATCTCGCCGCGGGACTTGCCGATGACCTCCTGCGCGAAGGCGACGTTCTCGCCGACGGTCTTGTTGGGCAGGAGGCGGAAGTCCTGGAAGACGGTGCCCAACTGGCGGCGCATGTGCGGCACCTTGAAGTTGGACAGGCGCGCGAGGTCCTTGCCGAGGACGTGCACCTGGCCGTGGCTGGTGCGCTCCTCGCGCAGGACGAGCCGCAGGAAAGTGGACTTTCCGGAGCCGGAGGACCCCACCAGGAAGACGAACTCGCCCTTCTCGATCTCGAGGGAGACGTCCCTCAGAGCGGGGCGGGTCTGCTTGGGATAGGCCTTGGAGACGTTGTCGAAACGGATCACGGATGCACCACGGGTTGCCGGGGGTAGGTGAGCGTGACCCTACGCGAAGGCGGTACGCGAGCGCAGTCGGCGTCCGGAGTTGCGCGTTTTGTCCGTGGACGTGTCGGAGGTCACGGGCGTGCGGAGGGGCGCAACCGTGCGGGACGGTCGCGCGAGGGCGGGCCGCGCCGAAATCCGCGGAAGCTGGCACAGTGGTAAGGGGAACGATTGGGTTCCCCGTACCGTTGGGCAGGCTGAGACTGTGCGGGAGGAGAAGCGCATGACCCTGGATCGGTTGGTATGCGCGAACTGCGCGGCGCCCGTGAGTGAAGGCCGCTGCCCCGTGTGCCGGGCCAATCGCGCGCGCATGCAGCAGGAAGGGCCCTTCGCGGGCCTCAATCCCGCGACACTGATAGCGCTGCTCGTGGTGTTGATCGCGGCGGTCGCGCTGCTGGCGCACCAGTCCGCGTAGGACGACGCGGGAAGGGCCCGGAGCTTCGTGAAGCTCCGGGCCCTTCTTCGTACGACTGCGCGGGCCGCACAGGCCGTATGTGCCGTACGACGTCCGCGTGAGGTACGGCACGTACAGACCGTACGTGCCGTACTCCGCCTACGCCGTCACGCGCGTCGACGCCTGGGATCAGGCGGCCGCGCCGCGGTTGCCGACGAGGCGCGGCAGGATGCGGAAGCCGATGCCGCCGGCGATCATCGTGGCGGCGCCGATCACGAGGAAGGTGGTCTCGGCGGCGCCGGTCTCGGCCAGCTCGCCCTTGTCGGCGCCCTTGCCGCTGCCCGTGTTGCCGCCGCTGCTCGACCGGCGCGGAGCCGGTGTCGGTCAGGCTGTCCTTGGCCTTGCCCTGCTCGACGGGGGCGGAGCCGCCGCCGTCGGGGCCGGTGTCGTTGCCGCCACCGCCGTTGCCGCCACCGTTGTTGCCGCCGCCGTTGTGGCCGCCGTTGCCGTTGCCGTTGTTGCCGCCGTTGCCGTTGTTGCCGCCGTTGCCGTTGTTTCCGCCGTTGCCGTTGTTTCCGCCGTTCCCGTTGCCCGGGTCGGTCGGGTCCGAGGTGGGCAGCGGCGGGTCCGTCTCCTCGGGCGGCTCCGTCGGGTCCGTCGGCTCGCCGGTGGGCTCCGGCGGGTCCGTCGGCTGCGGGTTGGTGGGCGTGTCCGTCGGGATCGTCGTCGGGTCGTCATTCGGGATGTCGTCGTCGACGTCCACGCCGACGCCTGGTCTCGTCCGCGTGGGCGCCCGCGCCCACCCCGCCGAGGTCGACGCCGACGTCGAGGGCCGAGGCGGCACCCGCGGCGGTCAGCGAGGCACCGGCGGCGATCACGGCGCCCGCGGCTATCCGCGCGATACGGATGCGCGTCTTCTTGGTCATCAGGCTGCTACCCCCAGTAGCTGAAATGTCAGTGAGGCAGCGTCCGGGGCGGCATTCGCCGGGGGCGATCGTTCCGGCCCCCACAGGTCCCACGCACCCCGCTGTTACGCATACCGCGCGCTAGCCTTTCCACTTTTCAAGGCAGCGTCAAGGTCGTTGCGTGCGCGATGCCCGATATGAGAGCAGTTGCCCGTCGTCGGGAGATGTGACTGTGACATAAAAGGCAACTGCCGCCTCGTGGGCAGCAGTTGCCTTGTCGATAAAGCCGCTCAGGGCGGGTTTTTACTTCTCCTGCTGCTTGCGCCAGCGAATTCCGGCTTCCAGGAAACCGTCGATCTCGCCGTTGAAGACGGCCTCGGGATTGCCGACCTCGAACTCCGTACGGAGGTCCTTGACCATCTGGTACGGGTGCAGGACGTACGAACGCATCTGGTTGCCCCAGGAGTTGCCGCCGTCGCCCTTGAGGGCGTTCATCTTCGCCTGCTCCTCCTGGCGGCGGCGCTCGAGGAGCTTCGCCTGGAGGACGTTCATCGCGGTCGCCTTGTTCTGGATCTGCGAGCGCTCGTTCTGACAGGAGACGACGATGCCGGTCGGCAGGTGGGTCAGGCGGACCGCGGAGTCCGTGGTGTTGACGCCCTGGCCGCCGGGGCCCGAGGAGCGGTACACGTCGACGCGCAGCTCGCTCTCGTCGATCTCGATGTGGTCGGTCTGCTCGACCACGGGGAGGATCTCGACGCCCGCGAAGGAGGTCTGGCGGCGGCCCTGGTTGTCGAAGGGCGAGATGCGGACCAGGCGGTGGGTGCCCTGCTCCACGGAGAGCGTGCCGTAGGCGTACGGGACGTTGACGGCGAAGGTGGTCGACTTGATGCCGGCCTCTTCCGCGTACGACGTCTCGTACAGCTCCGTCTTGTAGCCGTGGCGCTCGGCCCAGCGCAGGTACATGCGCTGGAGCTTCTCGGCGAAGTCGGAGGCGTCGACGCCGCCGGCCTCCGCGCGGATGGTGACGACGGCCTCGCGGGAGTCGTACTCACCGGAGAGGAGGGTGCGCACCTCCATCTCGTCGAGGGCCTTCTTGACGGCGGTGAGCTCGGACTCGGCCTCGGCACGGGTGTCCGGGTCGTCCTCCTCCTCGGCCATCTCGAACAGCACGCTGAGGTCGTCGATGCGCCCGCGCAGCGCCTCGGCCTTCCTGACCTCCGCCTGGAGGTGGCTCAGCTTGCTGGTGATCTTCTGCGCCGCCTCCGGGTCGTCCCACAGGCTCGGTGCGAGCGCCTGCTCCTCGAGCACGGCGATATCGGCCCTCATCTTGTCGAGGTCCAGGACGGCCTCGATCGACTCCATGGTCGAGGAGAGGGACTTGAGCTCTTCGGATACATCGACGACTGCCACGACTCCAGCGTAACGGCTGCGGCAACCGTCCCCGCCCGCCGTGGGCCCTCGGGGCCTTGGCGCCCGGCGCTCAGGGGGTCGGCGGGGCCGAGTTCCCGCTGTCCGGGGGCGCGTCCTCGCCGAGGTCGCCGCCCATGTGCCCACGCCCGCGGCCGCGATCAGGACCACGCCCGCCACGCCCAGCGTGATCCGCCGGCGCCGGGCGGAGGCGCGGTGCTTGGCGGAGCCGGGCCGGGCCGCACCGGCCGCCCGGGGGACGCGGGCCGTGCCGCGCGCGCCGCCCGCCAGCTCGTCGGGGCCGGGGACCCGCATGGAGGTGTGGGTGTCGCGGTTGGAGTCCGCGGACGCCGGGCCCGGCACC
>RBWT01000004.1 GCA_004010275.1 Streptomyces huasconensis
AGCCCCAGCCCCAGCCCCAGCCCCAGCCAAGTCTCGACTTCCGTACCAACGCCCCCATCGGCGGCGCCACTGCCGCCCCCGAGCCCGCAGGGTCCTCACCCGGCAGTCAGCCGGACGCAGGTCCCCACGCCACCCCCATGGCAGCCACCGCCGCCCGTCCTCCCAGAGCCCAGCCGAGAGCCTGCCTCCGCGCCCACCGCCACACAGTCCCCGACGCTCACGCGACCTCCAGAATCCCCCACCGGCTCTGGCGACGCGGATACCGGCAGCTACCGCCTGCCCCCGCCACCATCACCTGCGCGACCGCCCCATCGTCCACTCCCCCCACACCCGCGCCCCTGCCTACACCTACGCCCACGCCCCCGCGCGCCACCGCGCCCGTGACCTCCCCTCACCACATCGCGGCCCACGCCCCCGCGGTTCGCACCCCCGCCGCCCACACCCCCGCAGTCCACGCACCGACCCAGCCCATGGCGTCCACGGCGGCTCAGCCTCCCCCCCACTCCTACTCATCCATACACCGCTCACGCCGCCCAGGTTCCCCACCCGAACCCGGCAGTTCCCCAGCCCCACGTACGCGCAGCCCCCGCCCCGCGACGGCGGCCGGGTCCGCCCGCGAAGGTGGCGGTCCCGATGCTGCTCGTCGCGTTGGTCTGCCTCACGGTCGGCTTCTGGGCACTGACAAGGCTCTGACAACCAGACCCCGGAAGACGGCCACAACCCAGAGCCGACTCCCCTCCTCCCCACCACGCGGCCCCACTCACCAACGCCGAGGCGGCCCAGATTCGTACGGCGCGGATTCGTAGTGCGCGGATTCGTCCGGCCCGGGTTCATACGACCCGGAGGCCCTGGCGCCAAAAGCCCCCGCGTCCCGCCACCAGCCGCCCAGGCGGACGCCTAAGCCACCCTCCGACGAGCGATCCAGACCCACCCACCGAGAATCACCAGCAGCACGACGCCACCCCCGATCCCGCCGACGGCAAGAACCACCATGCCCCGCCGGTCGTCCCCCCGGCCGGCACCGCTTCCGGCAACCGTCTCCCCTCGCCGCGCGGCCTCCCTATCCCGTTCCGTCACGCCGAACTCCTCGGCGGGCACGGGCGACCCCGCGTACTCCGGTCCGGGCCGCGCCGTCCCACCGACGTCAACTCGGAGCGTCAGGTCGAGCGGGTCGTCGCCGAACTTCTTCGCGACGTCCGCGCTGAGGTGGACCGCCAGGTAGTACCAGCCGGCGAACCGCATCGCGGCCACCTCGTCCGCGGGGGCGTAACGGTTCTCGTAGGCGACCGGTGGCAGCGGGTCCAGCTCCGTCGTCTTCTGCTTGCCGTCGTACGCCGTGTCCGCGTCGTCGACCCCCACACGCACCGGGTTCATCAGGGACATGACCAGCGCGGACGAGACATACCCGGAACCGCGCCCCGCGCCACGGCCCACCCCACCCGCTCCACCACTCTCACCCGACGCACCACTGTCACCCAACGCACCGCTCTCGCCAGAACTGCCCAGCTCCGCGCCCACAGAGAGCTGCTGGCCCCAGTCGACCGGCACCCGGTAGAAGAGCGTCTCGCCAGGCTCGATGCTGCTGCCCCAGACACCTCGCCCCAGCGCGCGGGCGCCGTGAAAACTCGTGCCGCCCTCGCGCCGCTTCCGCTCACCGGTCGGCGGCGCGGGTGTCGCGGAGTTCCAGGACCGCGGAGGCTCCGTGGGCACCGATCCCGCCGATCGCAGCGCAGGCTCGGAGGCGACCCGCAGCTCCAGGTCCCACGCTCCCTGGGATGACTCCGGGGCGCTGGCCCGCTCGACGAGCACGTAATAAGTACCGGCCCCCTCACAGGTCTTCTCATCGGGGCCGACCCTGCGCACCGCCGTGGCCGTGATCGGATGCGGGCTCTCCGAAGCGCCGAAGCGCGCCTCCTGCGACTCCACGGGACTGCAGTTGTTGCCGTCGGCGTCCTGCACCGACACCTCGACCCCATCGGCGTAGGAAACCCTGCTGCCGAACTCCGGCACCGCCGTGACCGCGACGTACGCACTCTCGTCAGCTGTGAGGTCCAAGCGGTAAAAACGTGCTCCCGCGCGCGGGAGGGCACTTCTGTAGGTCTTCCCGGAACGAAGGCGAGGCCCCTTGATATTGCTCACCGCGCCGTGGACCACCTCGGCACCCTCAACAAAACGGTACGGAGTCGGCGCTCCCGCAGCCGCTGCCCGCCCCGGCAGCGCCACCACCGTGCACATTCCCGCGCACAGCGCCACGCAGAGCCCCGTAACCATGACCCTCGCCGCTGGAGCCCGTCCGGAGCCCGGTTCTGCCGCGCCCCCACGCCGGCCACGCCACCGCCCCATCCCGCGCCACCCCATCACGCGCCCCCTCGTAGCGAACGCAGCCACCCCGACTGCCCTGCCCGTCCCAGCCGTCCCGACCGTCCCATGCCACGCGGACCCCACCACGAGTCCCCCATGAACGCAACCGCGCCAACCGGCCACTGTCCGGCTCAGCGCAACCGGGCCCACGCCCAGCCGCAACCCCGCAACCCCGCAACCCCGCAACTAAATTTGCTTACGCAAGTCACCCCTTAACGTAAGCAAATGCCGCACTAACGAAACAGGCAGCACAAAGCCCCGGCCGCAAGAGCGACCGGGGCTTGTGAAGTGACTGGTGTCGATGACTCAAGAACCCGTGGGCACAGAGTCAGTCGCCTCCGTCCACAGATCCTGCTCGGCGCGATCCGCCTGGATCTGGCGGTACACGAGGAGCCCGCCGATGGCGGCCAGTGCGACCAGGAGAAGCTTCTTCACCGCGCGACCTCGTCTTTCCTTGACGTAGGGGACTTCTGGCGCCCGACTATACACACCGATCGATATCGATCGGTGACCTGGATGCGCCCCCAACTCCCGCCCCTCACACAGCGATCAAAACGGACCCCGACCGTCCGCTCACCGCCACCCCGCTGTGATTTTCGCCGCTCTTGCCCCTTTCCCGGGCCTCTTGAGGCCATCCGGGTGGTGTTGATCTGAACATCGGCGCCGCGCGAGCGTCGGTACTTCGTTCTCGACCCCGCATACACATCATGAGGAAAGTACGCAAATCGCCCAACCCGAATTGAGGGGTCATGACCGGCAACAAGGCCATGAAGCTGTGGACCACGATCGTCACCGCCTTCCTCGCGCTCTTCACCGCGCTGGGGCTCACCACGACGGCCACCGCGGCCACGGCGGTACAGGAGACCACGAACGCACGCAACGCCACGGAGTGCGCGTCGGCGCCGTTCATGACCCTCTGGACGGCCGCGTACGAACGGTCCTTGCCCCCGACGATGAAGCAGCGCATCCGCGCCGAGGCCCACGGGTCCTCGCCCAGCTGCCGGCACCTGCCCCCCACGGACACGGAAGCCGAGGCCGCGAGCGCCGCCCCTGAGCCAGGACTCGCCGCAGAACCGTAATCCGGTCGGCGACCGCCCCCAGGCCGCCACCCAGAAACTTCCGAAGGCCCCCAGCCAACCGGCTGGGGGCCTTCGCGCAGGCGCTCGGCAACCTCTCGTCACCGGATGACAGCGGTGGACGGCAGAAGGCCCCCAGTCGATATCGACTGGGGGCCTTCTCAAATGTGGGGCTAACAGGATTTGAACCTGTGGCCTCATCCTTATCAGAAACGGTCGAGCGCCAGGTTCCCCATCTATATCCGCAGGTCAGACGCATCCCCTTAGGTCTCAAGAGGATCGCTTGGGAGAAGTGTGGGAGAAAACAGCGCACAGGCTGCCGTCGTGTCCCTCCCTGCTCTGAGTGCCACCCGGCCCACACCGCGCCCCGTGATCAGCCCATGGACGTGTCTGCCGTACGAGGGAACCGAGCCGGGCACTGCCCTCTAGCGCACCTACCAGGACCGGTTTCCTCCTGACAATCACGGTCATTAGAGCCGTCACTTGGCCTCAGCTACGTGATGATCGTTCGTGCGAACCTCGGGCCCGACCGTCGCCCGCCCCGGCGCGAGCCTGATGCGAGCCTCAAAAGCGTCGGCGAAGCAGCCTGATCAGCACGACGTAGGCGACCGCGGCCACCATGAGCATCCAGTAGTAAGGATTGCCGGTGCGGCCGGAGGCGAGATCGCCGATGAATGCGCACAGATTTCCTACCGTGAGGATCACACCCACACCGGCCCAGGCGTGCACGTTGATCAGGCGGGAGCGTTCATCCGGGTGCTCGACAGCCTCGCGGTAACCCTGACTACGGCGTGCCAGCCCGAACATTGTCAGGCTGCATAGCGCCATGACTCCGAACACCACGAGCCCGATGCCAGCATGGCCACCGACGGCCGCGGTCACCAGGCAGATGAAACCGATGCCGAGGAAGAAGGCTGGCACGGACCACGTGGCCAAGCTCTCAGCCGTGCGTGGCTTCTCCGTCGGCATGGAACATCTCCTCTACGTTGCGCTGAAAGAACCTGCCCAAGGACATGGCAAGGGGCAAGGACGGCGTGTACCGCTCGGCCTCGATGGAGTTGATCGTCTGCCGCGAGACTCCGACGGCTGCCCCGAGCTGCGCTTGGGAGAGCCCGCGCGCCAGGCGCAGCTCCCTGACCTCATTCCTCACATGGAAAGCATGCTTTCCAGTCCGTGAGATGTCAAGCTAGCTTTCCATCCCGGTCTTGCGTACCGACGTGGAACGGTGAAAGGTCATGCGGGCCGCCTGCCGCGAGCTTTGGGCCGAGCTCGAACGCGAGCCGCACGAAAGCAGATCGCCCACGGTCGCCAACTCGGCGAAGCAACCCCGACCCAGTTCGAGTTGGGGCTATCCAGGACTTTCCGCCGACGCGGTCGCACCAACCATCCCAGGATCATTCATTCCGTGGCCAGACGTTACGGAACAGCCTTTACGTGCCCACCGGCAGCGGCGGTAGAAGACGAGCATCGAACTACCTGACCGTGGGCGAGGGAATCATCAAGGACTTGCCCTGCCGCATTGAGTTCGCCGCGGAAAAGTGGGGCGCAGTCATCGACGAGGGCGTGCAGCTCACTCAGCAAGAGATCGAGAGCAACCCCATGCTGTCGATGTTCTTGCCCAACTGGAAAGCAGAGTCCCGCGCTGAGAAGCGCGCGCCTCGCGGCAGAGGCCGAAGCAGGCTGATCCCGCCAGGACCGGCGATCGGGGGCAGGATGCCGCGCCACCGTCCTCCTGCGCAAAACAAGAAAGGGGGGCATCCAGTGGATGCACCCCTTTCTTGCGTGTCGACTCCTTTATCGCGGTTCGCTCTGCCCGGCGAGCTCAGCCGGTCGGGCCTGCAGCAATCTGTCCAGCACGCCCACCGACGAGCGCGGGCTCATGGCCAACCGGGCGTCCAGCGCCGCGTACCAGTTGCGGTCCAGTCCCTCCAGAAGACGGAGCCGCATCTCGTCCGAGACGTGGGAGTAACGCGCCGAGACGGAGCCGTCGATGTGGCCCATCCGCTCGTCCATGAGGACCTTGGGCGTGCCCATCTCCTCCATGTGCATCTTGTGGGAGTGCCGCTCACCGTGTGGCGTGAGCCCTGGGGCGATCGGCACCCAACAGGCCGTCGCCCGCGCCTCGGCCTTGCGTCCCTGAACCAAGGTGCCCGGCAACCACGGGTCAGCCTGGATCGGTACGAGCGACCCCAGCTTTCCCTCCTTACCTTCCTCGGGGCGATACCTACCGTTTGCGGCCGGGTAGAAGAGGCGGGAGCCGAAGGCGGAGCGGCGCCAGTGCGCTGCCGTCTCCTCTGCTGTGCGCCCCCTCATGTAATCGAGTTCGGCAATCACCTCGATCACGCGGAGGTGGGTCTCCGCCCGTACGAGTTCCGGGTGGTTAAGCACGTTCGACACCGTGCCGGTGCTGACACCCGCGGCCTTCGCCACGTCCTTGAGGGTGGGGCCACCGCTCCGCCCCCAGCGGCGGACCGTGCCGAAGCTGTCGAAGACGAACCTCCTGCCGTGGCAGGGGCAGGGCTGCGGTTGCTTCCGCGTTATGTGATCGCGGAGAAGAGCGATGAGCCATCGGTTCGCGTCGAGCGTCCGGTAGCTGTCGTCCTTCGGCGGGCACAGCTCGATCTCCCCAGAGTCCAGTTCGACGAGCTGCTGTTCCACGCGGATCGCCTCGTCCCGTACGTACGGAGTCTCCAGGCCGACCAACTCCCCGAACCGCATGCCGGTGTAGCCGATGGTGACGTTGGCGACGAACTCGTCATCGCGGCCCGAGAGCACTGCCATCCGCTCGGCGATGAGCAGGATGCCCAGGGGTGTAGTGGTCACCTTTTCCGGGCCGCGATGACGGACGCGGCCGGCGCGGCGGCCGCGGCCGCGCCGACGGGTCGCCGGGTTGGCGTCGATCAGCCCTTCTTCCAGGGCATCCGCGAGGACGAGGTGGAGGCGGGAACGGTACGTCGACACGCTCTCGCTCGCGTATCCCGCTGCCTTGATCTTCTTCTCCCACGCACTGACGTCGCGCGCGGTGATCTCCTTGAGCGGCTTGTCCGCGAACTCTGGGAGGACGTGCCCCTCGATGTCCCGCCGGTAGTTGTCCATCGTCGTTGACGCGAGGTCGAGGTCACCGAACCATCGTTCGGCGTACTCTCCGAAGGACTCCGAGCCCAGTTCCGGGTTCTTCCAGATCTTCGCCCGGATCTTGGCCTCTTCGGCATCCGCCGCCTTCTTCGCCGCGGGCTTGCTCTTGAACTTGATCACGCTGCCGTGTTCGTCCTTGAGCGTGCCGTACTTGCCCTGCGTGATCTTGTAGCGCCCTCGGAAGTAGTTGCCGCGCTTCTCTCCGTATCCCATCTCGGCAGTGCTCCTCTTCTTACGCGGCGGCAGCGATCTGCGCCAGGCGCATGCGGGGGGGAACCCGCGGCACGAGCCGGGCCGGTTTCGACTCCGCGGACTTACGCGGTTCGGTTCGGCGTGACCTCTGGCGTCCTACCTCCGGTTCGCGGACTCCTTTCGTGGGCCGCTCCTCGAAGAGGCGGATGATCTCCTGGAAGTGCTCTGCGGTGAACCGGTACGTCCCGCCGGGGCGGGTGAAGGGGATGCGCTTCTGGCGTGCCTGCTCCTTCACCCACCACTCGGAGACTCCGAGAGCATCGGCGATCTCCGCCGGTCGGTAGAGGTAGGGCAGTGCCGGGCCGCCCGTGACAGTGACTGCGGTGACGCTGTGACTGGTGTGACTCGTCAAGCCTGTCCCCCGTTCGCGGCGGGGACGACGTAGCCCCCGTCCTTGCGGATGAGCTGGACGTCCTTGGCCATGCGCGAGCAGGTCTGACGTACGAGGTCGGGAGCGAGCCCCGTTCCCTCGGCGATCTGCTTCGGCGCGACTCCGGGGTTGTCGCGGACGTAGCGCAGGATCGTCGCGCGGCTGTCGCCGATCGTGTGATCGGCAGCCGGGCCTTCGAGGAGCTGCCAGGCGCCGGCCTCCGCGTAGAAACGGAGCGCGTACTCGGCCTCGTCGACGTCGCGGCCGGTGACGTGGAGGACGCCGTCGGCCTGACCGCGCGAGCGCTTGAGGACCAGCGTGGCGTCCGCCGCGCCCGCGAGGCCGTTGGTACCGGAGACCTCAGCGAGGAAGTCGTCCGAGCCGGCCTTTCGGACGTGGTGGACCAGGACCACGGCGATCCCGTAGTGGTCCGCGATCCGCTTCGCGTGGCCCACGGCCGCGTAGTCCGCGTCGTAGGCGGAAGAGCCCGGTGCCGACGTACCCCGCATCTTCGCGAACACGTCGATCACGATCATGCGGGCTTCCGGGTTGCGCTCGCACCACTGAGCGATGGCTTCGTTCCCGCCCTGGGGCAGCGGCGGGCAGGAGGTCGCCAGCGTCAGCGAGGCGGGCGCCGGACCTCCACCGAGGATCTTCCGCATGCGCGTCTGCAGACGGCGGGGCGTGTCCTCCAGGGCGAGGTACAGCACGGGGCCGCCGTCCACGGGAACGCTGTCCATCGCCGTACCCCCCGCCGCGACCGAGAGGGCCAGGCCGAGGGAGAGCCAGGACTTTCCGACCTTCGGCGGACCGGCGAGGAGATTCACGCCTTCGGAGATGATCCCCGGGACGGCCCACTTGGGCTCCGGGAACTCCGTATTCATCAGCTCGTCGGCGGTCCAGGCCGTACGGATGCGCTGTTGTGCGGGCTGTAGCGGCCGAGGCTCCGGAGCTGGGTGTGGAGAGTACAGGTGGGGCGGCATTTCGGCGTCGTACGGTTTGTCGTTCACTTGCTCTCCGCACCCTTGTCGTTCTGTTCGGCGATCCACTTCGCCGCTGCGGCGAGAGTCTTGAAGCCCTTCTCGGCGCAGGTCCAGCGGTACTTTCCGAAGCCGTACGGACCGTCGGGCGTCGGCAACGCCACGGCCGAGTACTGCTTCCCGTCGCGCGGCCCCCGGCCTTCGCTGATCTGCCCCATCAGGTCCGTCCGCTCGACCCGCTCGACGTCGCGGCCGGTCACGAGCCACTCGTGAGGCTCATCGTCGAACCAGATCTCTCCCGGCCACAGCAACAGACCCGCGACCTTGCGGGGCTCCTCGCCGAAGCCAACGGTCCTCGTGGAGGTCTGGAAATCGCTCCCTGCTTCGCCGCTGATGACACGCGCGGCGTGGCAGCATCGGCAGACGACGCGCACCGTCTTGCGGGTGTAGCGGCTGCTGTGGTCACAGTCCTCATCGGCGCAGTCGTGCTTGCTGAGCGCTCCCCCGTACGACGGGCGGAAGCCCTCGTCCTCGCGGATGTCGACCGTCCACGCGGGGCGGCGGCAGTCGATACGGTGCGCCGGCTCACGCCAGCCGAAATACGTGTCCAGGACGTTGAGGTTCATGCCGCCCTCCCCTGGTCGAAGCGGCGGGGGCGACGGGCGCCGGCCCGGAAGCCGGAGGCGATCGTCCGGTTGATCTCCATCTCGCCGAGACCGACATGCACCGCGGCTTCCGTAAGCCGCTCACTCACGTACGACGCGCTGAGCTCGCCTCCCGCGACGAGCTGCCCCAGCGCGATCGAGGCCTCGTAGAGGGCACTGTTGCGGCGGCCCATGGGGGCCCGAAGGACGCGCTCCCGCTCGGCATTGACCGCGAAGGTCAGGTAGGCGCCCCGACGTCCTGCCGCGACGAGCGGCACACGCACGGGGCGCTGCTTGGGCAGCGGCGCCGGGGTGAGGAGCATCGTCAACCACGCGGGCAGCGGCAGAACTTCGGCGTGGGTCACGACGCTGTACTCCTCGCCGCCGACGTTGCTGCCCGCACCGACCACGTAGCCACCATGCGCCCGAGTGTCGACCTTCCAGCCAAGGGCACCGGCGGTGTTGCGCAACCGCACCTCCGCAGGCGCGGCGAAGTAGTGGTGCGTGCCACCGCTCGCCGTGCGGACCGTGTACGTGTCGACGGGCCACTCCTGGCCGGGCTGCTCAGCGAGCAGGGCCAGGGCGTCCGCGCCGTCGGTCACGCCCTCCGGGGTGCTGGCAGGCGGACGGTCCTCGTCGTTCTTGGGCACGTCCAGGTCGACGACCACGAGAGCGGATGGGCCCGTCGCAATGCCGATGTTGTACGAGCCGGACGCCCAGCAGTGCCGGACGCGGTCCGCGTCGACCGTGGCGCGGGTCTCCCACGCACGCACAGCCGGACGCTTCGCGTCAGGAACGAGCGGAAAAACGTGCCACCCACGCGTGATCGCGTCAAAAACGGCTCGGGGCAGCGGGCAAGGGTTGGTGTGGTGCATCCTGAAGGCACCTCCTGATTCCTGGTTGGGATGGGAGGACCGGAGCAGCGGGCTTCGTTGACCCGTCGGCCGCTGCTCCGGGTACATCTCAGGCAGCCTGTGCATCCCTCCAGGCCGCGTATTCGGTGCGGACGTAGTCCCGGTAGTCCTCGGCGAGGACCAGGTCCCGGCCCTTGCGGCTGAGACCGCCATGCGCCACGTCGTATTCGACGAGCCATTCCGCGGCGACGTTCGCCGCGTCCTCGGCGTCGGCCGCCGCGAGCGCACCGTTACGAGCCTGCTCCTGCAGAGCCAGGCGATCGAGGAGCGCGGCCTTGCGGAGGCGGAACTCGCGGTCGGTGCTGACATCGGTGGGATGGGAGTCGGACGCCTCAGCGATCAGGCAGATCTCCTGCGCGATCGTCGGAGCGCCGGCGTAGGCCGCGTTCGGTGCGGGGCGGTTCGGTTCGGTCACTTGCCCTCCTGGGTGACGTGGTTCTTCTGAAGGCCGAGGACGACGAAGTGCAAAGCGCGCTCAGCGACTTCGCCGTATGCATACGCGGCGTCGGCCAGGCCTGCGGCGAACTTCGAGGCCTCGGCCGACTCAGGGCTGTGACAGTCCGCGAAGTCCTCGTAGAAGGAGAAGTCCCGAGCCAGGTCACGGGCCCGGATGTGCTCGGTGAGGATCTCGCCGAGCGCGATGAGGTTCGGCCCGCCGGGCCACCGCGCAAGGGCAACTTCGAGGTTCGGCAGCGGCGCCGCGGGGATTCCGTAGAAGCCGTCCTGACGGGCGAATTCCAGATGCCGGGGGCGCTGCCCCCTCGCGATGTCGGCCACCGCATGAGCCGCGCCGTACGCGTACGCCAGCGAGGTGTTCTCATACAGGGCTTTGATCCGCAGCTCCGTGGAGTCGTGGATCTCTTTGAGGTTCCTGAGCGTCTCGTGGTGGGGCTGAATGAAATATCGCCCCACCACGCTCACAGCCCCCTCCATGGAATCGAGGCGAGCGGGTTCGACATTCCAGGCGGCACTCTGCGCCGCCTGGTGAGCCATGCGGTACTCGCGAGCGGCAGCACCGACGGCGAAGACGCTCTCGGTCAGGTCGTGAAACCACGCGCGGGTGGTGTCGGACATGAAGTTCCCCTCGGATGGACACGGGCCGGGCTGTCCGTCCCTCCGCGCGGCCTCAACCGGTGCTCGGATGAGACCGCACCGAGGTACGTCAGGCCGAGAACGGCTCGTCCGCGACGCGCTCGGCAACGGCGAGGAGCAGTTCCCGGAGGTCACTGCCGATGAGGGTGACCAAGCGGTGCTCGATCGCTCGCCAGGACTCTGCATCGATGGCCATCAGCGCGGCTATCGCCGTCGCGCCCTTGCCCTCCTCGATCGCGGTGAGGGCATCGCGGAGTTCGCCGGAGGCCATGAGGGAGATGTGCGGAGGAGCCGATGGGGTGTGGACGGTCATGAGGAATCCCTTCTGTGCGTGTCACATCTGCTGCTGGACGGTCTCGATGACGTCGGCGGTCAGGGAGTTGATGGGACCCGCGAGCCCGGTGGACGCGAGGAAGAAGCCGAACATCACGGCGATGAAGGCGGAGCCGTAGCCGAGCGAGCTGTTGCGGAGCAGGACGGCCAGGAGGATGCCGAAGAAGAAGACGAGCGAGATGGTCACGGCCATGTCGTGGCTCCCTTGGGCGGAGTGGGTGAGGGACCAGTGGGCGCCGGCCCGGCGCCCGAGCAGGACGTGAGGAGAGTGGCGAGCAGGACTCCGAAGAGCTCCATGTAGAGGACGGAGCGCGTCATTGGCTCCCCTCGCGGTGGATGCGGTGGGCACGGTTGAAGAGCCAACGTCCGACTCGTATGCGCTTGCCGTGGCCGTGGCAGCGGCGGCACTGCTTGCCGCGCTTCAGGCGGCCCTTGCGGTTCTGCTGCATCAGAAAACCGAAGCCGCGGCACTTGCGGCAGTTGGTAAAGGGGCTGACCGCGCAGATCATCGCGTAACCGAGAGTGACCATGAGCAAGCAAGCCATAGCAGGGAACGTGAGGGTCATGAGGGCCCTTCCAGTGGGCTTTCAGGGGTTTCCGCTGGTGGGGTGCTACGTGCTAGGAAGCTGGTGAGGGGCTGCTTTGGGTGCTAGCGGGGGTGCTACCGGTAGCAGGTCACCCCGCTACCGGTAGCACCCGTCCTCGGCTAAGCGGCACCCCTTGATCCGTCACGCTCCGCGATTGCCTTGCTGACGTCGGCACGGACGATGCCGCGCCGGGTGGTGCGCTCTCCCTCGTCGGTGACCCCGGCGACGCCAGTGGTCTTGATGCCGTGGGGTTTGAGCGCGAGAGTCACGTTCTCGCCCTTCCAACCGCCGTAGACCTCGGGCCGGAGTTCGGCGAGCCGAGCGGCGATCCGCTCGTTCCACACGCGCTCCTCGGAGACCGGAACGACGGCGGCGACGGCGGCGAGCAGGTCGTACGACGGTCCCGACGGCGTCTCGCTCTCCTCGCCGAGCGCGATGCCGGAGAGCCTGCGTTCGGCCTTGCGCAGTGCGAGCGCCCGCTGAGCGACGGCCTCCGTCGCCGGGTCATCCAGGTACGCGGTGCGTACGACGGTCGGCACTGACGTGGCACCGACGAGGTAGCCGTTGCCCGCGTCACCCTCGGGTCGGAACGCCGTGGCGCGGATGCCGTTCTTGTACGCGGACGTACCGAGGATCATGTCGTTCTCGATCTGGCCTGCCACGCGCAGACAGAACCGGATCGAGACGTTGCCGCTGACACCCGTCGGGAGCGAGTCCTTGTCGGGCCGCTGCGTGGCGAGAACCAGGATCACGCCGAGCGCGCGCCCCAGCTTGATGACGAACTCGGCGTCTTCTCCGGCCTGCTTGCCGTACTCGGGGTGAGCGAAGAGGTTCTGGCACTCGTCGAACACCGCGAGCAACGGCCACAGCTTCAGCGAGCGCTTATTGGCGATCTCGCGTGTGATCCGCTTGTCCGGGCACAGGTCGCGCGGCAGCTTCTTCATCGCCGCCGCTCGGCGCATGACCTCTTCCCGAAGCAGCTTCAGGGAGTCGGCCGCGTACCTGATCGACTCGTCGTCGATACCGGAGACGAACCGGTGCGAGACGCACTTGAGGGCGTCCAGGTCGCCGGTTGCCTTGTTCTCGTGGAGCCACAGTTCCACGGTCGGGTCGAGGGCGGCGCCGCACGCGATCACGCGGACGGACGCCGTCTTGCCCTGGCCGGGCAGGGAACCGATCAGCACGTTGTGCTGGATCAGCGGGACCACCTGGCCACGGCCCCGCGGGTCGATACCGAACGGGCTGCCCTTGAAGATGTCGTGGCGCTTGGCGTTGGCGAGCTGCCACTTGACGAAACCGGTCTTCGAGAGATCCCTGTCACCGACCCACAGGACGAGCCGCCCTTCGTGGATCGACGGATCGGCCTCGGGCCAGACACATCCCAGCGGGCGGCGCAGGCCTGAGGCGAGTCGGCTCCGGCGGTCGGCGACGTCGGCCACCGTCACGCCGAGCGGCAAGTCGATGTCCGCTCGCCAGCCGGGGCCTTCGCGAGTGATGGGGGCGACGAACGTAATGCCGTCCTCTCCCTTGGCCACCGCGCTCGTGATCTGGCTGATGCCGATCGAGGCCATGGCCCTGACCACGATGTCGCTGGTCAGCTTCTGCACCTCGGCCTTGATGACCGCACGGGTTGCGAGCGGCGCATCCGCCGGCGCCCCCTTCCAGCCCAACCAGCACAGCGCAAGAACCCCCACGACCAGTCGGGTCGTGAATGACGCGCCGAAGATCAGGTACAGGACCGCCGCGACCGTGATCGGGAGCCCGAGAAGGACGAGAAGCGTCCGAAGCCGAACCCTGCGATCACGCTGACGTGAGAGCTTCAGGTACAGCTCGGTGTTCTCGCGGCGGGCCTCTGCCTGGCGGAGTGGGTCCCTCTCGGCGTCGCGCGCCCAACGTCCGAGCCGACCGAGGGTGTTGAGAAGCCCTCGGGGCGCCCGCCACACCAGCTTGGGTACATAGAGGAACGGAACCCGTACCGCGTGGAAGGCCACGGTGTGCCCGGCATGACCGGCGAGCCACCCCATGGCCTCCTTGAACTCCCGGGCCGACCTCGCCCACGCCGGGATGATGTCCAGGCGCTTGGAGTTCTTGATGCGGTCGATCAGGCCAGGGCCTGAGTCGACCGGCGCGGGATCATCGACGATCGTCGGCCTCGCACCCGTTTCTCCGCCCCATGACGGATCATCGGCGGTGCCGTGCACGGCCCCTGTGTCGCGGGCGGCCCGCGCCTTGTCGAAGTTCAGCACCTCACCCTCCGCGCTGGTGTCGGAGGGTTTCTTCATCTCTGCTTCCAGACGTGCGAACAGCTCGTCCGTCTCGGGCTCTTCATCGCCCTCGTGCTTCACTGGCATTTCCTTCCTGCATGGGAGGGATCTGCCGACGCCCGGCCCTACCGGCCAAAGCAGCGGCCGGGCGTCGGTGGTAGGAGCAAGGCTGAGACGCCGACGTCAGGTCGGCGACGGTTCATCGGCCCCGGGCTCGGAGGCGCCGTGACCGTTCACGACGACGAGTTCACCGCGCGAAGGGCGCGGGCCCCGTTCCTCGTCGAGCTTCACGAAGACGCTGTGTACGTAGCTGGGGGCCCGGGTCGCGAGGCGAGCCGTATCGCGAACGCTGAGGCCGTTGGTCCACCCGTCTTCGATCGCCGACCGGGCCTCGTCGGCACTGAGCTTTGAGGCCTCTTCGGCTTCTGCTGTGTCCACCTCGTCGGCGTCGGGGTGTTCAGGTGAACGCTCGCAGCTGTCCACCCCCTGAACTGGGGTGACGTCAGCGAAGAGAAGCTGTGGGTTGGCCTGGCTGCGGATATTCGCACTGGCTCTGACCATCTGCTCTCGCGTCTGAGCAGCGAGCGCCGATGCCGCGGGGTCGGGCTTGAGCCCTTCTCCCCACGGCGACGGGAGTTCGACGGTCGCGAGCCCGGCAGCATGGCGCCGCGCCGCGAGCTGGTCGAGGAGCTTCTGGCGCTGTTCACCGTTCGCACCCACGTCGGCGCGAGCAACGGCGGCGGAGAGGGCGCGGGTCAGATGCTGCCCCCACAGCCTGCCTCGTTGCTCTGGCGTCTTGGCGGCCAGTCGCTCGGCAAGCTTCACGGCCCGCTCAGTCGCTCGGTCCCGGGTGATCTTGGCCGCGTCCCGATCGCGCTCGGTGAGACCGAGTCGGGAGAGGAGACGCTCGCGTGCTTCACGACCGAGCATGGCGAGGAGCCCGTTGGACTCGGCGCCGGGCTTGCGGTGCCGGAGATCGATGCCCATGGCCAGGTGCCACAGGAGAGCGGCCATGACCGGACCGACGAAGGCACGGACCGTGCCGCCGATCGCTCCCGACTCGGCATACGCCGGGATGATCTGAACTCCGGTGATCACCCAGACGAGGACGCCAGGAGCGCCCGGCGTTCCATTCGGACCGTTCAGGTTCTGCCGCGCGAGGAGCGAGTTGGCGAACAGGGCCAGCTCAGCCGCTGCGAACATCGCGACGCGCTCGGCCGTACTGCCCATGTCCAGGTAGTGGGCTGCGAATCGCCACGACGTGTCCGAGGAATACGCGGTGCAACCGAGGGCGGCCAGCCCGGCAATCCAGATCGCCGGCGGTACCATACGGCGCATCCGCCGCGCTCCTAGCCACGTGAGCCAGGTGAGGAGGACGAGCGCGCCGAGGGCGAGGTACTGCGTCGTGGGGCTCAAAGAAGGAAGGTGCAGGCCGTACATCACGCCGCCTTCTGCATCTTCCGCAGCCGCGGGCTGTTGATCTGCTTCCGCAGGTTCGCGACGACGACGAGCTGAGCCGCGTACGCCGCGTTCATCCGCTGGATCTCGTCGTCCCGGCCCGCCTCCAGGAGCTCACCGAGCACTTCCTTGGCGACCAGCTCACGCGAACGGCGCTGCTCGTCCGTCTCGCCGCGCGATCCGAGGAACAGGTCGCGGAAGTCGTTCTCGACGCCCTCGCTGAAGAACAGCTCATGCAGCTCGCGGGGGATGGCGATGTCGACCCCGCCGGCCAGCTCGATGAGCTCGACGACGGTAGCGGCCTCCTGGTCGCCGATGTACATACGCATTGATCTCTCCAGGTCCTGGTCGGGATGGGAGAGCCAGCGCGGTGGGCTGATTTGACCCGTCGGCCACCGTGGCTGGCTGAAGTGTGGGAAGTGCTCAGATGCGGAAGCGGCGAGGTCCGGTCAACCGGCGATAGCACCGGAAGCCGGACTCGAAGAGCTCGTACGCGCCGACGGACGCCATGAGCGTCAGGAGCCAGCTGCCACCCAGCGACTGGACGGAGTGGCCCGCGATGTACGCGGCGAGCAGCGCGATGAGGAAGAAGGAGATCGCAACGACGTGAAACCGATTCGTTGCGGGCCGGGTGTGGCGGCTGACGATCTCCAGGTCATCAGCGGGGACCGGGCGGGAGAGCCCGCCCGAGATGTTCACGACCACGCGCCGGTCCGCGTTGATGTCGATCCGTGCGACGGTCCCGAGTGCCATGTCCGTGCGGTCCCGGACGACGTCACCGATAGCCAGCCGCATCAAGGCCTCCTTGTAGGCGAAGGGGATGGTCCGGCTTCTCCGTTCCGCCGTTGCCACGGTGGAAGCGGCCCCGAGCCGGAGGTTCGGGCGCGTCATCGTCACTGCTCTGACGCCAGCAGGGCGGCGCGCATCGGGTGGCGCCCCACGGGCTGACCTCCAGAAATGAAGGGATGATCCCGAGGGGCGTTCTCCAGAGCCGATGCGCGGGGAAGTGGCCGCCGACGGCCCTCACCCCGGCCGCCTGGGGAGCGGGGACTCGCACCCCGCTGGCTTGTCACGCTGTTGAGTTCTGAAGGCTCGGACGCTCCCTCCGTACTCGCCCACGCGGGCTTTCCGTCGGCACGCAGCCCCTAAAGAGGTCTTGTCCTCAACACCTCTTTAGGAGTTGCCAAGACTATGGGGTAAGACACCACCGCTCGTCAAGACCTCTTTAGGAGTCGTATGCTGAAGATGTCGAACGACAGGACGGTGAGCTCAGGTGGCAAAGGCCTACGAGAAGATCGCGGATGACCTCCGCGAGCAGATTCGCGCAGGTCGGTACGCACCTGGCGATCGTCTGCCGTCCGAGGCCGACCTCATCAAGAGCAGCGGGCGGAGCGGGCCCACCGTCCAACAAGCCCTGCGTGTCCTCCAGGCCGAGGGCCTCATCGAGAAGCGACACGGCGTCGGCACGTTCGTGCGCCAGCCGCGCACTCGCGTACTCCGCCACAACGCGCGACATCAGTGGGAGAAGGACCGGGCCCGCGCCCCCAAGAAACAACGCCTCGAAACGGGCGCGACCGAGCACGACACCGGCCTGGAGATCAACGACCTCGTCTTCCACGCGTCATACCGGGAGACCAAGGCCACCAGGGACATCGGCGAGGCGATGGGCGTCCCCGAGGGCACGCCGCTGGTGGAGCGCACCTACCGAACCCGGTACAGCGCTGAGCGCAACCCCTTCAACTTGGTGACGTCATACCTGATCAAAAGCCTTGTCGAGGCCAACCCGGACCTCTTGGACGAGACGAATGAGCCCTGGCCCGGCGGCACCATGAACCAGCTCCACACGGTCGGCATCGAGATCGATCGCATCGAGGAGCGCATCACCGCCCGCCCGCCTTCTTCCGAGGAAGCCGAAGAACTCGGCCTGCCGCCTGGCACAGCAGTGCTCGTGCTCCGCAAGACGCAGTACGACACCGAGGACCGCGTCGTCGAGATGTCGGACATCACGATCCCCGGGGACCGCACGGAAATGCTCTTCACGACTCACTTGGAAAGGTGGTGAGCCGTGAGCCGGCGCATCATCATCGTCACGGCCGTACACGCCCCGTCGGCACACTTCCTGCCTGACGCCTACAAGTCGCTGTGTGAGCAGGAATTGCCGGACGGCTGGGACTGGCACTGGCTGATCCAGGAGGACGGCCAGACGGACGGGGTCAGGCCGTACGTGCCGGAGGACGAGCGCATCACCTTCCGCCAAGGGCGCCCCGGCGGCCCCGGCGTCGCCCGCATGATGGCGCTCGCCAACGCCGACGGAGAGTACGTGAAGGTCCTGGACGCGGACGACCAGCTCGCTCCTGGCGCTCTCGCGCGCGACTTGGCGGCGCTCGAAGCCGACCCAAGCCTTGGTTGGGCGACCTCCCGAGTCCTCGATCTCCTGCCGGACGGATCGACCGTGGGCTTCCCCGGTGATCCCGACCACGGGCCGATCGAGCGCCAGGCCGTCGTCGACTACTGGGCATCGCACAGCTATCGCGCCCAAGTCCACCCGGCGACTCTCTTCGTCCGGCGAGACCTGCTGCTCGCGGTCGGCGGATGGATGGCGCTGCCGGCCTCCGAGGACACCGGCCTCCTTCTGGCCCTCAACTCCGTTGCCCGCGGCTGGTTCTCGTCCGAGGTCGGACTCCTCTACCGCAAGTGGGAGGGGCAGGCGACCGGCCAGGCTGCCCACGTGGACACCACCGAACGCGATGCGCGCATGGCTGTAGTGGAGGCGCGGGCCCGCGCCCTCGACTACTTCCAGTGGCGCTACCCGGTCGGCGACTGACCGACCGGCAACTCGTACACGATCTCGCAGAGCGTGGACGGGACGACGATGTCCGCCGTCTCAACGGCCCGCCCATCGTCGCCGTAGAAGGTCCGCTCGATGCGGGTACAGAGAGTTCCGCGCTGAACGCCGAGGAGGTTCGCCTCCTCGGCGTTCGTCTGTCCGGGCTCGGACCGCTCCTGGACTCGGGTAACCGTGATGCCGATCTCGGCCATGCGGCGCACCACACCAGCCCCGGCCAGCGGGCCGCCATCGGGCAGCACGACGAGTGAGCCCTTCGTGACGTCGTACGGCTCCCAACTCGTGGTCAGGTAAACGGGCTTGTCGTCCATCAGATGCTCGTAGGCCGTGCGGACGCAGTAATCCCCCTCGGCGATACCGAGCCGCGCGGCGATCCCCGATGGGGCGGGCGTCATGACGTCACTCCGCCCCTCCCAGGTCTCACCCTCGCCGAGTGCTCCCAGGTCAGGACCCCTGAGTCTGAGATCGGACGCCCGTTCCGCCGCGTGGAAACGCACCATGCGTCGACGCTTCCGCTGCTCAGCGACATAAGTCCCTGATCCCGCGCGCCCCTCCAGCACACCATCGGTGATCAGCACTTCCTGCGCTCTCCGGATGATCGCGTCGCTGACGCCGTACTCCGCCGCGAGCGCCGCGCGAGACGGGAGTTGTTCGCCAGGTGCCCAGTCATGCCCAGCAACACGCTGCCGTAGCTCATCGGCGATCCGAAGGTAAGTCGGCTGCTCTCGCATATGGAAAATCTAGTCCACCACCTCTAATCTAGACGTCTAGCTTTAACCTGGACGTCTAGATGAGTCAGCGGGACCGCCTAGCACCGGAGGAACGTCCTTGTGCTCTGCAGATGTACGAGCAGACCAGCTCATGGCGGGCCTGACGGCCGCTGGGTTCAGCCCACGTCGGTGCGACCGCGGCGAGTACGTCGTCGTGGAGACGGAGGTGACCGGGCCCCTGCCTGCCGAGGACTGGGAGCAGCTGTACGAGCTGCTCGCGTCCGTCGCCAGCTGGGGCGGCAAGTGGGGGCTCGTCAGCACGAAGGGCAGTCGGATCGCCCACGCCTCCATCAGAAAGGTTCCCGCGGCATACGGGCGTCGGGGGCCGTGGCCTTCAGCTTTAGGGAGCTGATCAGCGTGTTCAACGGAAAGCACCGGGCTGCACCACTGACCGGACAGCGAGGGGTACGCCCAACGTCGCGGCGCTCCTCGGGAGTCGCAGCATGACGTACCCGAAGCATGTGGCACTCAGTCAGACCGTCGAAGTTACGGCCCGAACGATTCTGCCTGGCGACGTCCTGAACATCGGCGGCCAGGCCTTCGAGGTCCTGAATCTCATAGAGCTGCCCGCCCAGGGCAAAGCGTTGCGCTTCACCACGGGCGAGGTCCTGAACATGCACTTCAAGACGCGGCTGACCGTCTTCCGGGCAGCCAGAAGGTGGTGACCGCGGTGGCTCAGAACCGTCACGTCCATATCTCGAATGACCTGCGCCGACACATCAAGCGCGGCACATACGCACCCGGTACTCCGATCCCCGCCGAGTCCGCGTTGATGGAACAGTACCGAGCCAGCCGGCCGACGGTTCGGATCGCTCTGGCGCAGATCGAGAACGAAGGTCTGCTGATCCGTATTCACGGGCGTGGCAACTTCGTGCGGCACCAGCCGGGAATCGTCACCTACGACACCGCAAGCCATGTGGCGGACGGCTGCGCGGCCATGGATACCGCGCTGCAGGTCAGCGTGAGCAAGCGGACCACCAAGGCCAAGGACGATGTGGCTGCGATTCTCGGCGTGCCGGTGGGCAGCGTCCTGACCGAATACCGCTACCAGGGGCATTACCTCACGGACCCGTACAGCTTGGCCCTGATCTACGTTCCCCACGCGGTTGCCGTACTCGAAGCACCGACCCATTGCGCCACGCCGACCGGTGAGGACATCAGAGAGGCTCTCTCGCGGGCCGGCGTCCACGTCGTCGAAACGCGAACGCGCGTGGTCTCTCGCCTCCCGAGCCAGGAGGAGACGAAGACCTTGGCCATCGGGGCCGGAGCTCCGCTCATGGAGATCCGGAGAGTCTCCGTGGACGCCGAGTCTCGCGTTGTCGAACTAGCCCGCATCGTCCTACCGGGCTTCAGCGCAGAGGCGGTCTTCACCGAGTCGACCCGGACACGGGAGTTGGAGGCGGCCTGATGATCTATGACAACGCGGGCACCCTGCAGGAAGAGCAGGAAGTCTCGATCCGCACAGGTCAGCTTCGTCTCCTGACATGGCACGGCCCCAACGGCAACCGCTGCTACCTCAGTACTGACAATGAGGCCAACAGCACGGTGGCACGTCTCGCGGACGACATCGAGAAAGCCCAGACTGACACCGCGGAGAAACTTCTGGAGGCCGCCAAGGAGGTCCTCAATGACCCCCGCGCCGACGCCCGAGCTCTGCGCTTCGCCCTGAATCGTGTGAGCGAGGCCCTGGCTGATGTCTTGCTCGTAGCTGAGAGCCGTGGTGAACGACTTCCTGGCCTTAGAGGCTGCAAGGAGCGCGACGAGCCAGAGGAGAAGGACCCGACGCTTCCCGTGGAATCGTTCTGATGGCCACGTCAACGAGCCCCAAGCGAGTCAATCAGGAATCTGTCTGGCAGTGCGGCCTCTGCGCCGGACATCGGGAGGTCTGGTGTCCGGAGTGCTTCGGCTTCAATGGGTGCGAGGTCTGCCAGCACAGCCGGCGTATCCAGTGCCCCGAATGCGCGGGTGGTCTGCCCTACCCGCTGCGCTGGTGAACCAGCTTGCAGCGCAGCTCAGAAGGTCTCACCGCGCAGGGGTTGGGTAGGTGGACATTGATGCCCCGCCCACCGCCCGACGACGGCAACGGCGCTGTTGAGGACGGTGACCGCTGACATGGCGGTCAGCGTCGCGTGGCCCGGTTCCTGGAAGGTCAGGGACCGGGTCATTGCACGTCTGGAGAAGTTCGGCTGTCGGGCCGCATGGAAGATTTCAGTAGACGGTGTTGTGCCCGAGCCCGATGCAGCCGATCTTCACCACTGTCTCCCTACGTCTGCTGCTGGTCCACCGACGAACCGGCCTACCGCTGCGCCGGCTCGCGACCCGTGTCTCGCGCCGGCCGCGCGGAGGCCCCGGTCGCCGTTCCCGCAGCATACGAGGCCTGCGGAGGGCGCCAGTCGGCGATGGAGGCGAAGCCGCGCAGGATGAGGTCCGGGCCGAGCCGCGCGGCCGTCGAGATCAGGGCGTCGCGTACGGCGATGAGCGGGGCGCTCGTGAGGTGGGTGAGCCGGGAGGCGCGCGCGGCCCGGCCGGTGATCTCGGCGGTGCGGGGAAGCCGCGCCGCGCTGTAGGCGGCGAGCCCGGCCGCGAGGTCACCGCCGGGCGCCAGGTGGTGGGCGAGGACGACTCCGTCCTCGATGGCCTGGTTGCCGCCCTGGCCGAGGCTCGGCGTCATGGCGTGCGCGGCGTCGCCGACGAGGACGACGCGGCCCCGGTGGTGGGTGGCGAGCGGCGTCCGCAGGTGGCGCACGTCGTTGCGCAGGATGTCCTTCGCCCCGGCGGCGTCGATGAGCGCGGGTATCGGGTCGTGCCAGTCGGCGAAGCGGCGCCGCAGCTCGGCCTTTTCCCCGTCGGGGGCCCTGCCGCCTTCGGGCAGCCGGGCGGTCGCGTACGCGTACACCCGGCCGTCCTTGAGCGGATGCGTGCCCCATACGCCACCGCGGCCCCAGGTCTCGTGCGGTACGAAGGGCCGGTCCGGGGCGGGGATGACGAACCGCCAGGCGGTGAATCCGGCGTACACGGGCCCGGGGTGAGCGGGGAAGAGGGCCGCGCGCACGGCGGAGTTGATGCCGTCGGCGCCGACGACGAGGTCCGCCTCGATGTCACCGTCATCGGTGGCGACGACCGCCCGGCGCTCGGCGGTGCCGGGGTCGCGGAGCCGGGCCAGGTGCGGTGCGCAGCGCCTCGTCGGGGAGCGCGGAGACCAGCAGGTCGACGAGGGTCGCGCGGTGCAGCATGACGAGCGTTCCGCCGTACGTCCGCTCGGCCTCGGCCGCGCTCGTGCGCACCAGCCAGCGGCCGTTCTGTGCGCGCATGCCGCCCTGGCCCTGCCAGGAGGCCAGCGAGCGGACCCGGTCACCGAGGCCGAGGACGTCCAGGGCGCGCTGGGAGTTGGGGGCGAGTCCGATGCCGGCGCCGACGGGCTCCAGCGAGGCGGCGCGCTCCAGGACGGTGACGCGCCAGCCGGACTCGTGCAGGCCGACGGCCGCGGTGAGCCCGCCGACGCCACCGCCGATGACGACCGCGTGGGGCTGCTGCTTCATGGCTCCTCCTCTGCGGCGGCGCACACGGTGCCGCGTATGCGTCGCCCATCCCGCTCACTACAGCTGTAGTGAGCGATAAGAAAACGTACTACAGCCGTAGTGGACGAGATAAGGTTTCCGCCATGCCCGTACGCAGCGCGGGGGCGTCCCGCACCGAACTGATCGCCGACGCCACCTTGGCCCTGCTCGCCGAACGCGGCATGCGCGGCCTCACCCACCGGGCCGTCGACGAGGCGGCGGGGCTGCCGCAGGGGTCGACGTCCAACCACGCGCGGACCCGCCTCGCCCTCCTGGAGGCGGCGGTGCGACGGCAGGCCGAGCGGGAAGCGGAGGTCCTGGACCCCACCGCAATGCCGGACCCAGCGGCGGGCCGTGAGCACCTGGCCGCAGGCCTGGCCCTGGCCCTGCACCGCTATCTGACGGGCGAGCACCGCCGGCTCCTCGTGTCCCGCTACGAGTTGGCCCTGGAGGCGACCCGCAGACCGGAGCTGCGCGCGTACTACGACGCGGCGGGCGCCCGGTTCAGACAGCCGCTGGAGGCCCTGCTCAGGGCGGCGGGCTCCCCCGCCCCGGAGCGCCACACGCTCTCCCTGGTGGCCTGGTGCGACGGCCTGATGTTCTCCTGCGTGGCGGGTTCGTACCACGCCACGGTCCCGACACAGGAGGATCTGCGGGCGGGCATCGGGGAACTACTGCGAGGCATGCTCCCTGACTGAACTGGATTCGGGCGGGGCCTTGACCCCTGCTGGGGGCTGCCATCCAAGGTCTCGTGCACCTGGGCCGCGAATACCATCCCTGCGGTCCGATGACAGGGACGAGGGCGGTCAGGACAGGGCTGCGGCGTCGATGCGGGAGAAGACCAGTTCCGTCTCCCCAGTGATCGGCTCTCGCCAGCGGACGGGAGCCGCAGGCCGCCGAATCGCATGAGGGTAGGTACCCGCCGAGTAGTCGGTGGGTAGCCAGTACGTGTGGAACCCATGCTTGCGCATGATCTCCAACAATTCCTCCGCAGAATCGCCAAGCTGTTCCATGCGATCCGGGGTGATCTCCACAGCGATCTCGACATCCGGCCGCAACTCGTCCAGCAAGGGAGCTAGACCCCGGATGACGCCTCCTTCGGCACCCTCGACATCGATTTTGATCACCCGGGCTCTGGCCACCTCGTCCGGCTGCAGGACCTCCGCCAGGGGCACCGCTTCGATATCGAAGGTGGACTCCGCCGGCCCGTCATAAGGAACGATGGAGTTGGCTCCCATGTTGTTCGAGCTCGCGAGGATGAACCTCAGCATCTTGCGCTCATCCGACACCGCGGCGTTCACGGCACGAATGTTCTTGCACCCGTTGAGTTCGGCGTGCTGCAGCACCCTGCGGTGGAACGTCGGCGACGCCTCGATGGCGATCACTCGTCCTGTGTCGCCGACAAGCCGGGAGCCGAGGACCGAGAACACCCCGATGTTCGCTCCGACATCCACGAACACGTCCCCGGGACACAGGCGTCGCTCCAGCCAGTGCGTCATGTCGGGTTCCCAGACACCGAAGAGGTAGAGGTAGCGCTGGATGAGGTCCTGCGTGTCCAGAGCGAACCGGGCACCGAACCGGGTCTGCGTGGCGCGGAGACGAGGATGGTCTCTCAGCCACGGGTTCAGATACCGCTCAGCAAGCGTGGCCTTTCCCCATGAGCCCGGGGCAGCGCGTACGTACCGACGGGCCAGGGTGACCAGGACCTCCGCCGCGGGGTTGCTCATCCGATCGCCTCTCGTCAGGGGACGGGCGAACGATAGCGCTGGGGCACCTGAGCCGTGCACCTGAACCCCAGCGCTGCGAACGAACGGATGGCGACCCGGTCTACTGGCGTCAGCGCCGGTCCCGGTCAAAGGAGAGATCCAGCATCCGAATCGCATTGCCCCGTAGCAGCTTGTACGCGACATCGTCTGGAAGATGCCCTACGTGATCGGCGGCGACTTCCTTCGTGTGTGGCCAGGTGGAGTCCACGTGCGGGTAGTCCGTCTCAAAGGTCGCGTTGTTCACGCCGACCGTCTCGATCGAGTCGATACCGTGCTTGTCGCGGAAGAAGCAGCAGAAGATCTGCCGGTAGTAGTACGTCGACGGCGGTTCGGGGATCAGGTCCTTGACCCCTCCCCAAGCTCGGTGTTCTTCCCATACGTCGTCGGCCCGCTCCAGGGCGTATGGAATCCACCCCATCTGTCCCTCGCTGTACGCGAGCTTGAGCCGCGGGAACTTCACGAGGACCCCGGAGAACAGGAAGTCCATCATCGAGGCCATCGCGTTGTTGAAGCTGAGTGAGGCCTGGACGGCAGGGGGCGCATCCGGCGACGCAGCCGGCATCTGCGACGACGACCCGATGTGCATGTTGACGACGGTCCCCGTCTCCTCGCAGGCCGCGAAGAACGGGTCCCAGTAACCCGAGTGGATCGAGGGCAGCCCGAGGTACGTCGGGATCTCGGAGAAGGTCACCGCGCGCACCCCACGAGCGGCGTTGCGCCGAATCTCGGCCACGGCCAGGTCGATGTCCCACAGCGGGATCAGACAGAGCGGGATCAGCCGCCCGCCGCTGTCTCCGCACCACTCCTCGACCATCCAGTCGTTGTACGCCCGCACACAGGCGAGTCCGACGTCCTTGTCCTTGGCTTCCGCAAAGGTCTGACCACAGAAGCGGGGGAAGGTCGGGAAGCAGAGCGAAGCCTCGACATGGTTGAGGTCCATGTCCTCCAGGCGCGCTTTCGGGTCCCAGCATCCCCGTCGCATCTGCTCCCGTGTGATCCCGTCGAGCGTCATCTCGTCCCGCGAGAAACCCACAGCCGCGATGATGCGCTTGTACGGGAAGAGGTCGCCCTCGTACTCCCACCAGTCGGTGATCTGACCGTTCGGGTCCGTCGTGAACTTGTACTTCCCGCCGACGTACGCGAGCTCGCCGATGCCAGCGGTGAAGGGCTTCGGGCCTCGATCGCGGTACTTGCTGGGGAGCCACCGTTCGAAGAGGTGTGCGGGCTCGATCACATGGTCATCAACGCTGATGACCCGAGGGAGTTCCTTGGTGCCGACTTCGGTGCTGACCACTCGCGTGCCCCCTACCTACCGGCTTGCTCGTCGACCACAAACCTGACGAGCCATCAGGTTTAGAGTAGGGCGGAGCCAACCCGACAGCAAGGTGCGCAGCCGATCGCGCCCTCTCGCCCTGGTGCAACTGCCGATGTCCGCACAGCGCTTTGGTCCATAAAGCCAACGCGGCAGCGGCCCACGGGACAGGGCTATGTAGCCCAGACCCCAAAGTGAGTGATCAGTGTCCGTTGACAACGAACTTGGACTGATTGCCACCGAAGGTGGACCGCTCAGAAGTGGTCGGGAGCTGCTCCTCCTGAAGCGCGCTTGTAGGCGCGCGCTGAGGCTGTGTCGCTGAGGTCCACCTGATCGGATGATCTCAGCAGCACATCCCGCTGGGTAACCCTTTGCGTCCGTAGCGTGAGGACGTGGCAGGGGTCGCTGGGACCCCCGCTGGAAGGAGCCCCATCCATGGGAAAGTTGCCGGTCTCTACCGACATCACGCCCGCAGAGAAGAGCGTCTATGTGCGCTGGCTGCCGAACGGTCTGCCCGCCGCCGGATACATCGTCCTGCAGAACTCGGCCGACCGGGCGTTCGACGTCAACAAGATCGTCACCCCCAACTACCAGTCCGTCGCGATCTATCAGACCGTCACCGACGGCGAGAGCTCGAAGATGGTCAAGCACGACAAGTTCACAATTCCCGCCAAGGGCGAGTTCGCTTTCGTACCGGGCCAGTACCACCTCATGTTCACCAAGCCGACCCACGTCATCACCCCCGGTGACCACGTCCGCGTCATGTTCTACCTGGGCGACGGCAAGGTGGTCTTCAAAATCAAGATGCCCGTCCGCACCTCGCCCGAGCTGTACTGACCCGCCGACACCCCGGGAGATCACGGACATGACCACCTACCACCTGGACCTGGGCGACGGCCGCACCGAAGCACTCGACGCCGTCACCAAGCTCACCATCATCAACAACGAGCTCGACATCAACGCCTTCCTCGACTCCAAGCCCAACGCCCCCGTTCCCCTGTGGGGCAACGTGCTCCTCACCCGCGGCAGCAGCCGCCACGAGGCCACCACCGCCTGGGTCGACGAAGTGGAGAACACCGACACCCACCAGGACGTCGTCCTCATCGCCGGCGACCCCGCCCACCCCACCTCACGCCGCATCCGCCTCACCGACGCCTGGGCCAGCGCCAGCTACCACCTCGACGAGGATGACGACCCCGACGCCTTCCTCATCAGCTTCACCGACATCACAGTCGAGAAGTAGCACCGCAGTCACCTAGTCAGTAAGCAGGGCCGATGCGGCCCACGTACGCCGCAGACACGGATGGGGCGCGCAGACGCGCGCCCCATCTACCGTTTGCCGACCCGTGCGGCCAAATGAAGCCGTTGTCCAACTTCGCTGACAAGCAATCCATGTTCAGTGACGGAGGGCAATCAGGAAAAGACGCTGAAACAGGGGAGTGTCACACCGGTCACAGCGTCACGCCAATTGTGGGGCAGATGGCAGTAACCAGCCGTGACGCCCCACTGTTCCAGCGTTCTTCTTCCTCACCTCAACGCCCGCCCGTACGATCGTCCAGTCATCTTTAGGAGTGCTGCTGTCCTGGGGGATTGGTGGGTACGGGGGAACAGATCATCACAGTCGTCGCGGTGCTGCTGGGCGCGCTGACGACCCACCTGACGAACTACCTCACGGAGCGGAGCCGCAAGAAGCACGAGCGCTCTGTCCGCTGGGACGAGCGGAAGCTGACCGCATACGAGAACTACATCGACACCGTTCGCGCCTGCATCTTCCTCGCAGTCCATCTCTACGAGGTCAAGGAGGGGCTCCGCGAGAGCGACCAGGACGAGCGCGAGATCCTCGCCGAGATCCGGGAATCCACTCACCGCCGAGGCCGCGCCTTCGAGCGCGTCTTGCTCCTCGCCGGTGACGACGTCGTTGAAGCCGCTCACAAGCTGAGCCAGGTAGCACTCGAAGTCGACTGGCAGGCGACGGGCAAAGTAACCGGCAGCCTGGCAGAGTGGCGCGACCGGAACCGAGCAGTTTTCGGCGCCCTCACCGCGTTCTACGAGGCCGCACGCCAAGATCTCGGCGTCAGCGGCAGCGTCACGGGGGAGCGGCACCCACAACGTGACCTGCTGTTGCCGCCTTCCCAACGCAACTCGTAGATGTACGGAGCCGGTCTCAGCTTGTCTCTCAGCCTCTATCTGCGCCGTACGGAGCAAATAGAAACTCACTCGATGTCAGACCGGCTGACGTGTTGTCGAACTCGAGTCCCCCCCGCTCAGCACTCCCGCAATCACTCAGCTGTAGTTAGGCCCTGTCCGCTCGGCGTGCAGCCCCTTCCGCTGCCCCGACCCCTACAGCAGGCGCACCGCCCGTACGAGTCCGGATCACACCGCAGCCGGGAGAGCGGTCACCCACGCAGTGCGAGTTCGCCGAGTGACCGCTCTGCCTGTGGCCTGGTGAAGATCCACGTGCCACCCTGCCCTGCACACCCGCCGTCCACCGCTTGTGGACAACGTTGGTGACAGGGGACGGCTTACCACTTCCAGCCTGCTCTGGCAGATAAGGAGATGCCGGTGAAGGAGTACAGCAACCGTGAGGGACAGACGGACACAGCAGCCCTGAGGAAAAGCCACGCTGCCCGTGCCGAGAGCGCCGCAGCGCGAGCAGCGGCGCTAAGCCGCTACGTCGAGCAGCACGGCTCAGACCAGCATGCCGATGCCAAGTTCAGGGCCGCCCACGCAGCCCGCATAGCGGCCCAGGCCTTCGCTGTCCTCGGTGAGGGCGCCCCCGCCACCGCTGCGGATTCACGGTGCGCCCGGAACGCGGCTGCATCCGCCGCGCAGGCCTCCCAGGCAGCCCAGCTCGTCCACGGCGACGCGGAACCTTCCTCTCGCGCCTTCCAGGCGGCTCTCAAGGCCTCACAGGCCGCCGCTACTGCTGCGAGCGCGCCGCACCTGGGCACAGATGTCGATCTGAACGCCGAAGCGGACACGGCAGAGAGGGCCGCTGTCTCAGCGGCCGAGAGCGCCGGCTGGGTCCAACCTGGCGAAAAGGTCCCTGCTGTGGAGATGGGCATACGAAGTACAGAGGTGCACTCCATGATGCATTTCTGAGGAGCAGGGCGAGCTGGGCTCTCCCCCGCCACTTCGCCCGGGGCAGCGCCGTGGGAGAAATTCGGGAGACGATCTTCTCCCGCCATTCCGCGGCTCACCACCGAGGACCAACGCAAACCAACACCGAGCCGGGCCCGAAAACGCCGAGAGGGCGCCTCCCACCAGGGGAGACGCCCTCTCGTCAATGTGGGGCTAACAGGATTTGAACCTGTGGCCTCATCCTTATCAGGGATGCGCTCTAACCAACTGAGCTATAGCCCCGCCGCGCTTCGGGGTGTCCCGCGCGCTGACCCCTGAAGATTAGCGCACCTGCGGGCCAGTCCCAAAATCGATACCGGGGCGGTCGGCGAACCAGGGGCGCATCAGCGTCCCACCAGCGGCAGACCAGGGGCTGACCAGCACGGTTCCGCCCCGGGCCTCCACAGCCACCCCCTCAGCCAACCCCCTCAGCCAATCCCCACCACCGGCCCCCCAGCCCCAGCCACAGACACAACCGACCCGCCACAAAAAAGCCGCCGACCAAGCCCCGGAAGTCCGAGACCCAGCCGACGGCAGAAAACCCACTCAGAGCGAGGCGAGGCCTCGACTCAACTCACTCATCCTCCGCCAGCGTCAGCTCAACCCCGCCCACAAACCCCGCGGAGAGGTTGTAGATGAACGCGCCCAGCGTCGCCAGCGCCGTCGCCAGGACGACGTCGATGACCGCGATGATCGAGGTGAACGTCAGGACACGCGGCAGCGACAGGAAGGACTGCAGGTCGAAGCCGTTGGACTCGTTCGAGCCCGTCGCCTCGGAGATCGTGCCGCCCACCGTCGAGAAGACGCCCATCGCGTCCATGACCATCCACAGGACGGCGGCCGCGACGATCGTGCAGATGCCGAGCGCGATGGAGAGCAGGAAGCTGACCTTCATCACCGACCACGGGTCGACCTTGGCCACCCGCAGCCGTGCCTTCCGCGTGCGCGGAATCGTGCGGACCCCCGTCCGGGGCACACGCGCCGCGGCCGCCCCCGCCTTGGCGCCCTGCTCGTACGCCTGCGGCGGGTGGTACGGCTGCGACGTCTTGGGCTCGGGCTTCCGTTCCCCGGGCAGGGCCCCGCCCGCGGCGTCGGCGTCGGCGTCTCGGGTGTCCGTCACAGTTCCCCCCTGGGCTCCATGGGACTCCTCGGAGTCCTGTGCATCAGTGGCGGAGCCACGGGCACCGTCCTTACCGGTAGTGCCGGCCTGCTTTGCCCCGGCACTCGTGGCTCCACTCACGATGACTCACTCCTCGCGCTACTCGGCCGAGGAGTCCGTGCCCTCGTCCGTACCGGCGGCCGGTTCGGCACCGTCCGAGTCGTCGACGACGATGTCCCCGTCGACTTCCTCGGCCTCGCGCCCGGCCTCGGCGTTACGAGCGATGCCGACGACGGCATCGCGCTTGCCCAGGTTGATCAGTTGGACGCCCATGGTGTCACGGCCCGTCTCCCTGACCTCGTTGACTCGCGTACGAATCACACCACCGCCCAGCGTGATGGCGAGGATCTCGTCGGTTTCCTCGACCACCAGGGCGCCCACGAGTTCGCCGCGGTCCTCCACGATCTTGGCGGCCTTGATGCCGAGGCCACCGCGACCCTGGACGCGGTACTCGTCGACGTTGGTCCGCTTCGCGTACCCACCGTCGGTGGCGGTGAAGACGAAAGTACCCGGCCGGACGACATTCATCGAGAGCAGTTCGTCGCCGTCGCGGAAACTCATGCCCTTGACACCCGACGTGGCGCGGCCCATCGGGCGCAGCGCGTCGTCCGTTGCGGTGAACCTGATCGACTGGGCCTTCTTGCTGATGAGCAGCAGGTCGTCCTCGGCCGAGACCAGCTCGGCGCCGATCAGCTCGTCGTCCGAACCGTCCTCCGTCTCCCGGAGGTTGATGGCGATGACACCGCCCGAGCGGGGCGAGTCGTAGTCCTTCAGGGAGGTCTTCTTGACCAGACCGCCCTTGGTGGCGAGCACCAGGTAGGGCGCCGCCTCGTAGTCGCGGATGGCGAGGATCTCGGCGATCTGCTCGTCCGGCTGGAAGGCGAGGAGGTTCGCCACGTGCTGGCCGCGGGCGTCGCGTCCGGCGTCGGGGAGTTCGTACGCCTTGGCGCGGTAGACGCGGCCCTTGTTGGTGAAGAACAGCAGCCAGTGGTGCGTCGTCGACACGAAGAAGTGGTCGACGATGTCGTCTTCCTTGAGCTTCGCGCCGCGCACGCCCTTGCCGCCACGCTTCTGCGAGCGGTAGTCGTCCGTCTTGGTGCGCTTGACGTAGCCGCCGCGGGTGATCGTGACGACGATGTCCTCTTCGGCGATCAGGTCCTCGATGGACATGTCGCCGTCGAAGGGCACGAGCGCGGAGCGGCGGTCCTCGCCGAACTTGTCGACGATCGCCGCCAGTTCCTGGCTGATGATCTGGCGCTGCTTCTCGGGGGAGGACAGGATCGAGTTGTACTCGTTGATCTTCGCCTGGAGCTCGTCGTGCTCGGCGACGATCTTCTGGCGCTCCAGGGCGGCGAGCCGGCGCAGCTGCATCTCGAGGATGGCGTTGGCCTGGATCTCGTCGATCGAGAGCAGGCCCATGAGGCCCTCGCGCGCGATGTCGACGGTCTGGCTGCCCCGGATGAGCGCGATGACCTCGTCGATGGCGTCCAGGGCCTTGAGCAGGCCGCGCAGGATGTGCGCGCGCTCCTCGGCCTTGCGGAGCCGGAACTTCGTACGGCGGACGATGACCTCGATCTGGTGCGTCACCCAGTGGCGGATGAACGCGTCCAGCGAGAGGGTGCGCGGCACGCCGTCGACCAGGGCCAACATGTTGGCGCTGAAGTTCGACTGGAGGTCGGTGTGCTTGTACAGGTTGTTCAGGACGACCTTGGCGACCGCGTCCCGCTTCAGGACGATGACCAGGCGCTGGCCGGTGCGCGAGGAGGACTCGTCGCGGACGTCGGCGATGCCGCCGACCTTGCCGTCCTTCACCAGGTCGGCGATCTTCTGCGCGAGGTTGTCCGGGTTGGTCTGGTACGGCAGCTCCGTGACGACCAGGCACTGGCGGTTCTGGATCTCCTCGACCGCGACGACCGCGCGCATCGTGATGGAGCCGCGGCCCGTGCGGTAGGCCTCCTCGATGCCCTTGCGGCCCACCACCAGGGCGCCCGTCGGGAAGTCGGGGCCCTTGATGCGCTCGATGAGGGCGTCGAGCAGCTCCTCGTGCGTGGCGTCGGGGTGCTCCAGGGCCCACTGCGCGCCCGCCGCGACCTCGCGGAGGTTGTGCGGCGGGATGTTGGTGGCCATGCCGACCGCGATGCCCGCCGAGCCGTTGATCAGCAGGTTCGGGAAGCGGGCCGGCAGGACCGTCGGCTCCTGGTTGCGGCCGTCGTAGTTGTCCGTGAAGTCGACGGTCTCCTCGTCGATGTCACGGACCATCTCCATGGCCAGCGGCGCCATCTTGCACTCGGTGTACCGCATGGCGGCCGCCGGGTCGTTGCCCGGGGAGCCGAAGTTGCCGTTGGAGTCCACCAGCGGCATCCGCATCGACCAGTGCTGGGCCAGGCGGACCAGGGCGTCGTAGATCGAGGAGTCGCCGTGCGGGTGGTACGTGCCCATGACGTCGCCGACGACGCGGGCGCACTTGTAGAAGCCCTTCTCGGGGCGGTAGCCGCCGTCGTACATCGCGTACAGGACGCGGCGGTGGACGGGCTTCAGGCCGTCGCGTACGTCGGGCAGCGCGCGCGAGACGATGACGGACATCGCGTAGTCGAGGTAGGAGCGCTGCATCTCCGTCTCGAGCCCGACGGGCTCGACACGCATGCCCACACCGGGGACGGCGGGTTCCTCTTCGGGCATCACAGGGGTGTTCTCGTCGGCCATTGCTGGTCAAAGTCCTTTCGAGGTGCGGCTTGTACGGGCCGACTCAGATGTCGAGGAAGCGGACGTCCTTGGCATTGCGCTGGATGAACGAGCGCCGTGCCTCCACGTCCTCTCCCATCAGCACCGAGAAGAGGTCGTCGGCCTGTGCCGCGTCGTCCAGGGTGACCTGGCCGAGCACGCGGTGTTCCTGGTCCATCGTCGTGATGCGCAGCTCCTCGGCGTTCATCTCGCCGAGGCCCTTGAAGCGCTGGACCGAGTCGTCCCTGATGCGCTTGCCGGCCTGGCGGCCCAGCTCGATCAGGGCGTCGCGCTCGCGGTCGGAGTACGCGTACTGGAAGTCGTCCCGCGACCACTTGATCTTGAACAGCGGCGGGCGCGACAGGTAGATGTGCCCGTGCTCGACCAGCGGCCGCATGAAGCGGAAGAGGAACGTCAGGAGCAGGGTGTTGATGTGCTGGCCGTCGACGTCGGCGTCCGCCATCAGGATGATCTTGTGATAGCGGAGCTTCTCGATGTCGAAGTCCTCGTGCACACCGGTGCCGAACGCCGAGATCAGCGCCTGGACCTCCTGGTTGTGCAGGATCTTGTCGACGCGCGCCTTCTCGACGTTCAGGATCTTGCCTCGGATGGGCAGGATCGCCTGGTACATCGGGTCGCGGCCGGACTTCGCCGAACCACCGGCGGAGTCACCCTCGACGATGAAGATCTCGCACTTCGTCGGGTCGTTCGACTGGCAGTCGCTCAGCTTGCCCGGCAGGGAGGCGGTCTCCAGGAGGCCCTTGCGGCGCGTCAGGTCGCGCGCCTTGCGGGCGGCGACGCGGGCCGTGGAGGCCTGGATGCCCTTGCGGATGATGTCCGCGGCCTCGTTGGGGTTGCGGTCGAACCAGTCCGTGAGGTGCTCGTGCACGACCTTCTGCACGAAGGTCTTCGCCTCGGTGTTGCCCAGCTTGGTCTTCGTCTGGCCCTCGAACTGGGGCTCGCCCAGCTTCACCGAGATGATCGCCGTCAGACCCTCGCGGACGTCCTCACCGGTGAGGTTGTCGTCCTTCTCGCGCAGCAGCTTCTTCTCGCGCGCGTAGCGGTTCACCAGACCCGTCAGCGCGGCCCGGAAGCCCTCTTCGTGCGTACCGCCCTCATGCGTGTGGATGGTGTTCGCGAAGGAGTACACGCCCTCGGTGTACTGCGAGTTCCACTGCATCGCGATCTCGACCGAGAGCATGCGCTCCTTGTCCTCGGCCTCGACGTCGATGACGGTCGGGTGGATCACCTCGCCCTTGCGGGAGTTGAGGTACTTCACGAAGTCGACGATGCCGCCTTCGTAGTGGTACGTCACCGAACGCGGTTCGTTGTCGTCCGCGGCGTCGGCGTTGTCCGCACCGGTGGTCGCCTTGGCCGACTCGCGCTCGTCCGTGAGCTTGATCGTCAGGCCCTTGTTGAGGAAGGCCATCTCCTGGAAGCGCCGCGACAGCGTCTCGAAGGAGTATTCGGTGGTCTCGAAGATGTCGCCGTCGGCCCAGAAGGTGACCGTCGTACCGGTCTCATCGGTGGCCTCGTGCTTGGCCAGCGGCGCGGTCGGCACACCCGCCTTGTAGTCCTGCGTCCAGCGGTGGCCGTCCGTCTTGACCTCGACGGCGACCTTCGTGGACAGCGCGTTCACGACGGAGACACCCACGCCGTGCAGACCACCGGAGACGGCGTAACCGCCGCCGCCGAACTTGCCGCCCGCGTGCAGGACGGTCAGTACGACCTCGATGGCCGGCTTGCCCTCGGAGGGGATGATGCCGACCGGGATGCCACGTCCGTTGTCGATGACCCGGACGCCGCCGTCGGCCAGGATCGTGACGTCGATCGTGTCCGCGTGCCCGGCCAGGGCCTCGTCGACGGAGTTGTCGACGACCTCCTGGACCATGTGATGCAGACCACGCTCACCGGTCGAGCCGATGTACATGCCGGGTCGCTTGCGGACGGCGTCCAGGCCCTCGAGGACGGTGATCGCGCTGGCGTCGTACGAGGCCTCTGGGGCCTCTGCGCGCTCGCCTGCGGCGGTGGACGGGATGTTCTCGTTGGGGTTGCCGGAATCGGCCACGAAGCGCCCTTTCTGGCACAGCACAAGCCAAGCTCCCGGCGGTGGCCGGAGCGGCTGCGGCGTGTTTGTTCGGTAAGCCCTAGTCAGCGTTGCTCGGTGCGTCCCACAAGTGGGGCGGGATTAGCTTCCAGTCTACCGGTAGCACTGACATTGATGGGGGCTTGCCGGTACCTGAGTCCTCATGTGCCGCCCTGAACCGGACTCGGCCGACTCCCCATATACGGAGCGGGGCTCCAGAGGGCTCACAGCGGCACTCAGCGCTTCGGGCCGTCAACCCCCAGCAACCGTCGCCGGCGGTCTCACCCGTAGGTGTCGCCGGGGCCCGTGCTGCCCGGTGCGCGCAAGGGGCCGAAGCGGCGCGGGGGGCCTCCGGGGCCGAGCACTTTGATGAGGCGTACGGTGCCGTGTCCCAGGTCCTCGTTCAGGCGTGCGACCAGCTGCGGCGCCATGAGGCGCAGCTGGGTCGCCCAGGCCGTCGAGTCGCACTGCACGGTGAGGACGCGCTCGTCCTCGTCATACTTCTGCGGGACGCAGTGCTTGGCCAGGTCGTCGCCGACGATCTGCGGCCAGCGGCCCATCACGCCACCGACCGCGGCCGGCGTCTCCCAGCCGCGCTCGGTGATCAGCCTGTTGATGGCGGAGCCGAGCGGCAGCGGGTCACGGCCGTCGGCGCGCGCACCGGACCGCAGGCCGCCGCGGCGGGCCTGCTTCTTCTGCTGAGCGGCATCCCCACGCGCGCGTGCCTGCTCCTTCGCGGCACGCAGGGCGACACGGGCCAGATCGACACCGGAGGGCTCGGGCGTCTTCTGCGGCCCTGCGGCGCCCCCATTGGCAGGGCCCTTGGCGGGTTCATCGGTGCTCATACGCGGTCCACCGCGCCTTCCGCCACCGCGTAGCGCGTACCGGAGAGCACCCCCGGGACGTCGTCGTCGACCGCGGCCGTCACCAGCACCTGCTCGCCCGGGGCCACCAGCTCCGCGAGCCGCTCCCTGCGGCGCGTGTCCAGCTCCGCGAAGACGTCGTCGAGCACGAGCACCGGTTCATTGCCCTCGGCCCTGAGCAGGTCGTACGAGGCCAGGCGCAGCGCCAGGGCGTACGACCAGGACTCGCCGTGGCTCGCGTACCCCTTCGCGGGGAGCTGGCCGAGCTTGAACAGCAGGTCGTCGCGGTGCGGGCCCACCAGGGTCACGCCCCGCTCGATCTCCTGCTTGCGCGCCTCCTGGAGGGCGGCGGTCAGCTGCTCGTACAGCGCCTCACGCGTGTGGCCCTCGCCGGGCGCAGACGGTTTGTACTCCAGGGCGACCGGGCCGCCGCCGGGCGCCAGCTGTTCGTACGCCTTGTCCGTCAGCGGCTGGAGCGCCGAGATCAGGTCGAGCCGCTGCGCCAGCAGCTCCGCACCCGCGCGCGCGAGGTGCTGGTCCCAGACGTCGAGCGTGGACAGGTCCATGGCGCGCCCGCCGTGGCGGCGGGCGAGAGCGGCCGACTTCAGCAGGGTGTTGCGCTGTTTGAGCACGCGGTCGTAGTCGGACCGGACGCCGGCCATGCGCGGCGAACGCGCGGTGATCAGCTCGTCGAGGAAGCGCCGCCGCTCACCGGGGTCGCCCTTGATCAGCGCGAGGTCCTCGGGCGCGAACAGCACCGTACGGACGATTCCCAGCACGTCCCGCGGCCTGACCTGCGAGGAACGGTTGATGCGGGCGCGGTTGGCCTTGCCCGGGTTGAGTTCCAGCTCGATCAGCTGCTGGCGCTCGCCCTGGCGGACGTTGGCCCGGATGACGGCCCGCTCGGCGCCCATACGGACCAGGGGGGCGTCCGAGGAGACCCGGTGGCTGCCGAGCGTGGCGAGATAGCCGACGGCTTCGACGAGGTTGGTCTTGCCCTGGCCGTTGGGCCCCACGAAAGCGGTGACGCCCGGATGAGAGGGACCTCGACCCGGGCGTACGAGCGGAAGTCGGCCAGCGAGAGATGCGTGACGTGCATGGTGTGCGCCGACCTCCCCCGGCCTACTTCACGTGCTTGAGGCCTGTGCGCGACCGCCGTGGTCATGCACAGGCTGTGGATCAGTGCTCGCTCTTGGACTCGACCGCGTGGCCGCCGAACTGGTTGCGCAGCGCGGCGATCATCTTCATCTGCGGGGAGTCGTCCTGACGCGAGGCGAACCGCGCGAAGAGCGAGGCCGTGATCGCCGGGAGCGGCACGGCGTTGTCGATGGCCGCCTCGACGGTCCAGCGGCCCTCTCCGGAGTCCTGCGCGAAGCCGCGCAGCTTCTCCAGGTGCTCGTCGTCGTCCAGGGCGTTGACCGCGAGGTCGAGCAGCCAGGAACGGATGACCGTGCCCTCCTGCCAGGAGCGGAAGACCTCTCGGACGTCGGTGACCGAGTCGACCTTCTCCAGCAGCTCCCAGCCCTCGGCGTAGGCCTGCATCATGGCGTACTCGATGCCGTTGTGGACCATCTTCGCGAAGTGGCCGGCGCCGACCTTGCCCGCGTGCACGGAGCCGAAGTCACCCTCGGGCTTGAGGGCGTCGAAGATCGGCTGCACCTTGGCGACGTCGTCCTTGTCGCCGCCGTACATCAGGGCGTAGCCGTTCTGGAGGCCCCAGACGCCGCCGGAGACGCCGCAGTCGACGAAGCCGATGCCCTTGGCCTTCAGCTCCTCGGCGTGCTTCTCGTCGTCCGTCCAGCGAGAGTTGCCGCCGTCCACGACGACGTCGCCGGGCTGCAGCAGCTCGGACAGCTCGTCGATGGTGGACTGGGTCGCGGCCCGGCCGGGACCATCACCCAGACCACGCGCGGGCCCTTCAACTTGCCCACAAGCTCTTCGAGGCTGGGGACGTCCGCGAGATCCGGGTTGCGGTCGTATCCGATGACGGTGTGACCTGCGCGGCGGATGCGCTCGCGCATGTTGCCGCCCATCTTGCCGAGGCCGACGAGACCGAGCTCCATCAGAGGTTCCTTCACTAGCGAGGTGGCGTTACGGCACTTTCGTACCTGCGTCCGAGCCTACGCCCGGACGCACGCACACACCTGTGGGCTCAGCCGCTCAGACGTACAGGCATGATCAGGTACTTGTAGGCCTCGTCCGCCTCGGCGTCCATGGCCGGCCTGCCGCTCAGCAGGGCGGGCTTCGTCGAGGTCGTGAAGGAGAGCTGGGCGACCGGCGAGTCGATCGCGCTCAGGCCGTCCAGCAGGAACGTCGGGTTGAAGGCGATGGAGATGTCGTCGCCCTCCAGCTGGGCGTCGACCCTTTCCACAGCCTGTGCGTCGTCGCTGGAACCTGCCTCCAGGATGAGCACGCCCTGCTCGAAGCTGAGCCGCACCGGGGTGTTCCGCTCGGCCACCAGGGCCACACGCTTGACGGCCTCCACGAAGGGGGCGGTCTCGATCACGGCGACGGAGTTGAACTCGGTCGGGAACAGCGTGCGGTACTTCGGCAGGTCGCCTTCGAGGAGACGCGTGGTCGTCCGCCGGCCCGCGCCCTCGAAGCCGATGAGGCCTTCGCCCGCACCCGAGCCGGACAGGGCCAGGGTGACCGTGTCGCCGCTCGTGAGCGCCTTGGCGGTGTCCAGGAGCGTCTTGGCGGGCACCAGGCGACCGCGACGCGTCCGGGTTCTCCGGCTTCCACAGGAACTCGCGGACCGCGAAGCGGTAGCGGTCGGTCGAGGCCAGGGTGACCGTGTCGCCCTCGATCTCGATGCGTACGCCGGTCAGCACGGGCAGCGTGTCGTCGCGGCCCGCGGCGATGGCCACCTGGGAGGCGGCGGAGGCGAAGACCTCACCGGGGACGGTGCCCGTGGCGGTCGGCATCTGCGGCAGCGCGGGGTACTCCTCCACAGGAAGGGTGTGGAGTGTGAATCGCGAGGAGCCGCAGACCACCGTCGCCCGTACACCGTCTGTGGAAATCTCCACCGGGCGGTTGGGGAGCGCGCGGCAGATGTCCGCGAGCAGTCGGCCCGACACGAGAACCGTGCCTTCCTCGTCCACCTCCGCGTCCACCGAGACGCGCGCCGAGACCTCGTAGTCGAAGCTCGACAGGCTCAGTGCGCCTTCCTCGGCCTTCAGCAGCAGGCCCGCGAGGACGGGCGCAGGCGGCCGGGCCGGGAGGCTGCGCGCCGCCCAGGCCACCGCCTCCGCGAGTACGTCGCGTTCAACCCGGATCTTCACCGTAAGCCGCCCTCCTGCTGTTGCTGGCTGCTCTCGCCCGCTGGGCCTGTGGCCCTCGTCGTCTGACTCGGTGTCTCTCAGCCATGCCGTGGGAAGGACACCGGGGTCCAGTCTGACGCACGGCACTGACAGTCGGTGCCCGTCGGGGTCAAGTCGTGGCGAGCGGCCCCGGAGCCTCGGAGCGCGAGTTGTGCACAGGCCCCACTTCGAAACGAATTCCCCGGACTCTCTAGTTGGGAGTAGTAGTAGGGGCTGTGGAAACCGTGGATAACCGCGAAAGCGCTGGTCAGCCCCGGTTTTTTATCCACTGCGCCTGTGGGCGGCACCCGTGGACAACCGGGGGTTTCTGTGGACGGGGGAAAGTTCTGCACACCCGATGCACAGGCAGAGGCCACTTCTCCCCAGCGCTGTCCCCAGCTTTACCCACCTTCCCCACAGGCCAACCACGCACCTTGGTGTGACGCCTTTCACTCGACCCGGTGAGGGGGCGCGTCGCGTTGCCGAACAGTGGACGGCCGTGTGGAGAAGCCACGGAAAGCTGGGGACAACCGGCCCCAGCCTGTGGGCCGACGGTGGACAACGTCATGCACACCCTGTGGAAGAAAATTTCATCCACAGCCTGTGGAGAGTCTTCGTCCACGAATCCACAACCTGTTGACCTGGCCTGATGATCCCTCAGCAGCGTCCCCTGTGGACAGCGTCTGGACAACTTTCCAGTCCCCAGGGTGTGGAAGCGAAAAAGTTCGCACATCTGTGGAGAACCCCCGTCTGACCAGCGGAAATCGAACACCGAAGGCCGGTCGTACGAAGATCCCGTGCGGTCGCGACGGCCTCCACGCGTGCTCCGAGGGCGGAAAACGGGCTCCAGGGCCGCCCCGGAGACAGCGGCGAAGGCCTCGGAAACGGGCTCACGCGCGCGTGGCGACGAAAGGGCGCCCCGGGAGTCGTCCCGGGGCGCCCTCAGCGACGTGTCTGGGCAGCCGTCAGCCGTTCTTGATGCGGTTGGTGAGTTCGGTGACCTGGTTGTAGATGGAGCGCCGCTCGGCCATCAGCGCACGGATCTTGCGGTCCGCGTGCATGACGGTCGTGTGGTCGCGGCCGCCGAACTGGGCCCCGATCTTCGGCAAGGAGAGATCGGTCAGCTCGCGGCAGAGATACATGGCGATCTGGCGGGCCGTCACCAGGACGCGGCTGCGCGACGATCCGCAGAGGTCGTCCACGGTCAGCCCGAAATAGTCGGCGGTCGCGGCCATGATGGCCGGCGCCGTGATCTCCGGCGCCGCGTCCTCACCGCCCGGGATCAGGTCCTTGAGGACGATCTCGGTCAGCCCGAGGTCGACGGGCTGCCGGTTCAGCGACGCGAACGCCGTGACGCGGATCAGCGCGCCCTCCAGCTCACGGATGTTCCGCGAGATCCGCGACGCGATGAACTCGAGCACCTCCGGAGGAGCGTTGAGCTGCTCCTGCACCGCCTTCTTACGGAGGATCGCGATACGCGTCTCCAGCTCGGGCGGCTGGACGTCGGTGATCAGCCCCCACTCGAAGCGGTTGCGCAGCCGGTCTTCAAGGGTGACCAGCTGCTTGGGCGGCCGGTCGCTGGAGAGCACGATCTGCTTGTTCGCGTTGTGGAGCGTATTGAAGGTGTGGAAGAACTCCTCCTGCGTCGACTCCTTGTCCGCGAGGAACTGGATGTCGTCGACCAGCAGGATGTCCATCTCGCGGTACCGCTTGCGGAAGCTGTCGCCCTTGCCGTCGCGGATGGAGTTGATGAACTCGTTGGTGAACTCCTCGGAGCTCACATACCGCACGCGTGTGCCGGGATAGAGGCTGCGGGCGTAGTGCCCGATCGCGTGCAGAAGATGCGTTTTGCCAAGCCCCGACTCCCCATAGATGAACAGGGGGTTGTACGCCTTCGCCGGCGCCTCGGCGACGGCGACCGCGGCCGCGTGCGCGAACCGGTTGGACGCGCCGATGACGAAGGTGTCGAAGAGGTACTTGGGGTTCAGCCGCGCGGTCGGCTCGCCGGGGCCCGTCGCGGGCGCCGGCTGCGCGGCCAGCGGTCCGGGAGCGCCGCTCGACGAGGTGGGGCCGACGGGCCCTCCCCGGTGCACGCCGTGGCCACCGTGACCGGCATTGCCGCGGTGATCACGGGGGTCTCGGGGGTCACGGTGATCACGAGGATCGCGGTGGTCGCGGTGATCACCGGACGAGTCCTGCATGTCATGACGCTCGCGCCGGTCCTGCGGCTCGGAACGCTGCTGCTCGTACGGCGAGCGGTCCTGCGGCGGCTGCGAACGGTAGTCGTGCTGCGGCTGCTGGACCGGGCCGGCGTACGGATCACGGTCGGGGAAGCCGAGCCGCGGCTGCTGCCAGCCGTAGTCGTCCTGCGGCTGCGGCCAGGCGCCGGGGCCCGGCCGCTGGTAGTCCGGGTAGGCCGGGCGGGCGGTCGGCATCTGGTCGGACCGGGAGCCCGACTGGTGCTCGTCCGAGGGGCGGCGCCCGTAGTTCTCGTACGACTCGCGTCCCTGACCGGAGGCCGAGGGCAGCTCCGGTTCTTCGTAGCGCTGCTGGTGGGACTGCTGGTGCTGCTGGTGCTGGATCGGCGGTGCCGGCGGGCCCGCGGGCTCACCGACGGAGTCGTCGACGGTGATCGCGATGCGGATCGGACGGCCGCACTCACGGCTCAGGGTCTCGCTGACCACGGGGGCCAGGCGGCCTTCGAGTACGCCCTTCGCGAATTCGTTCGGCACGGCGAGGAGCGCGGTGTCGGCGACGAGCGCCAGGGGCTGGCAGCTCCGGAGCCACCGCTCGTCCTTCGCCTCGACGCCCTGCCCTCGCCCCTCGCCCAGCAGGTGCTCCAGAACGCGTGGCCACACTGCGGCAAGATCGGCAGGTACGTCAGCCACAGGGCACGCTTTCTCACGGGGTCCCACGAAGGTGTGGTTCTTGGGACGGAAATCGGGATGGGGAGGGGGAAGGGAACGAATCGGAGTTCAGCCAAGGTAGTCAGGGCGACGGCTGCGGTTCAAGTTGTTGTCCACAGGCTGTGCACAGTGTCCCCTCCCAACGGTCGGTTTGACCGGATGGCGTAGCCCCGCGTACCGTGACCAGGTCGAGTTGTCGATGGCTGCTGCCGCCTGCCTCCGATGGGCAAAGATCACGATCTGTGATTGTGAAGCGGTGCACTCGGTGCGTATTCGCGAGCTTCTCGTGGGCGCACGGTGACAGCCAGGCGATGTCCCGCCACCACACAATCATTTCTGGAGCCCCCGAGTGAGCAAGCGCACCTTCCAGCCGAACAACCGTCGTCGCGCCAAGACCCACGGCTTCCGCCTGCGGATGCGCACCCGTGCCGGCCGCGCGATTCTCGCGAACCGTCGTGGCAAGGGTCGCGCCAGCCTGTCCGCCTGATCTCAGTCAGGTCATGACGTCGTGCTGCCTACCGAGCATCGGCTGAGGCGGCGCGAAGACTTCGCGACCGCGGTACGCCGAGGACGCCGGGCCGGACGCCCGCTCCTCGTCGTCCATCTACGTAGCGGTGCAACGGACCCGCACGTGCCTGGGGAGAGCCTTCCCCCGACACGTGCGGGTTTCGTCGTCAGCAAGGCCGTGGGCGGAGCTGTCGTACGCAACGCGGTGAAGCGCAGACTCCGCCACCTCATGCGCGACCGGCTGGCCGCCGTGCCCCCCGGTAGCCTGGTAGTCGTACGAGCGCTGCCCGGTGCGGGTGACGCCGACCATGCACAGCTGGCCCGAGACCTGGACGCCGCCTTGCAGCGGTTGCTGGGAGGGGGCGCGCGATGAAGTACCCGCTGCTGGCCCTGATCAAGCTGTACCAGTGGACGATCAGCCCACTGCTGGGCCCGGTGTGCAAGTACTACCCGTCGTGTTCCCGCTACGGCTACCTGGCCATCGACCGCCACGGAGCGATCAAGGGAACGGCGCTCACTGCCTGGCGCGTCCTGCGGTGCAATCCGTGGTCGCCCGGTGGCGTCGACCATGTTCCGCCGCGCAAGCGACCGCGGTGGCACGAGATGCTGCGCGCTGCCTGGCGCGAACGCAAGGGCGGGCCCTCCGCCGCGGGCGGGCCGACCGGGGCTCTCCCCCCGAGCACGGCCGCCGAGACCGAGACCCCGTCCCATGCTCAAGGAGCTTGATTAGTGGACACGATTGCCAGTCTCTTCAGCTTTATCACGACACCAGTTTCGTGGGTCATCGTTCAGTTCCACTCGGTGTACGGGAAGCTCTTCGGCCCCGACACGGGCTGGGCCTGGGGCCTGTCCATCGTGTCCCTGGTGATCCTGATCCGTATCTGCCTGATCCCGCTCTTCGTGAAGCAGATCAAGGCCACTCGGGCCATGCAGACGCTGCAGCCCGAGATGAAGAAGATCCAGGAGCGCTACAAGAGCGACAAGCAGCGCCAGTCCGAAGAGATGATGAAGCTGTACAAGGAGTCGGGCACCAACCCGCTCTCCTCGTGCCTTCCCATCCTGGCGCAGTCGCCGTTCTTCTTCGCCCTGTACCACGTGCTCAACAGCATCGCGACGGGCAAGGAGATCGGGGTCATCGACGGCCCGCTCCTGGAGAGCGCGCGCAAGGCGCACATCTTCGGCGCCCCGCTGGCCGCGAAGTTCATGGACAGCGCCGACAAGGTCGCCTCGCTCGGTGCCACGCTGACCGACGTCCGCGTCATCACCGCCGTCATGATCATCCTGATGTCGGCCTCCCAGTTCTTCACCCAGCGCCAGCTGATGACGAAGAACGTCGACACCACGGTGAAGACGCCGTTCATGCAGCAGCAGAAGATGCTGATGTACGTCTTCCCGATCATGTTCGCCATCTTCGGCATCAACTTCCCCGTCGGTGTCCTCGTCTACTGGCTGACCACCAACGTGTGGACCATGGGCCAGCAGATGTTCGTGATCCGCCGGAACCCGACGCCGGGCTCCAAGGCGCAGGCCGCCTTCCTGGAGCGCCTGCAGAAGCAGGTCACGCACCACAAGAAGGTGCGGGGACGTGGCAACGTGAACGTCATCAAGGCGATCGTCGCCAAGGGCCGGGACCGCAACGAGTTCGAGCGCAAGTTCATCAACGGTCTGACCAAGGCGGGCCTCGCGGCCCAGGCCGACGGCACCGTGGTGGAGAGCGAGTCCGCCGTCGCCGCGGAGACGGAGGACGGGGCCACGGCCGCCGGCGCCCCGCGGCGCCAGCAGCCCAAGCGTCAGAGCAAGGCCAAGCGCCAGTCCGCCACCGCGCAGGGCGCCGCCAAGCAGGACGGCGAAGAGGTCACCAAGACGTCGCTGGAGAAGGCTCAGGACCAGCCTGAGGACGCCGCCCCCAAGGCCAAGCCGGGCGGCAACACGACGGGCAACAAGCCCGGCTCCGGTACCCGCAGCAAAGCCAAGTCGGGACAGCAGCGCAAGGGCCAGCAGCGGCCCAAGCACCCGTCCTCCAAGAAGTAGAAGGAGTCCATCCCGTGACGGAAGGCACCACCACCTCCGCCGCAGTCGAGGCCGGCGACACCCTCACCCGCCTTGAGCAGGAGGGCGAGATCGCGGCGGACTACCTCGAGGGTCTGCTGGACATCGCCGACCTCGACGGCGACATCGACATGGACGTCGAGGCCGACCGCGCCGCTGTCTCGATCATCAGCGACACGGCCAGCCGCGACCTCCAGAAGCTGGTAGGTCGTGACGGCGAGGTCCTGGAGGCGCTCCAGGAGCTCACGCGTCTCGCCGTGCACCGCGAGACCGGTGACCGCAGCCGCCTGATGCTGGACATCGCGGGCTACCGCGCCAAGAAGCGCGAGGAGCTCTCGGAGCTGGGCGCCCAGGCCGCGGCCGAGGTCAAGAGCTCCGGTGAGCCGACCAAGCTCCAGCCGATGACGCCGTTCGAGCGCAAGGTCGTGCATGATGCGATCAAGGCCGCCGGCCTGCGCAGTGAGTCCGAGGGCGAGGAGCCGCAGCGCTTCGTCGTCGTACTCCCCGCCTGAGCGGTACCGCGTTTTCCCGGCCCCGTCTGTTCGCAGGCGGGGCCGGTCTTTGTCAGCCTGATAGTCAGCCACCCAGTGCGGTACGGAAGGACGGTCCCCGTGACGGAGGCAGCGGAGCTTCCCCCGGCGCCTGAAGAGGCCCGGACGGTATTCGGCGAGCGCTTCACGGACGCGGTCCGGTACGCGGAGCTGCTCGCCGATGCGGGAGTGCAGCGAGGCCTGATCGGTCCCCGGGAGGTGCCCCGGCTCTGGGAACGGCACCTGCTGAACTGTGCGGTGCTGTCCGAGGTCGTGCCCGAGGGCGTCACGGTGTGCGACGTCGGTTCGGGTGCCGGACTGCCCGGCATCCCGCTGGCGCTCGTCCGCCCGGACCTGAAGATCACGCTCCTGGAGCCTCTGCTGCGGCGCACGAACTTCCTCACCGAGGTCGTCGAGCTGCTCGGCCTGGACCATGTGACGGTGGTGCGGGGACGCGCCGAGGAAGTCCTCGGCAAGCTGCCGCCGGTCCACGTGGTGACGGCGCGCGCCGTGGCGCCGCTGGACCGCTTGGCGGCCTGGGGAGTCCCTCTGCTGCGCCCCTACGGGGAGATGCTCCTCCTGAAGGGCGATACCGCCGAGGAAGAGGTCAAGGCCGCGGGGTCCGCTCTGAGCAAGCTCGGCGCGGTCGGCACCTCTGTGCTGCACGTCGGTGAAGGCGTCGTGGACCCGCTGTCCACGGTCGTCCGGGTCGAGGTGGGGGAGAGCCCGGGCGGTGTGCGCTTCGCGGCGAAGCGGGCCAAGGCCGCGCGCACTGGCCGTGCGCGACGCCGTCGCAGCTGATTGACGGCGGGCAGTACTCCACAAAAGCTGCCAAACGTACGCATACCGGGGTGTCGCACAAGCGGCACCCCGGTTGCCGTGCATCGTGTTTCACGTGAAACGTCGCTCACTGCTGCATGGCATCATCAATCGCGGCCGCGCTGCGGAACCTCGCGACCGCCGCCCTCTCGGTTCCCTCAATAGGGGCACGGAGTTTTCCACAGAGGTGGATTCGTCCACAGAAGACCGGGCCTCGCTGGTTCATGACCCTCAAAGCATGGGAGGCTCTGTTCATTGCGAGCCTGATGTCGAGGAGAGTGAATCCTTGCGGTCCGACGCCAACATCGCGGGACCGATGACCGATCCGGTCCCCGGCCCCCGTACCGAACCGGCGGGGGAGGATGTTTCACGTGAAACGCCGTCCCCCGTGGACGACACACCCATCGGTCGTGCTGCCCAACTGGCGGTGGAAGCACTCGGTCGTGCGGGCGAAGGCCTGCCGCGCCCCGAGGAGACCCGCATCATGGTGGTCGCCAACCAGAAGGGTGGGGTGGGCAAGACGACGACGACCGTCAACCTCGCCGCCTCGCTCGCTCTGCACGGCGCCCGAGTCCTGGTGATCGACCTCGACCCGCAGGGCAACGCCTCCACTGCTCTTGGCATCGACCATCACGCCGAAGTGCCGTCCATCTACGACGTGCTGGTCGAGAGCAAGCCGCTCTCCGATGTCGTCCAGCCGGTGACGGACGTCGAAGGCCTCTTCTGTGCCCCGGCCACCATCGATCTCGCCGGTGCGGAGATCGAGCTGGTGTCGCTGGTGGCGCGCGAGAGCCGACTGCAGCGGGCCATCCAGGCGTACGAGCAGCCGCTGGACTACATCCTCATCGACTGCCCGCCGTCGCTCGGTCTGCTGACGGTCAACGCCTTGGTGGCCGGCGCGGAAGTGCTGATCCCCATCCAGTGCGAGTACTACGCGCTCGAAGGGCTCGGCCAACTCCTGCGGAACGTCGACCTCGTGCGGGGACACCTCAACCCGAGCCTGCACGTCTCGACGATCCTGCTCACCATGTACGACGGCAGGACCCGGCTCGCCTCCCAGGTGGCCGACGAGGTGCGCAGCCACTTCGGCAGCGAGGTCCTGCGGACGAGCATCCCGCGATCGGTCCGTATCTCGGAGGCCCCGAGCTACGGCCAGACGGTGCTCACCTACGATCCCGGATCGAGTGGTGCCCTCTCGTACTTCGAAGCGGCGCGAGAGATCGCGCTGCGGGGAGTCGGAGTGCGCTACGACGTCCAGCACGCCCACACGGGCGCTCAGAACAAACAGCACAGCATGACGGAGGGGACGCAGTGAGCGAGCGACGGAGAGGACTGGGTCGAGGCCTAGGCGCCTTGATCCCTGCAGCCCCCACGGAGAAGCAGATCCCGCAGAGCGCGGCGGGAGCTTCGGCCTCCCCCACGGCCGTGCCGGTGCTCACCGCTGAGCGAGGGGTGGCCGCCGCGAAGGTCACCGCTCTCCCGCAGAGTTCTGTTTCACATGAAACGGTGGAGCCGCCTCAGCAGACCGCGGCAGCACAGGAGTACGCGCCCGTGGCCGGTGCGCACTTCGCCGAACTGCCGCTGGACTTCATCTCGCCCAACCCGCGGCAGCCGCGTGAGGTGTTCGACGAAGACGCCCTCGCGGAGCTGGTGACCTCCATCAAGGAGGTCGGGCTTCTCCAGCCGGTCGTCGTCCGTCAGCTGGGTCCCGCCCGCTACGAACTCATCATGGGCGAGCGGCGCTGGCGGGCCTGCCGTGAGGCCGGCCTGGAGCGCATCCCGGCGATCGTGCGTGCCACGGAGGACGAGAAGCTCCTCCTGGACGCGCTGCTGGAGAACTTGCACCGTGCTCAGCTGAACCCGTTGGAAGAGGCCGCCGCCTACGACCAGCTGCTCAAGGACTTCAACTGCACGCATGACCAGTTGGCGGACCGCATTGGCCGGTCCCGTCCGCAGGTCTCCAACACGCTGCGTCTGCTGAAGCTCTCGCCGGCCGTGCAGCGGAGGGTGGCCGCAGGGGTGCTCTCCGCGGGGCACGCCCGGGCGTTGCTCTCCGTGGACGATTCGGAGGAGCAGGACCGGCTCGCGCACCGGATCGTGGCAGAGGGTCTTTCGGTGCGTGCCGTCGAGGAGATCGTGACCCTCATGGGGTCCCGGCCGCAGAGCACTCCCAAGGCCAAGGGGCCGCGTGCCGGGGCCCGGCTCTCGCCGGCCCTGACCAGCCTGGCCACGCGGCTGTCCGACCGGTTCGAAACCCGGGTGCGGGTGGACCTGGGCCAGAAGAAGGGCAAGATCGTCGTCGACTTCGCCTCCCTGGAGGATCTGGAGCGCATCCTCAGCACGCTGGCTCCGGGCGAGGGCCCCGTCCTCCAGAACGGTCAGGCCGCGGACTCCGAGGAAGACACCTCCGAGGACGACAAGGGCTGAGCCATAACGGCTGGCACCGCGAGAGCGGGCCGTGTCCGGTCTGTGCCGGATACGGCCCGCTTTTTGCTGTCTTGTGCTATCGATGGAATCACTTCGTGGATACGATGCGATCGGATAGGGCGCATCCATCTGACGGCACCTCATTGGGGAGGCGAGGGCCATGCGGACGATGAGCCGCACCGGACTGATGACCGCGGGCCTGGGGCTGGGAGCGGTCGGCGGGTTCGTCGGCAGTCTGCTCCGGGAACGCGGTGCTCTGACGGCCGCCCGCAGTGCGGCGGGCGAAGAAAGGGAGGAATCGCCTTCATGGGGCGTCGGCTCGTACCGCTCACGCTGGACAACCTCTCGGACCTTCCCAAGCGCTGCCGATCGTGCGTCTTCTGGGAGCTGGACCCGGTCAGCGGCCAGGCCGCGGTAAAGGCCGGGACGCCAGATCTGGAGAAGGAGGCGTGGATCTCCGCGGTCCTGCTCGAGTGGGGGTCCTGCGGCCGGGTCGTCTATGTCGATGACGTGCCGGTGGGCTTCGTGCTGTACGCGCCACCTGCCTACGTGCCACGCTCCACCGCGTTCCCCACGAGCCCCGTGTCCCCGGATGCCGTGCAGCTGATGACCGCATGGATCATGCCGGGATACCAGGGTCAGGGGCTCGGCAGAGTGATCGTCCAGACGGTGGCCAAGGATCTGCTGCGGCGAGGCTTCAAGGCGATCGAGGCCTTCGGTGACGCGCGGTGGGAGAAGCCCGCGTGTGTGCTGCCTGCGGATCACCTGCTGGCGGTGGGCTTCAAGACGGTCCGCCCGCACCCCGCCTACCCACGGCTGAGGCTGGAGCTGCGGACGACGCTCTCCTGGAAGGAAGACGTGGAGATGGCACTCGATCGGCTGCTGGGGGCGGTGCAGAAGGAACCGGCGCTTCGACCGCTCTGACTGCTCTGATGTTCCGCCGCTCCGACGAACAGCAGAATGGCCCGGTCCCTTTCGGGGCCGGGCCATTCCTGTTTCACGTGAAACAACGCCGCTGACTACTCGGCAATGAAGTCCGCGAGGTCCCGCTCGAGCGCAGCCTTCGGCTTGGCACCGACGATGGTCTTGGCGACCTCGCCACCCTGGTACAAGTTCAGGGTGGGGATGGACATGACGCCGTACTTGGCAGCCGTGCCCGGGTTCTCGTCGATGTTCAGCTTGACGACCTGAATCTTGTCGCCGTGCTCGGCCGCGATCGCCTCCAGGGACGGAGCGATCTGGCGGCACGGGCCGCACCAGGCGGCCCAGAAGTCCACCAGTACGGGCTTGTCGCTCTTGAGGACGTCCTCTTCGAAGGAGGCATCGGTCACGTTCTTGAGGGTGCCGGCCACGGCAGTCTCCTTAGCTTGGTGCGGTGAGGGAAGTCGGGATCAGACGGTGGCAGTCGCGGCGTTCTCGCTGTCGGCGAGGGCGGCGAGGAAACGCTCGGCGTCGAGGGCGGCGGAGCAGCCGGTGCCGGCCGCCGTGATCGCCTGGCGGTAGGTGTGGTCGACGACGTCGCCGGCGCCGAAGACACCGGTCAGGTTCGTCCGGGTCGAGGGCGCCTCGACCTTCAGGTAGCCCTCGTCGTCCAGCTCCAGCTGCCCCTTGAAGAGCTCCGTGCGCGGGTCGTGGCCGATCGCGATGAACAGGCCGGTGACCGGCAGCTCGGACGTCTCACCCGTCTTGAGGTTGCGCAGCGTCAGACCGGAGAGCTTCTGGTCGCCCTTGATCTCGGCGACCTCGCTGTCCCAGATGAACTTGATCTTCGGGTCGGCGAAGGCACGCTCCTGCATCGCCTTGGAGGCGCGCAGGCTGTCGCGGCGGTGCACGATCGTCACGGACTTGGCGAACCGCGAGAGGAAGGTGGCCTCCTCCATCGCGGTGTCACCGCCGCCGATCACGGCGATGTCCTGGTCCTTGAAGAAGAAGCCGTCGCAGGTGGCGCACCAGGAGACACCGCGTCCGGAGAGCGCGTCCTCGTTCGGCAGGCCGAGCTTGCGGTGCTGCGAGCCGGTCGTGACGATGACGGCCTTCGCGCGGTGCACGGTGCCCGCGGTGTCCGTCACGGTCTTGATCTCGCCGCTGAGGTCGACGGCGACGACGTCGTCCGGCACGAGCTCGGCACCGAAGCGCTCGGCCTGGGCGCGCATGTTGTCCATGAGCTCGGGGCCCATGACACCGTCCTGGAAGCCGGGGAAGTTCTCCACCTCGGTGGTGTTCATCAGCGCACCACCGGCGGTGACGGCGCCCTCGAACACCAGCGGCTTCAGCGACGCGCGCGCGGTGTAGAGCGCCGCCGTGTAGCCGGCGGGCCCGGAGCCGATGATGATCACGTTACGGACGTCGGTCACGGCTTGATTCCTCGTCTCTGGGGACTGCTGCGTACTGCTGGTGGGGTGCCTGTCTCAGGTACTCATCCCACCCAACGGATAGTACGGGGCATGCATTCCCCGTCGTGTCCGCGTGTACGGCAGCGTGTCAGCCCTGAGGGTAGGAATGCGTCAGCAGCACCTTGCCCGCGCTGGACGAGGACTTGCCCACACAGGTGGCGTCGACGATGTAAGCGGACACCTGGCCCGCGTCGGAGTCATGGGGCACCACGACGAGGTACGCGCGCTTCCCCTCGTAGGAGCCCTCCTCGGCCGCGAGGGGAGTTCTGGCGCCGATGCCGCGCTGGATGCACTCGGGCACCTGGACCATCGCCTCGCGCAGAGGGGCGTTCGTCGGCGGGGACTGAGGGGTGGAGCGCGTGTCGAAGGACGGCTTGGACCCCTCCGACTTGCCGCCGGGTGACTCCTTGACGGGTCTCTGTGCGAGAAGGTCGGCCACCTTTCCCTTGAGCTTCGCCCCGGAGAAGGAGTCGGCGCTGTCCCGGTGGCCGACGGGCGGGCTGTCCGGATCTCCGCCCAGCGTCTGCATCAGCAGTGTGCCGAGACCAAGGGCGGCCGCGGTGAAGACGGCGCCGAGTACGGCGGTACGGCGCCGTGTGCGCCGCAGAGAGCTGCCACGCCCCGGGCCGGTGGTCGCACGCGGGCGCCCGGCAGGCCGGTCACCGGCCTGGCCCGGGAGAGCCGCAGGCGCGGCGGGCGATGTTTCACGTGAAACACGCGGGGCCGAGGAGGGTGCGGGAGCGGAGGAGGCGGACTCGGGCTCGGGCGTGGGCGTCACGTCCGGCAGGGGCTCGGGTTTGAGCTTGGGTGCCACGTCCGAGGGGGGCCCGTCGGGAGCGGTGGCGTCCAGCAGTGCTTCGGCGGCCAGCGCCGCGTCGATGCGCCCCGCGACCTCGGCGGGCATCCGCGGTGGGCCGGGCAGCGTACCGAGTATGCCGCGGATCTCCTCCAGCGAGGCATAGACGTCGGCGCAGAGCTCGCAGCCGTCCAGATGCCGTCGCACGTCGCTCGTGCGCGACGGGGAGAGCAGACCCTCGGTCAGGTCGGAGATCTCGGTGACCTCCGGATGCCCGGCCGAGTCGGTCGTGGCTGTCACGCTCGCCCACCTCCGCCCTTCACAGCAGCTGAATCGCTTGGTCCCGCATCCCGTGGCCCTGCTGCCGGTGGGACGGATGCCCCCTGCGTCCGGTTCCTTCCCGGGCCGGGGTTCCTGCCGTCGTCGTCCTCGCCGCTGTCCCGGCCCCGCGTCCGTGATTCCGTACGCAGATGAGTGAGCAGCGGCAACAGTCTGGCTCTTCCGCGGGAGCAGCGGCTCTTGACGGTGCCGGTGGGGACGTCGAGGACGCGGGCTGCCTCAGCCACTGGGTAGCCCTGCATGTCGACGAGGACGAGAGCGGCTCGCTGGTCCGACGGGAGCGTGTCCAGCGCCTCCAAGAGCTCTCGGTGCAGGTCGTCCCGCTCGACCGGGGCGGCCGCGGACTCCTCCGGCTCCAAGAGCTGCTCAAGACGCTCGGTGTCGTCGATGGGGGAGGTCTTGCGCGAGGCCGCCTTGCGGGCCCGGTCGAGGCAGGCGTTCACGGTGATCCGGTGCAGCCAGGTCGTCACGGCGGACTGACCACGGAAGCCGTGCGCCGCCCGGTAGGCGGAGACGAGAGCGTCCTGTACCGCGTCGGCCGCCTCCTCGCGGTCGCCGAGGGTCCGCAGCGCCACCGCCCACAGCCGGTCCCGGTGTCGGCGGACAAGCTCACCGAAGGCGTCCTTGTCCCCCGCGACATGGGAGGCGAGAAGGTCCTGGTCGCTCATCTCACCCAGCGCGGTGCTGTCCACCGTCAGGCCCCTCCCCCCAGTGCGTTTCGCCGAGCCGGTCTCAGCCCTTCAGCTTCACGTCCGTGATGGCCTGCTTGTATCCGGCCGTGTAATACCCGTCGGGGCCGGACTCCGGCACCGCGGTCATCCACAGGAGCACGTACTGCGACTTCACGGGCTTCTTGGCCTCGATCTTCGCGGTGGTGCCCGAGGTGGTGGTGGTGCCGATCTTCTTCATGGATTCGATCGGTGTCGTCGGCGAGAGGGAATCCACGGCGTACAACGAGATCGTGGTGTGCGGCCCGCCGTACCGAAGGGCTATCGACGCCGCCGAGACATCCTGGTTCGAGCCGAGGTCGTAGACGATACCGACACCGGGCTTGTAGGGCGCGAGCCCCGGACCGTCGTTGAACGTCTTGGTCCGCCAGAGCGAGGTTGGGTCCTTGTCGTAGGTGTTGCCGGTGTCGCCCGGGTCCTGGGGCGATCCCTTCAGCACGTACTCCTGGCCGCCCTGGATGCTGATCGGCTTCTTGGGCTTCGGCCGGTCCTTGTCGTCGCCCTTGGTGGTCTGCGTCTCGGTGGCGTCGCCGGAGTTGTCGCGCTCCATGAGCGCGTCGGCGAGCTGCCAGCTGCCCAGACCCAGCGCGGCGATGAGCAGCGCGGACACGGCCCACTTGAGGGCCCTGCCGGTGCGGCTCTGCAGCGGGGGCGGCGGCGTGATCACGGTCTGGGTGAGGCCGGGATGAGCCGCGGGGCGGCCGTAGCTGCCCTGCTGGTACGTGGTGCGCTGGTACTCCGGGGGCGCCGTGAAGGCCGGCTCCGGCGGCCGGATGCGCGGCATCTCGCCAATGGCCTTGACCAGCTCGTCCGGCGTCGTACACGGCGGTTCCTGGCGGGACGCGGTCGCGCCGTCGTTGACGAGCGCCCGCATGGCGAGTTCGGAGAGGCCGCGGTGGACGCCCGCGCGCACCTGGTCGGGTGCGATGAGGCCGATGTCCTTGGGCAGCCCGGAGAGGCCGTAGGCGTCGTCCTCGTACGGCCAGCGCTGGGTCAGTGAGGCGTACAGGAGCGCGCCGATCGCCTCGGTGTCCGTGCGCTGCGGGGTGTCGGAGCTGATGCCGCGCAGGGCCGCGTTCACCGCGAGGCCTCGGATGCGGTACTGGCCGGACGAGGTGCGCAGTACGGCGCTCGGGGTCAGCCGCAGGTGGGCCAGCCCCTCGCGGTGGGCGGCCGCCATGGCCTGGGAGATCTGGCTGACGAGCTGGTACGCGTCGTGCGCTTCCAGGGGGCCCGCCGCGAGGACGGCGGTCAGCTCCGTGGCGTCCGGGAGCCACTCGTGGACGACGTAGACGAGGTCGTTCTCCTCGACGGCGTCCAGGACCTGCACGAACCGCGGGTCGCCGAGGAGGGCAGAGGAACGGGCCGCCGCGAGGACCGAGCGTGCGCGCGGGTGGTCCGCGGGCAGCAGGTGGACGCCGACGGCGCGGCGGAGCTTCTCGTCCACCGCGCGCCAGCTGCTGAAACCGTCCAGACGGGTGACGCACTCTTCGAGTCGGTAGCGCCTGGCGAGCTTGTGGCCACTGTGTAGTTCGGGAGGTGAGGAGGCCCCACGGCTCATGGGCTTCTCTGTATCCGCCGTGTCATCGTCTGCTGCCGTGTCCCGCTCCCGGGTCTGGGCCACCCCGTCGGCCGTGGGCTGCTCCGCCTTGGCGGTCAGCGGCTCGTCGCCGCTGTTGTCTGCCACGTCGACGGCAGCCGTGCTCCGTTCCGCCACCGTCGCTCCTGCCTCCCCATCCGTTGCGCTTCGTCAGACGCCAAAGCCAATTGTGCCCACAGTCCGGTGCTAAGCACGACACGCGGTGGCCGGCGATGGTTGTGCGGTGCTCCTCATCTCAGCGACCGAGACGGCCGCGGACCATGCCGACCATGGAGTTGAGCTCCTCGATGCGCATGCGCTTCGCGGCGATGAAGAAGACTCCCAGTAGTACGGCACCGCCCGCGACCAGGGCCGCCAGCGAGCCGAGGACACCCTGTCCCAGGCTCTTGGTGATCGCGTACGCGGCGCCGCCCGCGAGAAGTGCCGCGGGCAGTGCGGCGATGCCGAGCCTGGCATACGTACGCAGTACACGGGAACCGTCCAGGTCACCGCCGAGCCGCTTGCGCAGCCGCTGCCATGCGATGCCGACGCCGATGGCGTAGGAGAGGCCGTAGGCGGCGGCCATGCCGGTGACCGCCCAGCGGGTGGGCAGCACGAAGTAGCAGGCCGCGGAGGCGGCGGCGTTCATCGCGGCCACGATGACCGTGTTGTAGAAGGGGGTCCGCGTGTCCTCGTAGGCGTAGAAGGCCCGCAGCACGACGTACTGCACGGAGTACGGGATCAGGCCGAGGCCGAAGGCCATCAGCATGTAGCCCATGTTCGTCGCCTGGGCGCTGCCCGAGGACCCGAAGATCAGCGTGCACATCGGGATGCCGAGCGCGACGAACCCGAAGGAGATCGGCACGATCGCGACCGCGGTCGTGCGCAGGCCCTGGGAGATGTCGTCGCGGACGGAGCCGGAGTCCCCGTCCTGGGCCGAGCGGGCGAGCCGGGGCAGCAGCGCCGCCATCAGGGAGACCGTGATGATCGCCTGCGGGAGCCCCCAGATGAGCTGGGCGTTCGCGTAGGCGGAGAAGCCGATGCCGCTCGTCGAGGGCAGGTCGACGGTGGCGCCGGTGGCCAGCTGGGTCACGACGAGGGCGCCCGCCTGGTTGGCCAGCACGAACAGGATCGTCCACTTGGCGAGCTTGGCGGCCTTGCCCAGGCCGTGGCCCTTCCAGTCGAAGCGCGGACGCAGCGTGAACCCGGTCTCGCGCAGGTACGGGATCATCGCCAGGGCCTGCACGACGAGACCGAGCAGGACACCGAAACCGAGGAGGCGCTCGGCCTCCGGCGGGATGTTCCCGACGGTCATGTCGGACGACGCCGAGGTGCCGTAGACCCAGATGAACATGCCGAGCGTGGCGATGATGACGATGTTGTTGAGGACCGGGGTCCACATCATCGCGCCGAACTTTCCACGGGCGTTGAGGATCTGGCCCATCACGACGTGGACGCCCATGAAGAAGATCGAGGGCAGGAAGTAACGCAGCAGGGTGGTGCCGACCTCGGTCGCCGCCGGGTCGTTGGCGACCGGGACGGACATCACCCGCACCAGCTGGGGGGCGAGGAGGATGCCCAGGACGGTGAGCAGGCCGAGGGCCACCATGACGAGGGTCAGCAGGCGGTTGGCGTACGCCTCGCCGCCGTCGTCGTCCTCCTTCATGGAGCGCACCAGTTGCGGCACGAACACGGAGTTGAGGCCGCCGCCGACGGTGAGGATGTAGATCATCGTCGGGATCTGGTAGACGACCTGGAAGGTGTCGCCGAGCAGACCGACGCCGAGTGCCGAGACGATCAGTGCGGAGCGGATGAAGCCGGTGAGGCGCGAGACGAGCGTGCCGGCCGCCATGACGGCGCTGGACTTCAGCAGGCTCGACGCGCGGCCCCCCGACTTGGGGGCGGCCGGTGCCGGTGCGGGGGTGGGAGCCGGGGCCGGCGCGGTGGCAGGGACGATCGGCTGGTCGGCGGGTGCGAAGCCACCGTTGAGCGGCTGCTGGTAGCCGGCGCTCTGGGGGTGGCTGTTCTCCTGGAGGTAGCCACCGCTGTGCGGGTAGCCACCGTGCTGCTGGTGACCGTCGCCCTGCTGGTAGCCGCCGCCCTGGGGGTAGCCGTTGTCCTGCTGGTAGCCGTTGTCCTGGGGGTAGCCGTTGCCCTGCTGGTAGCCGCCCTGGTGGTACCCGACCTGCTGGTCGCGGTAGAGGTGCGCGAAGGCGTCCGGCTCGTGACGCTCCTCGCCCGCCTGGGTCACCAGATCGTCGACGCCCACGAACTGCGTCGTGCGCGCGTCATCGCCGTACGGCAGGTGCCGGGTCGGGCCCTCCGGCTCCGGGGGCGGCGTCTGGGCCCACACGCGGGGGTCCGGGGCGTGCTCGGGGGTGGGCGGCTGCCCGTAGAGCGGCTGCTGAGGGTAGGTGCCGGGCGGCGGCGGGGGGTGCGCCGCGCGGTCGTAGAGCACTCGGTCACCGGGTCCTGTGCGGAGAGGTCCTGCGCCCGGTAGGGGTCCTCCTCGTAGGCGTCCTGGAGGTACGCGTCGGGCGCGGGCTGCGGCGGAACCTGCTGCCCGTAGTCGGCAGAGCCCTGCGGCGGGCCCTCGGGCGAGGCAGGGCCGCCCGAGCCCTGGCCACGGTCACCGTCGTACGGCGCGTTCATGGTTTACCCCACCTCATCGTCCCCGGGCCCACCGGCCACGACTTCGCTCAACGGTCCACTCTCTCACTCGTGTCCGATGGCTCGGTGCTTTCCGGGGCGGTGTCCGGTGTCGGGTCACTCGGCTGCTCGGGGTCGCCTTCGCCGGACGTGGCGCCGGATTCGCCGTCGGGACCCTCGTGCGGGCCCCCCTCGGCGGCCAGCTTCCGCGCCGCGCGCTTGCGCTGGGTGTACATCCGGAAACCGGCCAGGACGAGCAGCAGGAGGCCGCCGGCGATGACGAGCATCACCGCGGGGGTGACCTCGGTGACGTTGACGTCGAAGTGCACGGCCTTCCCGTACGGCTCGCCGTCTTCAGTGAAGAGCTGAGCCGAGACCGGGACCGGACCGTTGGCGTTGGCCGTGGTGGTGAACTTCACCGACTGGGAGTGGCCGCCCGCGATCTCGACGTCGATCTCCTCGTACAGGCCGTCGCCGATCTTCAGGCGTGTGGGGTTCTGCGAGGACAACCGCAGCTTCAGGTGGCGGACACCCTGCACCAGGTTGTTCTGCACCGATACGGGGATGGTCGCGCTGCGCCCGGAGAGCTTCGCGTCCGACCTGTCGATCAGAGCCACCTGTTCGGTGAGCTCCCGCAGATAGTTCTTGACGCCGGTCTGGTAGGCGGTCGCCTCCGACGGGTGGCCGCGCCAGGACGTCGACATCTCGCGGTCTATGGCCCTTCCGAAGGGCGTGACCACGCGGTCCTTCTCGACGAGGATCACCTGGAAGCGCTCGAGCATGCCCTGGGTGTCGCGGATCGACTCGAACGCCGGCTGGGGAAGCTCCTGCTTGCGCAGCGCGGCCGGGTAGGCCCCGGTCGACGGAACCCGGGTGGTGGCCCGCGGGTCCGGCTTCGCCTTCGCCGCGGCGGTCAGGTCCTCGAACTGCGACCACTGCCCGTCCTGGAGCGTCGACAGCGCCTTCGCCATGGCCTGGGCCTGGCTGGCCGTCGGCATGCGCTGCGGCGCGATCACAATGCTGCGCTGCTTGCCGGGGTCCTGGAGGTTGATCATCAGGCTCTGGGCGACGAACTGCTGGACGGCGAGCGTGGAGTTCTCCGCTTCCGTCATGTCGCCCTGGAAGGCGGTGGACAGGCGCGCGTCGGCCACCACGGCGGTCGTACCGCCGCCGATGGGCCGGGCCGCGGTCGGCGAGTACGTCAGACCGTCGGTCTCGCGGAAGCTGTCGCTGCGGGCGATCACCGTGTGGGCGCCCGCGGAGGTCGCCACATCGACGACGGACGGGTCGACCGCTCCCTCGGCGGGCCACGCGAAGTCGGTGCTCGGCTGCACGTGGAGGATCGTCTCCACCGCGCTGACCCCCGCGTCGGTGGCGTCCTTGAGGTGGCTGAGGGAGCCGGTCACGGCCCTGCCGTTGTGCGCGAGGGACGCGAGGTCGGGGTCGGCGAAGGGCAGGGCGACGACCTTCTTGCCTTTGACCGCGGCTTCCAGGTCGTTGAGCCAGGCGGTGGCCACCGCCTGGTGCTTGCCCACCCTGCTGGACCGGCCGTCGGGGTTCTGGACCCGGTAGCCCTTCGTCATCGCCTCGACGGAGGCGAGCAGGTCCGGATCGATGACCCATGTGACGTCGAGGTCGCTGCCGAGGGCCAGGAGCTGCTGGAGACGGCCGCCCGGGGCGAGATCGTCGGCGAGGTCGTCGTTCCGGAAAACAGGCGTCTGCTGCTCGTCGGACTCGGTCTTCGCCGTGAGGTGCGTGTCGGCGATGAGCGGCCAGAGGTAGGTCGTCTTCGTCTTCGTGTCGGGGGCGGCGGTCTGCCACGGCAGGAAGGTGCGCTCGATGCCGAGCACCTGCTGATAGCCCTGCGCGGCGCTCCGTCCGGTGAGGGCGACGCTCAGCTGATAGACGCCGTCGGCTCCGAGGTGCAGCGCCTTGACGGGCACGGAGATGCTGAAGTCCTGCCGGACACCGGGCACGAGCCTGTCGAACTTGTCGACGTACTTGCCGCCGACCTCCGTGCCGTCGAGCCCCGGCTGGTAGCTCGTGCGCTTCGCGGCGCTGTCGATCTCACTCCGGCCGCCGAGGGGCGCCGATCCCACCCGCAGCCCGACCTGGGCCCCGGTCACCGTCTGCTTGCCGTGGTTGGTGACCGTGCCGGAGACGGTGAGCTTGTCGTCTTCGTCGGGAGCGGTCGGGGTCAGGGCGTCCAGCGAGACGTCCACGCTGCCGGAACCGACGGCAGGAGGCGCGCTCGGCGCGGGCGCGTGCGCCACGGGGCCTGCCGGGGCCTGCAGGAGGCCGGCCAGCAAGGGGGTGCCCACCAGCAGTGCTGCGGTGCGCCGCAGCCACCGGCGGGCAGGTGAGGGGCTTGTCCCCGGGAAGTCTGCCGCCTCGGCCACGCGTTCGCCCGTCCCTCGTCGTCAGTGGTCGTCGGTTGTGCGTCCACGCATGGTAACGATGCGCGCTGTGGCGAAGTGCCGCGGTCTGCTCCACATGATCGCAACAGTTGGCCGGGGCGGTGGCATGGGCCCCGGGCTGCCCGGCGGGAATCGGGTCGGCTGCGGGCGGCCGGGGCACGTACCCTTTTCTGTTGTGCCGAACGCCAACGAAGACAATCCCAGCGCCCTGAGCCAGGTGCAGCGCCGCGCGGTCAGCGAATTGCTGCGTGTGTCCCCTGTCGCGGACGATCTCGCCCGCCGTTTCCAGGAGGCCGGGTTCTCTCTCGCCCTGGTCGGTGGCTCGGTCAGGGACGCTCTCCTGGGCCGGCTCGGCAACGACCTGGACTTCACGACCGACGCCCGCCCCGAGGACGTACTGAAGATCGTCCGGCCGTGGGCCGACGCGGTGTGGGAGGTCGGGATCGCCTTCGGGACGGTCGGTTGCCAGAAGGAGGGCTACCAGATCGAGGTCACGACGTACCGGTCCGAGGCGTACGACAGGACCTCGCGCAAGCCAGAGGTGTCCTACGGCGACTCCATCGAGGAAGACCTCGTACGCCGTGACTTCACCGTGAACGCGATGGCCGTGGCGCTCCCCGAGAAGGAGTTCATCGACCCGCACGGAGGCCTCGAGGACCTGTCCGGGCGTGTCCTGCGCACCCCGGGCACCCCCGAGGAGTCCTTCTCGGACGATCCGCTGCGGATGATGCGGGCCGCGCGGTTCGCCGCGCAGCTGGACTTCGAGGTGGCGCCCGAAGTCGTCGCCGCGATGACGGCCATGGCCGAGCGCATCGACATCGTCTCCGGGGAGCGGGTGCGGGACGAGCTGAACAAGCTGATCCTCTCCGCCCACCCGCGCCAGGGCCTCGCCCTCCTCGTCGACACGGGACTCGCCGCGCGCGTCCTGCCGGAGCTGCCCGCGCTGCGTCTGGAGCGCGACGAGCACCACCGCCACAAGGACGTCTACGACCACTCGCTGATCGTCCTGGAGCAGGCGATGGCGCTGGAGAAGGAAGGGCCGGACCTGACGCTGCGGCTCGCCGCGCTGCTGCACGACATCGGCAAGCCGAAGACCCGTCGCTTCGAGAGCGACGGTCGGGTCTCCTTCCACCACCACGAGGTGGTCGGGGCGAAGATGGTCAAGAAGCGCATGACGGCGCTGAAGTACTCCAACGACCTGGTGAAGGACGTCTCGCGCCTCGTCGAACTCCACCTGCGCTTCCACGGCTACGGCACGGGAGAGTGGACGGACTCGGCCGTACGTCGCTATGTACGCGACGCCGGTCCGCTCCTGGAGCGCCTGCACAAGCTGACCCGCTCCGACTGCACGACGCGCAACAAGCGCAAGGCGAACGCCCTGTCGCGCGCGTACGACGGACTGGAGGAGCGCATCGCCCGCCTCCAGGAGCAGGAGGAGCTGGACTCGATCCGTCCTGACCTGGACGGCAACGACATCATGCAGGTCCTGGACGTGGGCCCGGGCCCGGTGATCGGCAAGGCGTACAAGTTCCTGCTGGAGCTGCGCCTGGAGAACGGGCCGATGGAGCGCGACGCGGCGGTGACCGCGCTCAAGGAGTGGTGGGCGGCGCAGGACTGACGCTGCGGTGTGGGTGTTCACGTGAAACACCCACTCACCCCAAACGTGCCGAGGGGCGCTGTTTCACGTGAAACCGTGAAAACAGCGTCCCTCGGCGTATGTCCGGCGAGCCGGATCAGGGCTTCACCGATCAGGGCTTCTTCGTGCAGAAGAGGAAGTCGCTGCCCTTGCCGGTCTCCGCGTAGAAACCGGTCGCGCCCTCGACCTTGCGGCACTCGGCTTCCGCGGTGAACTGGGTGTAGTGCCCGTCGATCTTCTTGATGACCTTGGCCTCGGCCTCGGAGGAGGAGCAGTCCACGACCTCCATGCGGTCCGAGGACGAGGAGGCGGGCTTCAAGCAGTCGCCCACCGCGGCCGACTCGGCCTCGCTCTTGCCGAGGTACCACTTGCCGACGGCAATGATGATGGCGACGAGGAGGAACCCGCCGATACGCAGAAAAAACTTCTTGCCGAACCTGCTCGGAGCGGCCGGCGGCGGCACGGGCCCGCCCTGATGCGGCGGGTACGGCGCACCCTGCTGAGGGGGGTACGGCGCGCCCTGCTGCGGAGGGTAGGGAGCACCCTGCTGCGGATACGGCGCGCCCGGGGCCTGCTGTCCGTACGGGTTCTGACCTTGGGGCGGGTACGGAGCTTGGCCCTGGGGCGGCGGAGTGGTCACTTTTGGGGGTCCCCCTCGAACGAAAGCGCGATGGCGCGGATAAGACGTCCGTAAGTTATCGGGGTGCGGTGACATCTCTGAAGCTCAGAGGGGGTCTGTGGCACTGATGTGACACTTACTGCATGCCAAAACGGGCCATACTTGCCGCAACTGCTCCGTACAGCAGAGCCACCATGACGACAAGCGGAACCGACTGGCCAGCACCCGGCAGCATCAGCGCCGCCACGGCCGCCGCTCCCACGAACGCGACGTTGAAGAGGACGTCGTAGAGCGAGAAGATCCGGCCACGGAAGCCGTCGTCCACCGAGGCCTGCACCACCGTGTCGGTGGCGATCTTCGCGCCCTGTGTCGTCAGGCCGAGGACGAAGGCGGCGATGAGCAGGGGCACGGGGGCGAAGGTGAGGCCGAGGGCCGGTTCCAGGACCGCAGCCACGGCCGCACACGCGGCGATCCAGCCGCCGGGGCCCAGTCGGCCCGCCGCCGACGGGGTCACCAGCGCCGCCACGAAGAAGCCCGCCCCGGAGATGCCGACGGCGAGACCGAGCAGCGCCAGCCCGTCGGACTCCGAGGACGACCAGGCGTACCGGCAGAGCATCAGGACCATGACCGTCAGCGCGCCGTAGCAGAAGCGCAGCACTGTCATCGCGGCCAGCGCACGGGCGGCCGCGGGGCGCCGGGCCAGGTGCCGGACTCCCGCTGCCAGGCCACGCGCCGTGCCGGCCAGCGCTTCCCCGAGGTGGGGGCGCACCAGGTCGGGGTCCGGACCGAGCAGGTCACGCGCCATGCGGAGTGAGGCGAGCGCCGCACCGAGGTAGAGGGCGGCCCCGAGGAGGACCACCGCCGCGTCCGAATCCGAGCCCGCCAGCCGGACGACGAAGGCGAGGCCGCCGCCCACCGTCGCGGCGAGCGTCCCCGCGGTCGGCGAGAGGGAGTTGGCGATGACCAGGCGGTCCGCGTCCACCACCCGCGGCAGCGCGGCGGAGAGTCCGGCGAGCACGAACCGGTTGACGGCGGTGACACACAGCGCGGAGGCGTAGAAGAGCTGGTCCGGGACGTCGCTGAGCATCAGCACGGCGGTCAGCGCCGCCAGCACCGCCCGCAGGAGGTTGCCGTAGAGGAAGACCTGTCGGCGCCGCCAGCGGTCCAGGAGGACGCCCGCGAAGGGGCCGACCAGCGAATACGGAAGGAGCAGCACCGCCATCGCGGAGGCGATCGCTCCGGCCGAGGCCTGCTTCTCCGGTGAGAAGACCACGTACGTGGCGAGCGCGACCTGGTAGACGCCGTCCGCGCTCTGGGAGATCAGCCGTACGGCGAGAAGGCGCCGGAAGTCCCGCAGACGCAGCAGGACACGCAGGTCACCGACGACAGCCATGGGGAACACCCTCACATACGAGGGAGGCCACATACGCGGAAGGCCCCCGGCACATACGAGGAGGGTCCCTCGGGCGCATTGCCCGGGGGACCCTCGACGAGCGGCAAGGAGAGAGCTGCTTAGCGCTCGACCTCGCCCTTGATGAACTTCTCGACGTTCTCGTAGGCCTCGTCGTCGAAGTACTGGACCGGCGGGGACTTCATGAAGTACGAGGACGCGGAGAGGATCGGGCCGCCGATGCCGCGGTCCTTGGCGATCTTCGCGGCGCGCAGGGCGTCGATGATGACACCCGCGGAGTTCGGGGAGTCCCAGACCTCGAGCTTGTACTCCAGGTTCAGCGGGACGTCGCCGAAGGCGCGGCCCTCAAGGCGGACGTACGCCCACTTGCGGTCGTCGAGCCACGCGACGTAGTCCGACGGGCCGATGTGGACGTTCTTCTCGCCCATCTCGCGGTCGGGGATCTGCGAGGTGACGGCCTGCGTCTTCGAGATCTTCTTCGACTCGAGGCGGTCGCGCTCCAGCATGTTCTTGAAGTCCATGTTGCCGCCGACGTTGAGCTGCATCGTGCGCTCAAGGCGGACACCGCGGTCCTCGAACAGCTTTGCCATGACGCGGTGCGTGATGGTGGCGCCGACCTGCGACTTGATGTCGTCACCGACGATCGGCACGCCGGCCTCGGTGAACTTGTCCGCCCACTCCTTGGTACCGGCGATGAAGACCGGCAGCGCGTTGACGAACGCGACCTTGGCGTCGATGGCGCACTGCGCGTAGAACTTCGCGGCGTCCTCGGAACCGACGGGCAGGTAGCAGACGAGGACGTCGACCTTGCGGTCCTTGAGGACCTGGACGACGTCGACCGGGGCCTCGGCGGACTCCTCGATGGTCTGGCGGTAGTACAGGCCCAGGCCGTCGAGGGTGTGGCCACGCTGGACCTGCACGCCGGTGTTCGGCACGTCGCAGATCTTGATGGTGTTGTTCTCGCTGGCGCCGATCGCGTCCGCGAGGTCGAGGCCGACCTTCTTCGCGTCCACGTCGAAGGCGGCGACGAACTCCACGTCACCGACGTGGTACTCGCCGAACTGGACGTGCATCAGGCCCGGGACCTTGGCGTCCGGGTCGGCGTCCTTGTAGTACTCGACGCCCTGGACCAGCGAGGCGGCGCAGTTGCCCACGCCGACGATGGCTACGCGAACCGAACCCATTCCGGTTGCTCCCTGTGTGATCTCGGTATTCCGGATGAAACCCTGCGGAACGCTGGGTCTCACTTGGTGGGGCCATCGGACGGGTCCGGCGGCGGGTCGTTCTCCCGCCGCCGGGGCAGGTCCGCCGACTCCCCAGATGTGCTGTCCTGCTGAGCGGAGCCTTCGCGGGAGGACCGGTGCTGGTCCCGCCCCGCGCGCTCGCTCTCGATGAGCTCGTTCAGCCAGCGCACTTCGCGCTCCACGGACTCCATGCCGTGCCGCTGCAGCTCAAGCGTGTAGTCGTCCAGGCGCTCCCGGGTTCGGGCCAGGGAGGCGCGCATCTTCTCCAGACGTTCTTCGAGCCGGCTGCGGCGGCCCTCGAGCACCCGCATGCGCACATCCCGCGAGGTCTGCCCGAAGAAGGCGAAACGGGCGGCGAAGTGCTCGTCCTCGTACGCGTCGGGGCCGGTCTGCGAGAGCAGCTCCTCGAAGTGCTCCTTACCTTCCGCCGTCAGCCGATAGACGATCTTGGCGCGACGTCCGGTGAGCGGAGCCGCGAGGGCGTCCTCGGAGGCGCTGCCCGCTTCCTCGATCAACCAGCCGTTGGCGACCAGCGTCTTGAGGCAGGGGTAGAGGGTCCCGTAGCTGAAGGCGCGGAAGACTCCTAGCGACGTATTGAGACGTTTTCGCAGCTCATAGCCGTGCATCGGGGACTCGCGGAGGAGACCGAGGACGGCGAATTCCAGGATGCCGGAGCGCCTGCTCATCTTCGCCTCCCGTCTTCCGAGGTCCCTCAGTACGGCCTTTATGCCGAGCTGATGTATCGACTCGATACATCGAGACGATAGAACGGTGCCTCGCATGAGACAAGAGGGGGCACGGTGAACGGCGTCACATCACCGATTCGTAGGAAGTAACTTGCCTGATTTGGGGTGAACTTCGGCTCTACGAGGGTTTTGACGGTGCGTAGTCTGTGCGCCATGTATGCCGCCGGGAACCAAGTGACGCCAGGGAGCGTCGTCGTCCCCGGTGTAGTGCGGGTGAGCGCCGGAACGGGCGCATCCGTACGTCGGGGGGACCGGAAACCAGCCGCCGTTTCCAGGCGTGGACAGCTGCGCCTGCCCGAGGAGTAATCGTTCGATGAGCGAGCACCGTCGCAAACCGCCGCAGCCGCAGGGCGGCGGACGCGCCGCGGCCAGGCGTGGCGCCCCAGGAGCGCCGTCGGGCCGCCGTGCGGCGCCGAGAGATGCCACTGGACCGTCCGCTTCCTCCTATGGGGCACCGGGAGCCGGGGCTCAGGACGAGGGGGACCAGACCTACGGAGGCCGGGCGCAGGCCCGGCGCGCCGCGCAACGTAGTGGTTCGGTCGGCGCGGGAGGCGGTCGCCGCCGGGCGGCCGAGGCCTCCGGCGGCGGACGTGCCGGCGGTGGCGGACGCCGTGGCGGGGGTGGGCCCGGCGGTTCCGGCGGGTCCGGGCCGGGGCGCGGCAGGGGCCGTGGCCCCCAGCAGCCCGGCAAGAAGAGGTTCATCGACTACCCGCGCGCGGGCAAGCGGGGCGCGGGGCGCTGGGTGCCGTCGTGGCGCCTGGTCACCGGTCTCTTCCTGAGCTTCGTCGGCGGCCTGATGGCCGTCGCGGGCATCTCGTACGCCCTGGTGGAGGTCCCCGAGGTCGACAAGGCGGCCAAGGCCCAGAACAACGTCTACTACTGGGCCGACGGCAAGCAGATGGTCGCGACCGGTGGTGAGCGGAACCGCCAGATCATCGACTACGACGACATCCCCAAGGAGATGCGCTTCGCCGTCATGTCGGCGGAGAACAAGACGTTCGAGGACGACAAGGGCGTCGACCCCATGGGCATCGCGCGCGCCGTGGTCAACATGGCCAAGGGCGGGCAGACCCAGGGTGGCTCCACGATCACCCAGCAGTACGTGAAGAACGCGCGTCTCGGTGATCAGTCGCAGACGTTCAGCCGCAAGTTCAAAGAACTCTTCATCTCCATAAAGGTCGGCCGGACCGAGTCCAAGGAAGACATCATGGCCGGCTACCTCAACACCGCTTACTACGGTCGTGGGGCCTACGGCATCCAGGCGGCCGCCCGGGCGTACTTCGACAAGGAAGCGACGGACCTGGACCCGAGCGAGTGCGCGCTCCTCGCGACGGTGCTCAAGGGCGCCACGTACTACGACCCGGCCGGCTACCCCGAGATCGACCCCGCGGCCAACCAGAAGGACAACACCGCGCGCGCCAAGAAGCGGTGGGAGTGGATTCTCGACGAGGAGGTCAAGGACGGCCACCTGACCGCCGCGGAGCGGAACAAGTACAGGGTGTTCCCGAAGCTGCAGAACCCGCGGTCGAACACCCAGCTGGGCGGCCAGACCGGTTACCTCGTGGATTTGGCCAAGGCGTATGTCATCCGCAACGCGGACATCACCGCCGAGCAGCTCCAGCAGGGCGGCTACGAGATCCACACGACCTTCGACAGGAAGAAGGTCAGGGAACTCGAGAACGCGGTGAAGAAGGTCCGCAAGGAGAAGATCAAGCCGAAGCTGCGTCCCGAGAAGGACACGCACGTCCAGTTCGGCGGGGCCTCCGTGGACCCCAAGAGCGGCGCCATCAAGGCCATCTACGGCGGCGAGGACGCGACGAAGCACTTCACCAACAACGCCGACCAGACCGGCGCCCAGGTGGGTTCGACGTACAAGCCGTTCGTACTGGCCGCCGCCTTCAAGTACGGCGTACGGGACCCCGGCGGCCCGGCGTCGCAGGGCCTGGCCCAGCGCACTGTGGTCAGTCCGAAGAGCCTGTACAGCGGCAAGAACGAGCTGAAGATCCAGAACTACAACGACAGTGTCTGGACCGACCGTGAGGGCAAGGAGTGGCTCCAGAAGAACGACGGAGACGCCTCGTACAACCCTCCGACCTACCAGATCGACCTGCGTGAGGCGATGCGGGAGTCGGTCAACTCGGCCTATGTGCAGCTCGGCATGGACGTCGGTCTGGACAAGGTGAAGGAGGCGGCCGTCGACGCCGGCCTCAAGGACGACAGTTCCATGGCCAGCGCCAACTACCCCTCCTTCTCGCTCGGCACCTCGTCGCCCAGTGCGATCCGGATGGCCGGGGCCTACGCCACGTTCGCGGCCAGCGGCAAGCAGAACGAGCCGTACTCGGTCCAGGAGGTCGAGTACAAGGGCGACTCGGTCTACCACCACAACAAGGAGACCAAGCGGGCCTTCACCTCGCAGGTCGCCGACAACGTCACCGACGTGCTGAGGACCGTCGTGGAGAAGGGCACCGGCACCTCGGCCCAGCTGGGCAACCGCCCGGTCGCGGGCAAGACCGGTACGACGGACGGCAACAAGTCCGCCTGGTTCGTCGGTTACACCCCGCAGCTGTCGACGGCGATCAGCATGTACCGGCTCGACGACGACGAGACCAACAAGAAGCGCGAGTTCCTGGAGATGTTCGGCACGGGGGGCGAGGAGAAGATCCACGGCGCCTCGTTCCCCGCGAAGATCTGGCAGGACTACATGTCGAAGGCGCTCAAGAACGCGCCCGTGGAGTCCTTCCCGACGCCGGGGCCGATCGGTCAGCTCGTCGGTGAGACGCCGCCTCCGCCGAGCCCCACGGCGACCAAGGAGCCGGAGAAGGAGCAGACCACCTCCCCGACACCGACGGAGACGGAGACGGAGACGACCAAGCCGCCCACGACGCAGTCGCCCGACCCTGAAGAGTCCTGCAGCCAGTGGGACTGGGAGTGCAACAACGACGGCGGCGTCGATGGCGGTGCCCAGGACGGCGGCGCCAACGGAGATCCGGGCGGGGAATCACCACCGCCCACGATCGATCCGCCGGACGGCGACGACCGGGGGAACCAGAACGGCGGAGGAATCTTCGGCTGAGTCGGCCCCACCCGTCCATGCGGAGTGATCCGACGGCCGACCGGGACCGCCCCCGCGGATGTTTCACGTGAAACAAGGGCCGCCACACCGACCGGGTGTGGCGGCCCTCGGCGCGTTCTCACCCGCGTACGGCAGGATGTCGGGCATGCCCAGTGCAGACCCCAGCGCCCGCCCCGGCGCAGAGACGCCGAGCGGAAGCGCGTACGAGCCCGTGAGCCCGCAGGAGCCGGAGCCGGTACGGCCGACGAAGGAGGACGAGGTCGCCCGGGCCGGCAGCGAGCTGCTCGGCGGTCCCTCCGGCCGAAGAGCGCTGTACACGGCGGACTGGTGGTCTCCCGTCCGCGTCATCGCGCTCATCGCGCTCGGCATGTTCGCGCTGGGCATGGTCCAGAAGATGCCGTGCTACAACGGCGCGTGGTTCTCGGGGGCGAGCTCGCAGTACACGCACGCGTGCTACTCCGACATCCCGCATCTCTACGAAGGGCGAGGCTTCGCCGACGGCCTCCTGCCGTACTTCGACAGACTGCCGGCGAGATGGAGTATCTCGAATACCCGGTCCTGACCGGGGCGTTCATGGAGATGGCTTCCTGGGTGACGCCGGGCAGCGGGTCCATCCAGCACCAGGAGAAGATCTACTGGATGGTCAACGCGGGGATACTGATGGTCTGCGCGGCCGTCGTCGCCGTCTGTGTCTCGCGTACCCACCGGCGTCGCCCGTGGGACGCCCTGCTCGTCGCCCTCGCCCCCGCCCTCGCGCTGACGGCCACCATCAACTGGGATCTGCTGGCCGTCGCCCTCACAGCCGCCGCGATGATGATGTGGGCGCGGGCGCGTTCCCTCGCCTTCGGCGTCCTCCTGGGGCTCGCCACGGCCGCCAAGCTCTATCCCGTGCTGCTGCTCGGGCCGCTGCTGATCCTGTGCTGGCGCGCGGGCCGCTGGCGGGCCTTCGGGACCGGCCTGCTCGGTGCCGCGGGCACCTGGCTGGTCGTCAATCTTCCGGTGATACTGCTCGCCGGCGATGGGTGGTCGAAGTTCTACACCTTCAGCCAGGAGCGGGACGTCGACTTCGGGTCTTTCTGGCTGATCCTCTACCAGCGCACGGAGTCGCCGTTGTCCACCGACACCGTCAACATCTTGGCGGTGGCGCTGATGCTCCTGGCCTGCCTGGCCATAGGAGCACTCGGGCTGAGCGCCCCGCGTCGGCCGCGCTTCGCGCAGCTCGCCTTCCTGGTCGTGGCCGCCTTCATCCTGACCAACAAGGTCTACTCGCCGCAGTACGTCCTGTGGCTGATCCCGCTCGCGGCGCTCGCACGGCCCCGCTGGCGCGACTTCCTGATCTGGCAGGCGTGCGAGGTCGCGTACTTCCTCGGGATCTGGTTGTACTTGGCGTACACCACGAGCGGGGACGCGCACAAAGGCCTGCCCACCGAGGGCTACCAAGTGGCCATCGTGGTCCATCTGTTGGGGACGCTGTACCTGTGCGCGGTGGTCGTACGCGACATCCTGATGCCGGAGCGGGACGTGGTGCGCCGGGGCGGCGACGATGACCCTTCGGGCGGCGTTCTGGACGGTGCGGAGGACGCCTTCGTCCTCGGGCATACGGCACAACCGGCGCGGCCTGTGGCGCACTCCGCCGAGGGGCCGTTGGTGAAGTGGGGGGCGGCGACAACCGATATACCGCGCTGAGGAGCCCGAACCCGCCGTCGGGCCCTCGTCCCTCTGTTCGCCCTGAGCGAACACCGGGGGGTGAGTGGTGAACACAGCCTGCATACGCCTGAAGGGGCCGGAAACGACGTGGGTGTCGTCTCCGGCCCCTTCAGGCGTGGTGCGGGGGTACGGAGGCTTCGGCGGTGCCTCAGCGGTCCACCATGCGGTCGAACTGGGTGGTGGTGTGCCGCAGATGGGCCACCAGCTCCTCGCCGACCCTGGGCTCCTGCGCGTCGGAAGGCACGAAGAGGATGGAGACCTGCATGTGCGGCGGCTCCGCGAACCAGCGCTGCTTGCCCGCCCAGACGAACGGCGAGAGATTGCGGTTGACGGTCGCGAGGCCCGCGCGGGCCACGCCCTTGGCCCGCGGCATCATGCCGTGCAGCGCCTTCGGGGCCTCCAGGCCGACGCCGTGGGAGGTGCCGCCCGCCACCACGACCAGCCAGCCGTCGGAGGCGACCTTCTGCTGGCGGTAGCCGAAACGGTCCCCCTTGGCGACGGCGGTGACGTCCAGGATCGCGCCGCGGTACTCGGTGGCCTCGTGATCGCCCAGCCAGAGGTTCGTGCCGATGCGCGCCCGGAAGCGGGTCTGCGGGAACTGCTGCTGCAGCCGGGCGAGTTCGTTGGCCTTGAGGTGGCTGACGAACATCGTGTGCAGCGGGAGACGGGCGGCGCGCAGGCGGTCCATCCAGCCGATGACCTCCTCGACGGCGTCCGAGCCGTCGGTGCGGTCCAGCGGAAGGTGGAGCGCGAAGCCTTCGAGCCGTACGTCCTCGATGGCGGCGTGCAGCTGCGGGAGCTCCTGCTCGCTGATGCCGTGGCGCTTCATCGAGGACATGACCTCGATGACGACGCGGGCGCCCACCAGGCCGTGCACGCCGTCGAGCGACGACACGGAGCGGATCACGCGGTCGGGCAGCGGCACCGGCTCCTCGCCCCGCCGGAACGGGGTCAGGACCAGCAGGTCACCGCTGAACCAGTCCTTGATCCGGGCCGCCTCGTAGGTGGTGCCCACGGCGAGGATGTCGGAGCCGAAGCGCGTGGCTTCCTCGGCCAGGCGCTCGTGACCGAAGCCGTAGCCGTTGCCCTTGCAGACCGGGACGATGCCCGGGAACTGCTCCAGCACGTGCTTGTGATGTGCCCGCCAGCGCGCGGTGTCGACATAGAGCGTGAGCGCCATGGCTGGTCCCGGAACCTTTCTCGTGTCTGCGGTGTATCAGAGTTATGGACGGAAATTGTGCGGGATCAGCGGCGCGACATGTAGATGTCGAGCGCCTTGTGCAGCAGCTTGTTGAGCGGGAAGTCCCATTCGCCGATGTACTCGGCGGCCTCACCGCCGGTGCCCACCTTGAACTGGATCAGACCGAAGAGGTGGTCCGTCTCGTCCAGGGAGTCGGAGATGCCGCGCAGGTCATAGACCGTCGCCCCCATGGCGTACGCGTCGCGGAGCATCCGCCACTGCATCGCGTTCGAGGGCCTGACCTCACGCCCGATGTTGTCCGAGGCACCGTAGGAGTACCAGACGTGCCCGCCGACGACGAGCATCGTGGCGGCCGACAGGTTCACGCCGTTGTGCCGCGCGAAGTACAGCCGCATGCGGTTGGGGTCCTCGGAGTTGAGGGCCTGCCACATCTGCTGGAAGTAGCCGAGCGGCCGCGGGCGGAACTTGTCGCGGATGGCCGTGATCTCGTAGAGGCGCTGCCACTCGGCGAGGTCCTGGTAGCCGCCCTGGACGACCTCGACGCCGGCCTTCTCGGCCTTCTTGATGTTGCGCCGCCACAGCTGGTTGAAGCCCTTCTGGACCTCGTCCAGGGAGCGGTTGGCCAGCGGCACCTGGAAGACGAACCGGGGCTGTACGTCACCGAAGCCGGCGCCGCCGTCCTCGCCCTGCTGCCAGCCCATCCGGCGCAGCCGGTCGGAGACCTCGAAGGCGCGCGGCTCGATGAACGTCGCCTCGACGTCCCGCAGCCGCTTCACGTCCGGGTTCTGGATGCCGGCCTTGATCGCCGGAGCGTCCCAGCGGCGGATCACGACCGGCGGGCCCATCTTCACGGAGAAGGCACCCTGCTGCTTGAGGTGCGCCAGCATCGGCTGGAGCCACTCGTCCAGGTTCGGGGCGTACCAGTTGATGACCGGGCCCTCGGGGAGGTACGCGAGATACCGCTTCAGCTTGGGCAGCTGCCGGTAGAGCACCAGGCCCGCACCGACGAGCTGGCCGGTCCGGTCGTCGAACCAGCCCAGGTTCTCCGAGCGCCATTCGCTCTTCACGTCAGCCCATGCCGGGACCTGGCAATGACTCGCCGACGGCAGTGTCTGGATATACGCCAGATGCTGCTCGCGACTGATGGTCCTCAGGGTCAGACTCATTCGGGGCGCTCCTCGGCTGGTGTGTCCCCATGGGTTCAGGGGCTCCGGCTCTCGCGCCGAAGCCTACTGCGCCCTGCGAGCGCCCCGACTGGCCGTAGGCAACCTTGGCCCCCGGCCCCGCCCGGGACCGGGGTGCCGTGCGGTGGTCAGCCGATGATTCCGCCGAAGAGTCCGCCGTGTGCCATGCCGAGGAAGAAGCCGATGGCCGCGGCACCCATGCCCAGGATCAGACCGAAGCGCTCACGGGTCGTCGCCGAGATGAACTGGCCGTACGCGCCGGTGATGATGCCGACCAGGCCCGTCCACGAGCTGAGCAGATGGAGGCTGTGGAACATCGCCGTCACGAAGGCGATCGCGCCCAGTACCAGCGTCACGCCGACGAGCGTGTCCTGGACCGGATGGGACTTGCTGTCCGAGGCGAAGAGCGAGGTAGTGGTGTTGTGTCGCATTGTCTGTGCCATGTGAGGCACCTCCTGCGGAGAGCGGCGCATCGTAGCGCCATACACACCCGATGTGTACAGATTCTGCCCGTACCTCGCCGGATTTCAACCGGAAGCCTCGGTGCGGGTAGTCTGTACCGTCTGCACCCGTGTCTGCCCGGACCACGGCAGGAGCTCCCGTTCGCGGAAGCCGATTGTCAGTGGCGGCCGATACGGTTGCGTACGCATCACGACCCTCCTGCCACGGAACGACCGTGGCCGCTGAGTCCAAAGGAGGTGGGTTCCACATGCGTCACTACGAAGTGATGGTCATCCTCGACCCCGATCTCGAGGAGCGCGCTGTCTCCCCGCTGATCGAGAACTTCCTCTCCGTCGTCCGTGAGGGCAACGGAAAGGTCGAGAAGGTCGACACCTGGGGCCGTCGTCGTCTGTCCTACGAGATCAAGAAGAAGCCCGAGGGCATCTACTCGGTCATCGACCTCCAGGCCGAGCCTGCGGTCGTCAAGGAGCTCGACCGACAGATGAACCTGAACGAGTCGGTCCTCCGGACCAAGGTCCTCCGTCCCGAGATGCACTGAGCTTTCTAGCTCAGCAGCACCCGGGAATCGAGTAGCAGCAACAAGCAGCCAGCAGCAAACCCGCCGAGAGGTTCCCCCATGGCAGGCGAGACCGTCATCACGGTCGTCGGCAATCTTGTCGACGACCCCGAGCTGCGCTTCACCCCCTCCGGTGCGGCGGTCGCGAAGTTCCGTGTCGCGTCCACCCCCCGCACCTTCGACCGTCAGACGAATGAGTGGAAGGACGGCGAGAGCCTGTTCCTGACCTGCTCGGTCTGGCGTCAGGCGGCGGAGAACGTCGCGGAGTCGCTCCAGCGAGGCATGCGCGTCATCGTGCAGGGCCGACTGAAGCAGCGGTCCTACGAGGACCGTGAGGGCGTCAAGCGCACGGTCTACGAGCTGGACGTCGAGGAAGTCGGCGCCAGCCTGAAGAACGCCACGGCCAAGGTCACCAAGACCACCGGTCGCGGTGGCCAGGGTGGTTACGGCGGCGCGGGTGGCGGCGGCCAGCAGGGCGGCGGCTGGGGCGGTGGCTCCGGCGGCGGTCCGCAGCAGGGCGGCGGCGGTGCTCCCGCCGACGACCCCTGGGCGACCGGTGCCCCGGCCGGCCGGCGGCCAGCAGCAGCGCGGCGGCGGTGGCGGCTGGGGCGGAAGCTCCGGCGGCTCCGGTGGCGGCTACTCGGACGAGCCCCCCTTCTAAGCCTCAGGGCTTACGGCCTTCGGGCCGAGGGCGGGTCGTACCCCCACTTCTTGATCACACAGGAGATACACCATGGCGAAGCCGCCTGTGCGCAAGCCTAAGAAGAAGGTCTGCGCTTTCTGCAAGGACAAGGTCACGTACGTGGACTACAAGGACACGAACATGCTGCGGAAGTTCATTTCCGACCGCGGCAAGATCCGTGCCCGCCGCGTGACCGGCAACTGCACGCAGCACCAGCGTGACGTCGCCACGGCCGTGAAGAACAGCCGTGAGATGGCGCTGCTGCCCTACACGTCCACCGCGCGATAAGGGAAGGGTGACCGACTAATGAAGATCATCCTCACCCACGAGGTCTCCGGCCTCGGTGCCGCCGGCGAGGTCGTAGACGTCAAGGACGGCTACGCCCGCAACTACCTGATCCCGCGGAACTTCGCGATCCGCTGGACCAAGGGCGGCGAGAAGGACGTCGAGCAGATCCGTCGTGCTCGCAAGATCCACGAGATCGCGACGATCGAGCAGGCCAACGAGATCAAGGCGCAGCTCGAGGGCGTCAAGGTCCGCCTGGCCGTCCGCTCCGGCGAGGCCGGTCGCCTCTTCGGTTCCGTCACCCCGGCTGACGTCGCTTCGGCGATCGAGGCTGCCGGTGGCCCGAAGATCGACAAGCGCCGCGTCGAGCTGGGCTCGCCGATCAAGACGCTGGGCGCCCACGCGACGTCCGTGCGTTTGCACCCCGAGGTTGCCGCGAAGGTCAACGTCGAGGTCGTCTCTGCCTAAGCACTGCGCTTGGCTGGACTGAGTGAAGGGGCCGTACCCGTTGGGTGCGGCCCCTTTCTCGTGGATGCCGGGGTTTCACGTGAAACCCTGCCGCGGTTTCACGTGAAACAGCGGCGGGGGCAGCGAGGGTCAGCGCGTGGCGCCCGTGACGATCCAGCGTCCGGAGCGGGAGCGCAGCCAGAGGGTCAGCATGCGTACCGTCATCATGAGGGTCATCGCTGCCCACAGGGTGGTCAGGCCGCCGCCGAGGTACGGCACCAGCAGGGCGACCGGCGTGAATGCCGCGAACGTGAGCAGCATCGCCCAGGCGAGATACCGCCCGTCGCCGGCGCCCATCAGGACACCGTCCAGCACGAAGACGATGCCGCAGATCGGCTGCGCGAGCGCCACGACCACCAGAGCGGGCAGTGCAGTGTCCTGGACGGAGGCGTCGCCGGTGAAGAGCGGGATGAAGAGCGGCCGCGCGAGGACGACGAGCAGGCCGAGGCCGACGCCGGACGCGATGCCCCACTGCACCATGCGTCGGCAGACGGCGCGGGCGCCTTCGGCGTCATTGGCCCCCAGATAGCGGGCGATGATCGCCTGCCCGGCGATGGCGATGGCGTCCAGGGCAAAGGCCAGAAAATTCCACAGAGAGAGAATGATCTGGTGGGCGGCCACCTCGGCGTCACCCAGCCGTGCGGCCACCGCGGTCGCGATCATCAGGATGGCCCGCAGGGAGAGCGTGCGGACCAGGAGCGGGACACCCGCTTGGGCGCAGGCCCGGATTCCGGCGGCGTCAGGGCGTAGCGAGGCTCCGTGGCGTCTGGCGCCGCGTACGACGACGAAGAGGTAGACCGCTGCCATGCCGCACTGGGCGATGACGGTGCCCCAGGCGGAGCCGGCGATGCCCAGGCCGGCGCCGTAGACCAGGCCGACGTTGAGGACGCCGTTGGCGACGAAGCCGCCGATGGCGACGTAGAGCGGGGTCTTGGTGTCCTGGAGGCCGCGCAGTACTCCGGTGGCGGCGAGCACGACGAGCATGGCGGGGATGCCGAGCGAGGAGATCCGCAGATACGTGATCGCGTACCCCGCCGCCCTGTCCGAGGCGCCGAAGATTTCCACCAGTGCGGGCGCTGTGGGCAGGACGACAGCGATGACGGCGGCGCCGAGCAGCAGTGCGAGCCAGATGCCGTCCATGCCCTGCCGGATCGCTGCCGACAGGTCGTCGGCGCCGACCCTGCGGGCGACGGCGGCGGTAGTGGCGTAGGCGAGGAAGACGAAGACGCTCACCGCGGTGGTGAGGAGGCCCGAGGCGACGCCGAGGCCGGCCAGTTGTGCCGTGCCGAGGTGACCCACGATGGCGCTGTCGGCCATCACGAAAAGGGGTTCGGCGACCAGTGCGCCGAAGGCGGGGACGGCGAGGGCGATGATCTCTCGGTCGTGCCTTCGACGGTCGGCCTTGGGCGCGGCGGAAGCCTGTGTCATGGGCACCAATCTAATCTTCCACAGGTAAGAGATGCAACTGGATTGAGACCCTTACTTGGACGGTCGCTGGACGCTCCTTGACGCGCTGTTTGTCGTGATCTTGGTCCGCTGGGGAAAGTTTTTCTTCTGCACAGCCGGTGGACGGGAAAGGTGCAGGTCAGCGGCAGTGCCCGGCGGCCGCTGAGGGCTTGTTCACAGGGCTGTCCACCGGGCCGTGCACAGGTTTTAGGAGGTTCTCCACAGCATCGGGCCCGTCATCCACACCGCCTGTGGATAACCAGATTGGCTGACGGTGCCCGCGGGCCTACCGTGGTCCGGCGCCCGCCTCGTCGTACGACCTCGGAAACCCCCGAAAACCGACGCGTCAGAACCGGAGTTGGGCCCCCTGATTTGTCAGTGTCGTGCCGTAGAAAAAGGGGCACGGCGAGGTCCGCGCGGCGGACGGGAGGAGGTGGCCCGGTGAGTATCTCCGAGCCTTTGGACGACCCCTGGGCCGACAGCGGTCCCAGTGACCGTCTGCCCGTCTCCCGCCAGCGCCGCGACGGAGGCCGGAACCGCGACGAGCAGCATGAGCGCGGACGCGAGAGCGGCTGGGACGGCGGAGGCTCCTCCTTCGAACGCGTTCCGCCGCAGGACCTCGACGCCGAGCAGTCGGTGCTCGGCGGCATGCTGCTCTCCAAGGACGCCATCGCCGACGTCGTCGAGGTCTTGAAGGGCCACGACTTCTACCGGCCCGCGCACGAGACGATCTACGCCTCGATCCTCGACCTGTACGCCAAGGGCGAGCCGGCCGACCCGATCACGGTCGCCGCCGAACTGACCAAGCGCGGCGAGATCACCAAGGTCGGCGGCGCGTCGTATCTGCACACGCTGGTCCAGACGGTCCCGACCGCGGCGAACGCCGAGTACTACGCGGAGATCGTCCACGAGCGCGCGGTGCTGCGCCGCCTCGTCGAGGCCGGCACCCGCATCACCCAGATGGGATACGCGGCCGACGGCGACGTCGACGAGATCGTCAACAGCGCCCAGGCCGAGATCTACGCGGTCACCGAGCAGCGCACCACCGAGGACTACCTCCCGCTCGGCGACATCATGGAAGGCGCACTCGACGAGATCGAGGCGATCGGCTCGCGCTCCGGCGAGATGACGGGTGTGCCGACCGGCTTCACCGACCTCGACCAGCTCACCAACGGCCTGCACCCCGGCCAGATGATCATCATCGCGGCCCGTCCCGCGATGGGTAAGTCGACGCTGGCGCTGGACTTCGCACGGGCCTGTTCGATCAAGCACAACATGCCGAGCGTGATCTTCTCGCTCGAAATGGGGCGCAACGAGATCGCGATGCGTCTGCTCTCCGCCGAAGCGCGCGTGGCACTGCACCACATGCGGTCCGGCACGATGACGGACGAGGACTGGACCCGGCTCGCCCGCCGCATGCCGGACGTCTCGGCCGCCCCCCTCTACATCGACGACTCCCCGAACCTGTCGATGATGGAGATCCGCGCCAAGTGCCGCCGCCTCAAGCAGCGCAACGACCTCAAGCTCGTCGTCATCGACTACCTCCAGCTGATGCAGTCCGGCGGTTCCAAGCGGGCCGAGAGCCGACAGCAGGAAGTCTCGGACATGTCGCGAAACCTCAAGCTCCTGGCCAAGGAGCTGGAGCTGCCGGTGATCGCGCTCTCCCAGCTGAACCGTGGCCCCGAGCAGCGTACGGACAAGAAGCCCATGGTCTCCGACCTGCGTGAATCCGGCTCGATCGAGCAGGACGCGGACATGGTGATCCTGCTGCACCGCGAGGACGCGTACGAGAAGGAGTCGCCCCGCGCGGGTGAGGCGGACATCATCGTGGGCAAGCACCGTAACGGCCCGACGGCGACGATCACGGTCGCCTTCCAGGGCCACTACTCACGCTTTGTGGACATGGCGCAGACCTGACGCGAGAAGGACCGTGCTCCGTCAAGGGCAGGGCAGGCACTCGGCGAGCAGGTCGACGATGTCGTCCCAGGCGCGCTGGGCGTGCCGTTCGTGGTAGCCCACGCCGGGCAGCACGGTCTGGTCGACCGGCGGATGGTGGAAGGCGTGCAGGGCGCCGCCGTAGACCACCAGGCGCCAGTCGACGCCCGCGGCCTGCATCTCGGCCGTGAAGGCGTTGCGTTGTTCGGGCGACATGATCGGGTCTTCGGACCCGACGCCGGCCCATACCGGGCAGCGAATGTGCGCCGCCTCGCCCGGTCGGCCTGTGATCAGCGCGTTGACCGTCCCGATCGCGCGCAAGTCGACGCCGTCGCGCCCGAGTTCCAGCGCGATAGCGCCTCCGGTTCCGTAGCCGATGGCGGCGATCCGGTCGGGGTCGGTCCGCGGTTCGGCGCGCAGTACGTCGAGTGCGGCGTGGCCGATGCCCCGCATCCGGTCGGGGTCGGCGAGCAGCGGGGTCGTGTGCGCCAGCATCTCCTGGGGGTCGGTGAACCAGCGACCGCCGTTGATGTCGAAGGCCAGCGCCACGTATCCCAGTTCGGCCAGGGCGTCGGCCCGGCGGCGCTGGAAGTCGTTCAGGCCCGGACCCTCGGGCCCGATCAGGACCGCGGGTCGGCGGTCGGCCCCGGCGGGGAGCGCGAGGTGTCCGATCATCGTGAGGCCGTCGGCGGGATATTCGACTGTTCGTGTGGTGGACCGTCGTCATGAGGCTGGACTGTAGTGAGAGTCGGGCGCGGGCGGGCGGGTCTTCTCCGTGGGCAGAACGGCGGGCGTCGCGGGTTCCCGGTCGGCTCTCGGCGTGACGCTTGACCCTGCCCCAGAGGCAACCTTCCAGCATGGTCGGCATGACTACGAGAACAAGCGCGATCGAGGTCGCCGGACTGCGCAAGGCGTACGGGGGCCGGGACGTGGTCGCCGGCATCGATCTGAGCGTCCCCGCGGGCACCGTCTACGCCTTGCTCGGGCCCAACGGCGCCGGAAAGACCACCACCGTCCGGGTCCTGTCCACGCTGCTTCCCGCGGACGCAGGCGAGGTGCGCGTCGCCGGGTATGACGTGCGCCGGGAAGCTGATCAGGTACGTGTGTCGATCGGTGTGACCGGGCAGTTCTCCGCCGTCGACGAGTTGTTGACCGGTCGGGAGAACCTGCGGCTGATGGCCGACCTCGGTCACCTCGGTCGGCGCGGCGCACAGGCCGTGGTCGGGCGGTTGCTGGAGCGGTTCGGCCTGGTCGAGGCCGCCGACCGGCGGGTGGCGACGTACTCCGGTGGCATGAAGCGGCGACTCGACCTGGCGATGACCCTGGTGCCCGGACCGCGGCTGATCTTCCTCGATGAACCGACCACCGGCCTCGATCCGCGCAGCCGCCGTGACCTGTGGGGCACCGTGCGGGAGTTGGTGGCCGACGGCGTGACCGTCTTCCTCACCACCCAGTACCTGGAGGAAGCCGACCAACTGGCCGACCGGATGGGTGTGCTCGACGGTGGCCGGCTGGTCGCCGAGGGGACCGCGGCCGAGCTGAAGCGGCTGGTCCCGGGCGGCCGTGTCGAGCTTCAGGCCGCCGACGAGGAGACGGTGGCAGAGCTGGCGCGCCAGTTGCCGCAGGCGATCCCCAACCGCGGGGCGCTCACCGTGACCCTGCCGCACGACGGCAGCCTCACCGCGCTGCGACGGCTGCTCGACATGATCGACGGGCTCGGCATGACCGACGGGGCCGACCGGACCGACGGGGCCAGCTGTGTCCACGGGGCCAGCGGGGTCTACGGGGCGGACGGGGTGGACGGGGTGGGCAGGACCGACGGGATCAAGACCCACGCGGTCACCGGGCTCGCCGTGCACACCCCGGACCTGGACGACGTGTTCCTGGCCCTCACCGGCCGCTCCACCACGGACGAACGTGCCTCCGAGGAGGTGCCGGTATGAGCGGGGCGGGCGGTACGTACGCCGTTCGGGACTCGGTGACCATGCTGCGGCGCAATCTCAGGCGCATGGCCCGGTACCCGTCGATGACGCTGGTTCTGATCGGCCAGCCGCTGCTGTTCGTCTACGTCTTCGGCGCCACCATGGGCGCCGGGCTGCCGGGGGCGCCGACGGGGAGCCGAGGCGACTACCTGACGTTCATCACTCCCGGCATCCTGATGATGGCGATGCAAGCGTCTCCATCTCCACCGCGGTCTCGGTCGCCACCGACATGACCAACGGCATCATCGACCGGTTCCGGACGATGGCCATCGCCAAGGTCTCGGTGCTCACCGGTCATGTGCTCGGCGCGATGATCCAGACCGCGCTCGCGCTGGCCATGGTCTTCGCCGTGGCGTTCCTGCTCGGCCTGGGGACCGCGGCCTCGATGATGCAGTGGTGCGGCCTGGTCGGGCTGCTCGGGCTGGTCTCCTTCGCGATGACCTGGTTCACCGTGGCACTGGGGCTGGCCTCCCCGAATCCGGTAACCGCGAGCAACTGGCCGATGATCTTCGTGCTGCTGCCGTTCGTCGGCAGCGGGTTCGTACCGGTCGCGTCGATGCCCGCCGGGCTGCGGTGGTTCGCCGAGCATCAGCCGTTCACACCGCTCATGGACACCTTCCGAGGACTGCTGGCCGGAACGCCGGACGGTTCGGACGGGCTCTGGGCCGTGGGCTGGTGCGTGGTGATCGGCTGTGGCGGCTACCTATGGGCGCGGCGCCTCTACCGGACCCGCGCCGCGCGCTAGGAGACTGACCTCATGCTGACCATCGGTGAGCTGGCGTCGTACGCCGGAGTGACAGTACGCGCGGTGAGGCACTACCACGCGAAGGGGCTGCTGCCCGAGCCGGAGCGGGACCACTCCGGGTATCGGCGGTACGACGCCGGGGCCGTGGTCGAACTGATCCGGATTCGGACCCTCGCCAAGGCCGGGGTTCCGCTCGCGCGCGTCCGGGAGCTGCTGCTGGCCGGGGAGGAGGAGTTCGCCGCGGCGGTCGCCGAGATCGACGAGCGGCTGCGGGCGGAGATCGAGGAGCGGCAGCGCCACCGTGAGCACATCGCCCGCCTCACCGCCGGGGACAGCCTGGCGCTGCCCCCGGAAGTCGTCGGGTTCCTCGACCGGCTGCGCGCGCTCGGCGTCGACGAGCGGATCGTCGGTGTCGAGCGCGACGGCTGGGTCCCGCTGGCCGCCCACTCGCCCGCGCGGGTACGGGAGTGGGCGGTGCGCAAGCGGGAGCAGCTCGACGATCCGCAGCTCGTCGACTTCTACGTCACCCTGGGCCAGGCGCTGGACCGGGCCGACGACGACCCGCGCCTGGTCGAACTGGCCGACAAGCTGGCCGCCTACATCACGCGGATGGCCGACGAGCAGGGCGCGGACTATGTCGACGATGCCGACATCGAGCCGCCGCTCGCCAGGCTCATGGACACGCTCGCGTTCGACACCGCGCCGCCGGCCCGCCGGCTGATCGAGCTGCTGAAGGAACGCGGCTGGGCGGGCTGGACGAAGCTGGAACGGGTGGAACCCGTGCGGGGTGAGCGGTGATGGGGATGTTCTCGGGGCGGTGCGGGGGCTGAAGGGGGTGGCGGTGTCGGCGGTGTCGTCGGGGCGAGTGCCGGGCGGAAGGCTTCGGCTCTGGTCGAGCGCGCAGGGGCTCGGAGGAGACGGCCACGATGATCTCCCGTGGGCGCCGCCGCTCTCAGAAGGCGTCGAGCCCGGTGAGCTCGCAGGAGAGATCCCAGAGCCTGGCCGCCGCGTCCGGGTCTCTGGCCCAAGGCTTCACCCCGCCGATGAGCATGTCGTCCGTGGTGGCCGGTTCGGCGATGTCGCAGTCCTGGCAGTACGCGCCTCCGTGACCGTCCAGGAGGGGCGAGGTGGCTGCCCAGACAGTGGTGGCGGCGCCCTGCTCCGGGGTCTTGAAACCCGGGGCCGGTGTGCCGTCCGGGGTCACCCAGCCTTGGGCGTGCCACTCCTCTCGGGGGATGTGGCGCTGGAGAGGCGTGAGGATGCTGCCGGGGTGTACGGCGAAGGCGTGCAGGCCGTGCTTCCTGCCCAAGCGGTCGAGGTGGAGGGCGAAGAGGGCGTTCGCGGTCTTCGACTGGGCGTAGGCCGACCAGCGGTCGTAGCCGGTACGGAAGTGCACGTCGGCCCAGCGGATGCCGGAGAGGAAGTGCCCGGAGGAGGCGACGGCCACCACCCGGGCCCCATCGGGAGCGAAGGCCGGACGCAGGCGGTGGGTGAGCGCGAAGTGGCCGAGGTGATTGACGGCGAAGTGCGCCTCCCAGCCGGGGCCGACACGCGTTTCCGGGCAGGCCATGATGCCCGCGCCGTTGACGAGGATGCCGAGGGTGCGACCGGACTCCAGGAAGCGTTCAGCGAAGACACGGACGCTTTCCAGGTCGGCCAGGTCGAGGGCGCGCACCTCCGTTCCAGGGAGGTCCCGTAGGGCTGCGGCGGCGGTTTCGGGGCGCCGGGCGGGGATGACGACGTGGGCGCCGGCCCGGACGAGGGCACGGGTGGCCGCGAGGCCGAGCCCGGAGTAGCCGCCGGTGACGAGGGCGGTGATGCCCGTGAGGTCGCGTCCCATGAGTACGTCGTCGGCGGTGCTGTGGGCGCCGAACGCGGTCCCTGGCTTCTGCTGTTCCGTGATCATGCGGGGGACGCTAGGACCTAGAGCGCGAGCTAGGTCAAGCGACGCAGCGATGCGGTGACGCTGTGGCGCAGCCACGCATCGTACGAGCCGAGAGGAGACGAGGAGCGCGGGAGCCGTAGGTGATCAAGTGGTCGGTACGGTCGTGCCATGAACGAGAGGCGCAGCACGAGCGAGAACACGGGAGGCTTGCCTCCCGCACCGGCGGCCTCATCTGGGCCCGCCCCCGGTCTCTCCATCGGGCAAGTCGCCGACGCGACCGGCCTGAGCGTGCACGCGTTGCGGTTCTTCGAGCGTGAGGGGCTCTTCCTGCGCGAGATCCCCCGCTCCAGTGGCGGTCGGCGGGTCTACGAAGAGGCGGACGTGGACTGGCTTCTGCTCTGCGGGCGGCTCCGCGCTTCGGGCATGCCGATCGCCAGGATCAGAGAGTTCGCCGCACTCATCCGCTCCGGGCCCGGCAACGAACGCGACCGTCTGGCACTGCTTCAGGAGCATGAGCGGGACATCCGGGCCAAGATCGACGATCTGAACGCCTGCCTGGAGATCGTTCACGGCAAGGTCACCACGTACGAACAGCACCTGCGCGACGGGACGGCGGCGGGGCTCTGGGCGCCAGCACCAGCGACTCCACCGGGCTGACCGATACCCGAACGACTCCCCCGAGCTGACCGACGATCGAATTCGCTCGACGCACCGGTCGGCGCCCAGGTGAACTGTTCCCATGACAACGCCCCAGGAAAAACTGCTCCCCACCACGCGCCGCACCCTCCTGCACCGCATCGCCACCGCGCAGGCGGACGGCCCGGCCCCCTCTCTGGTGGCCGCCGTGGCCCGCGACGGTGAGGTGGTGTGGAGCGGCGCCCGCAGCATGGTGGACGGGCACGCGCCGGACGAGAACGTCCAGTACCGCATCGGCTCGATCACCAAGACGTTCACCGCCGTCCTGGTGATGCGGCTGCGGGACGAGGGACTGCTGGATCTGCGGGACTCGCTGGAGAAGCACCTGCCGGGGACCGGTGCGGGGGAGGCCACGATCGCCGAACTCCTCGCCCACACCGGCGGACTGGCGGCCGAGACACCGGGGGAATGGTGGGAGCGCACGCCCGGGGCGACGCGCCCGGAACTCGCCGATGTCCTCGGCGAGCAGCCCTTCCGGCACCCCGTCGGCCGTCGCTTCCACTACTCCAACCCCGGTTATACGTTGCTGGGTTCGCTGGTGGAGGCGGTGCGGGGCGCGCCGTGGGAGGACGTGCTGCGCCGCGAGGTGCTCGAACCGCTGGGGCTGAACCGCACGAGCGCGCAGCCGCAGGCTCCACACGCGGGCGGCTGGGCGGTGCATCCGTGGGCGGACGTGATGATGCCGGAACCTGTCGAGGACCTGGGGCTGATGGCTCCGGCGGGTCAGCTGTGGTCCACAACGGCGGATCTGGCGCGTTTCGCCTGCTTCCTCGCGCAGGGCGACGAGCGGGTCCTCGGTGCGGAGTCCGTACGGGAGATGCGGACCCCGTCGGCGCCGGCACAGCCGGAGAGCTGGGAGAGGTCGTACGGCCTGGGTCTGGACCTGCTGCGGTGGGAGGGGCTCAGCCTGGCGGGGCACACGGGGTCGCTGCCGGGCTTCCTCGCCGGCCTGTGGGTGAGCGAGCAGGAGGGGGTGGCCGCGGTCGCGCTGGCCAACTGCACCTCCGGGCCGCTGGTGGCGACGCTGGCAGCGGACTTGGTGAAGATCGTGGCCGAGGCGGAGCCGCGCATCCCCGAGCCGTGGCGGCCGCTCCCTGAAGTCGACGAGAAGGTTCTTGAGCTGACCGGCCCCTGGTACTGGGGGACCCAAGTGCTCGCGCTCCGCCTGTCGGCCGACGGCGGTGTTGAGATCGGCCCGCTGTCCGGCGCGGGGCGCCAGGCGCGCTTCCGTTCCAACGGCGACGGCACGTGGACAGGGCTCGACGGCTACTACGCGGGAGAGCTGCTGCGACCGGTGCGGCGAACGGACGGTTCGGTGAGCCATCTCGACCTGGGCTCGTTCGTCTTCACCCGCAAGCCGTACGACGAAGGGGCGCCCGTTCCGGGTGGTGTGGACCCGGAGGGATGGCGCGGCTTCTGAGGGCAGATGTGAGGTAGGGCCCGGGGGTAAAAGAGGAGGCATGTTTCACGTGAAACACGGCCCCCGCGCGAGGCATGTTTCACGTGAAACGCCCCCGGACGCAACCCCAGACGTACCTCGGGTCCCAGGATGCGAGGGCCACGAAGGCCGACAGGCGTCGCAGACGTCGCAGGCCTCGTGGACGTCTCAGAGCTGAAGCTTGAAGCCCAGATGCGACGCGGTGAACCCGAGCCGCTCGTAGAACCGGTGGGCATCGGTGCGTGTGGCGTCGGAGGTCAGCTGCACCAACTGGCAGTCCTCACGGCGTGATTCGTCGATGGCCCACTCGATGAACCGGGTGCCGAGCCCGCTGCCACGCTCGTCGGCGTGCACACGTACGCCCTCGATGATCGAGCGCGTGGCGCCCTTCCTGGAGAGCCCCGGAACGATCGTGAGCTGAAGCGTGCCGACCACGCGCCCCTCCCGGACGGCGACGACCAGGCGCTGGTTCGGATCGTCGGCCAGACGCTGGAACGCGGTGACGTACGGGGTCAGGTCGTCGGGCGACTCGCGCGTGGCGCCCAGGGGGTCGTCGGCGAGCATGGCGACGATGGCGGGCAGGTCGTCGGCTACGGCTGGGCGTATTTCAAGATCTCCCATGGCCGCAGCCTATGCGGGCCGTCCTCGCCAAGAGCGTCAAGAGGAGGCCTTTCTTGAAGAGGGCGGACAACCCTACGCAGGCACGCGCAGCGTCTCGACGGCCTTGACCAGCGGAGCGAGCTCCGGATTCTGGCCGGCCTCGTCGAGTGCCTCGCGCAGCGCCTCGTCATTGGTCGGGCGCGCCTCATCGAGCAGTGCCATGCCGGCCTCGCTCACGTCCGTGTAGATGCCGCGCCGGTCGGTGGGGCACAGGTATCGGGAGAGCAGCCCGCGGTCCTCCAGGCGGGTGACCAGGCGCGTGGTGGCGCTCTGGCTCAGGACCACGGCGTCCGCGACCTGCTTCATCTGCAGGTGGCCGCCCTCGCCGTCGTGCTGGCGGCTGAGGACGTCGAGCAGGGAGTACTCCCGCACGCTCAGCCCGTGCTTGGTCTGGAGAGCGCGCTCGATGTGGCTCTCGACCTGCCCGTGGAGCAGGGAGAGCGCGCACCACCCCTGGGCAAGTGCGGTGAGTGCGGGGTCCGTCGCTGTCATGGCTCCTGTATTCCTCCGTCCCGGAGTGTCTACGACCCAGGATAGTCCACGCGTGCAATATCCAGCGTTTGCAAATAACCCGCGTCTGCAATTATTGTGGACGCACGTTAAGCGCACCTGCAACCGTCTGGAAGGTAGTTCCATGCCCCTCGCGCTACTGGCCCTCGCGATCGGCGCCTTTGGAATCGGCACCACCGAGTTCGTGATCATGGGGCTGCTCCCCGAGGTCGCGGGTGACTTCGGCGTCTCCATCCCCACGGCCGGCTTCCTCGTCACCGGCTATGCCCTGGGCGTCGTCCTGGGCGCCCCCCTGATGACCGTCCTCGGCACCAAGATCTCGCGCAAGCGGATGCTGATGCTGCTGATGGGCCTGTTCATCGCGGGCAATCTGCTCTCCGCCGTCGCCCCCGTCTTCGGCGTGATGCTGGCAGGACGTGTCGTCGCATCGCTCGCCCACGGCGCCTTCTTCGGCATCGGTTCGGTCGTCGCGGCCGAACTGGTCGCCCCCGAGAAGAAGGCCGGCGCCATCGCCATGATGTTCACGGGTCTGACCGTCGCCAACGTGGTCGGCGTGCCGCTCGGCACCTTCGTCGGGCAGACGCTCGGCTGGCGCATGACGTTCGGCCTCGTCGCGGCGCTCGGCGTCATCGGCCTCGCGGGCATCGCCAAACTCGTCCCGGACCTGCCCAAGCCCGAAGGCGTGCGGCTGCGCCACGAACTGGCGGCCTTCCGCAACGTACAGGTGCTGCTGGCCATGGCCATGACCGTCCTCGGCTTCGGCGGGGTCTTCGCCGCCGTCACCTACCTGGCGCCGATGATGACGGACGTCGCCGGTTACGCGGACTCCTCCGTCACCTGGCTGCTCGTCCTCTTCGGCCTCGGCATGGTCGCCGGCAACCTGATCGGCGGGAAGTTCGCGGACCGCGCGCTGATGCCGCTGCTCTACATCTCGCTGGGCGCCCTGGCCGTCGTGCTCGCCCTCTTCACGCTCACCGCGCACAACAAGATCGCCGCAGCTGTGACCATCACGCTCATCGGCGCGCTGGGCTTCGCGACCGTACCGCCGCTCCAGAAGCGCGTCCTCGACCAGGCATCCGGGGCTCCCACCCTCGCCTCGGCCGTCAATATCGGCGCCTTCAACCTCGGCAACGCCCTCTCGGCCTGGCTCGGCGGCATCGTCATCGCCGCCGGTCTCGGCTACACCGCACCGAACTGGGTGGGCGCCGTCCTCGCCGGGTCCGCCCTCGTGCTGGCCATCCTCTCGGCCGTACTGGAGCGCCGCTCCGCAGCGGCCCCGAGCCTCGTCGTGACCGGCACGGCCCCCGTCGAGCGGGCCACGCCCGTCCACCACTGACCTTTCTTCCCCCCTTTCAGCACCGCACTGCGCACCACAAGGAGAAGCACCGCATGAGCACCACCACTGCCATTGCCGTCGCCCCGCTGACCATCGAGGACGCCGAAGCGCTCGTGACCGCGGCCCGCCGCGCCGCCGAGGCGGCCGACGTCACGGTCAGCGTCACCGTCCTCGACGCGGGTGGCCACCTTCTGGCCTTCCGGCGCGACGACCGGGCCGTGCTGATCTCCGGTGAGACCAGCACCCGCAAGGCGTACACCGCCCTTCAGCTGAACGCCCCGACCGCCGACCTCGTCGACGCCGTCCAGCCCGGCGGCCTCTTCCACACCCTGCCCACCGCCCTCGACCGGCCGCTGCTCTTCATCGCGGGCGGCCTGCCGGTCCACCGCGACGGCCGCCTGATCGGTGCGATCGGTGTCGGCGGCGGGGCCCCCGAGCAGGACCACGGCTTCGCGACGGCGGCCGTAGAGGCCCTCGCGTAACCCGCGCGCGGAAAGGCCCGCCCTCAAGTCCCGGAGCATTCCGGGCACTTGCGGGCGGGCCTCTTCACGTCGTGGGCCGAGGCCGCTGGTGTCGGCCGCCGCGCTCCTCGGCTGTCAGCCGGCCGCCACCGTCAGCGGCGCGAAGCGGCGGGTCCAATCGCCCGGCAGCTCCGGCATGCCGTGAGCCATCACCGCGTTGAAGGCGACCGGTTCGAGGCCGCTCTCCTTCACCCAGGTCAGCAACTCCTCGTGCCGTACGTCGATGTCGGTGCGCAGCGGCCGGTCGCTGTGCGCGCCGAGTGAGGTGATGAGTGCCTTCGCGGTCTCCGTGTCACGGGCGATGAGCGGGCCGACGACGTGGGTCTCCATGTTCGGCCAGGCGCCCGCGTAGCCGATGATCTCGCCGTCGGCCTCTGCCACCCGGAGCTGGTCGGTAAAGGCGGGCAGGCGAGTGATCACGTGGGTCCGGTCGTGCCCGAAGACCTCGGTGTCGAGCCGGAGGATGGCCGTCAGATCCTCCGCGGTGGCCGGGCGGGTGGCGATGCCGGGGGGCGGCCCGGACGGGGCGAGGTGTCCGCGGACCATCTCGGCCCGGCCGATCATCTTGAAGCCGAGCTGTTCGTAGAGGGGGCGGCCGTTCGGTGTCGCGTGGAGTGTCACCGGCACGGTGGCGGTCTCCTCCAGGGCGTACTGCATCAGCCGGCGACCGATACCGCGGCGGGCGTACCGCTCGGCGACAAGGACCATGCCGATCGCTGCGAGGCCGGGCCGCTCGTGCGGGCCGTACCGGGTCACTACGTAGGCGCCGATGAGGCCGTCGCCGTCGGGATCGTCGATGCCGTAGCCCGTTCCGGCCGACAGCAGGAGGCCCCACTTGTGTTCCTCACGGGGCCAGCCCCGGTCCTCGGAGAGATCGGCGCAGGACGTCAGATCGCGGGGGGTGAGTCGGCGGATGGGCAGTGCGGAGAGGGAAGGTGTCGACACTCGGGTCAGGCTGTCTGACGCACGTCCTCGGCGTCCACCCGTTTGTGGGCAGAAGCACGTTCCTTTTGGCCACGTTGCTTCTGGCCACGTCGGGTGAGCCCCCAGGGCTTGAGCACCGACAGGGCCGTCATGAACAGGTAAGCGCCGAGCGAGACGAGTGGGCCGGCGATCAAGTCGGCCGTGTCGGTGATCGGGTCCCCGGCGGCCACGGTGGCGGCCGACTCGTCGACGCCGGGGCGCAGGGCGAAGGCCGATGCGGCGGTGGTGGCCAGGGTGAGCCAGAACTTCGTGTAGACCCAGCGGTGTCTGGCGAGGCCCCACTGAGTGCCCAGGGACAGCACCAACCCGCTCACCAGGGTGATCAGGGCGAGTGGAAGCACCAGCCAGTCCGCGAAGACCTTCATCGAGCGGACGGCGGCCTCCACGGCTGCGGAGGAGTCCGTCGTGATCGCGGTGAGGGCGAGCGCGACGAGCCCGAGTGTGAGCCCGAGCCAGCAGGCTGCGCCGATGACATGGACAACCAAGGTGGCCCGACGTGTGCGGCGGCGAAGTTTCACGTGAAACACAGTGCCGACCAAAGCGGTGCCGGGGCGTCTGACAGCGGGAGTAACCGTGGGTACTAGCCTCGGCGTACATGGCACGACTGCACATCTTCGACCTGGACGGGACGCTGCTGCACGGCACGGCGGCGCCCGTCGAGATATCGCGGCAGCTGGGACTGGACGCGGAGATCGTGGCGCTGGAGCGGGACTTCGTCGCCGGGCGCATCGACTCACCGGAGTACGCGGCGCGCGTGCACTCCCTGTGGGCGGAACTCACGGACGCGCACGTGACCGCCGCCTTCGAGGAGGCGCCGTGGCTCTCCGGCATCCGGGAGACCTGGGCCGAGATCCGCGAACGCGGTGACTACTGCGCGGTGGTGTCGCTCTCGCCGTCCTTCTTCGTGGAACGGCTCGTCGGGTGGGGCGCGCACGCCGCGCATGGGTCGCGGTTTCCGGCCGTGCCCTTCACCGAGCCCGTCGAACCGGCGGACATTCTCGACGCTGCGGCCAAGGTGAAGGTCGCGAACCGGCTCTGTGAAGAGTTCGGGGTACGGCGGAGCGATTGCGTCGCGTACGGCGACTCGCTCTCTGACCTGGAGCTCTTCGGTGTCGTACCGGTTTCCGTCGCGGTCAATGCGGACCCACGGCTGGTCGGCCTGGCCACCCACTCCTATGTGGGGCGCGATCTGCGTAAGGCGTACGAATTGGTGCGTCACGCCGACTAATAGAGGCAATGCGCAGGCGGATGCGTTGAATTACCGAGGAAGGGCAGGGGACTTGTATGTCGGGCGGCTGCCGGTATGGTCGACTCCGGTTCGTGCCGGGGGCTCTTCTTCGTGTCCCGGGGGTCACGTGCGCAGGTCAATGAAGCCTAACGGGGTAGAGAGACCCAGAGCCGGTACTTCCAGTTTTGCGGCACACGTGGTCACGTCGAATGGGATGCTGCCGTGAGATGAGTGCGGCCAATGTCACATTCTGGACCTACTTGTCCGTAGGGTCCGGTAACCCGGGGTTCAATGTGGCCGGATCGGCCATCGAGGCAGAGCGGGGAAAGCAGGCGACTTCCGTCAGGAAGTGCACAGACCGACCGAGAGATGTTCGAGGCGAGGCACAGCATGGACGCTCCGACCACCGCGTCGGCGGACGACGGCACTTCCGGCGGCGGGAGTGGCTGGTTCACGCCGCGCAGACCCCCGAAGCCGGCTGAGGACAGTCAGCCGCAGCAGTCCGGCGCCGATGGCGCGCGCCAGGGCCATGAGGGGCGTTGGCCCGCTTTCATACGTCCCTTGGGCCGGCCTGAGAGCCCCGCGGCGCCCATGGCGGAGGCTGTCGCTGTCGCTGAGCGGGGCGAAGAACTGCCGGAAGAGGCGGTGAACGACGCGTCTGAAGAGGCGGTGAATGGGTCCGCGGGCGGGCGAATACCCGCCGCTGCTTCGACGGTCCGTGCGGATGCTCCCGCGGAGCGAGACCCACAGCGGGAGCGCGAGCCGGAGCCGGAGCCGGTGAGCACACAGCCGACTGCCCCGCAGCCGTCTCCCGCCCCCCAGCCCACTCCGGGCCCCGGCCCACTCCCGCCCCGCCAGCCCACTCCCGTCCCGCAGCCGACCGCGGAAACCGCAGCCCGGCCGCAGCCTCCCGTTGCCCTCCAAGAGGAGCCGCATCCACCCTCCGCCTTCCAGGACAAGCCGAAGCCGCCCCCGGCGACCCAGTCCGCGCCGCCACCCGTGGCGAAGGCCGCGATGAAGCCGTCCCCCTCGGCGTCGACCGACGCTGCCCTGGTACAGCGCACGATGGCCGAGATCGGCCCTGTCGCCGACCAGGTCACCTCGTACTTCTACGCGCTGCTCTTCACCCGTCACCCCGACCTGCGCCCGCTGTTCCCCGCGGCCATGGACACCCAGCGGGACCGCCTCCTCAAGGCGCTGCTGACGGCGGCGGAGCACATCGACCACACCGACGTACTCGTCTCGTACCTCAAGAACCTCGGACGCGGGCACCGCAAGTACGGCACCCGGCCCGAGCACTACCCCGCCGTCGGCGAGTGCCTCATCGGGTCGTTGAGCCGGTACGCGAGCGCGATCTGGGACGAGGAGACCGAGGCCGCCTGGGTCCGTACGTACACGACGATCTCCCAAGTCATGATCGACGCGGCGGCGGAGGACGAACTGCGGGCGCCCGCCTGGTGGTTCGCGGAGGTCGTCTCGCACGAGCTCCGGACGCCGGACATAGCCGTGGTCACGGTCCGCCCGGACCAGCCGTACCCGTTCCTCGCCGGGCAGTACACCAGCCTGGAGACTCCCTGGTGGCCGCGGATCTGGCGGCACTACTCCTTCGCGTCGGCGCCCCGTTCCGACGGGTTGCTGTCCTTCCACGTCAAGGCTGTCCCGGCCGGCTGGGTCTCCAACGCCCTGGTGCACCACGCCCGCCCCGGTGACGTCCTGAGGCTGGGCCCGCCGGGAGGCTCGATGACCGTCGACCACACCACCGACAGCGGTCTCCTCTGTCTGGGCGGCGGCACGGGCATCGCGCCGATCAAGGCCCTGGTCGAGGATGTCGCCGAGCACGGCAGACGGCGCCCGGTCGAGGTGTTCTACGGCGCCCGCACCGATCACGATCTGTACGACATCGACACGATGCTGCGGCTGCAACAGAGTCACCCCTGGCTCTCCGTCCGCCCGATCGTGGACCAGCGAGCCCAGTTGCCGGACGCCGTGCGCGAGTACGGCCCCTGGGACGAGTACGACGCCTATCTCTCGGGACCGCCCGGCATGATCCGCAGCGGCGTGGACGCGCTGCGAGACGCCGGCGTCCCCGAGGGCCGCATCCGTCACGACTCCGTGGAGGAACTGGTGGTCGCGGGAGACTGACCGACGTCGGAGCGCCCGAGCCGGAGGGAAGCCCGGACGAGGGCGCTCAGGACAGCGAACCAGCCCCCGGATCGCTACGAGCGACTCAGTATCAGCCCAGGTCAGGAGCGTGCATCGCGCGTACGCCCTCGATGTTGCCGTCCAGGTAGTGCCGCAGCGACAGCGGTACGAGGTGGACCGAGGCGATGCCGACCCGGGTGAAGGGCACATGCACGATCTCGTACTCGCCGCATGGCTCCTCGACCTCGGGGCCGTGCCGCAGGCCGGTGTCCATGGACTCCAGACGGCAGACGAAGAAGTGCTGCACCTTCACGCCGGTCGCGCCGCCGTCCTCGCCGATGTGCTCCACGGTGTCGACGAAGCAGGGCACGACATCGGTGATCTTGGCGCCGAGTTCCTCGTGCACCTCGCGGTGGAGCGCGTCGACGACGGTGGCGTCCTCCGGCTCCACGCCACCTCCCGGGGTGACCCAGTACGGATCGACGCCGGGCTTGGTCCGCTTGATCAGGATCAGGTCGTCTCCGTCCAGCAGGACGGCGCGTGCGGTGCGCTTGACCACGGGTCGGACGGTCATGGGGGAAATGTGGCCCGGACTGTTCCACGTGAAACATCGCGGCCCCTTCAGAACCGCCATCAAGCCCAGTGACGGCCACGAGCAAGCCTCAGTCCGGGCCATGAGCAGGCCCCGTTGCCGCCCGCCCTCACGACCACTCGACGGCGGCCCGCAACAGCCAATCGTGTGCCCGTGCGATGTGGGGCATGGCCAGCGTCCCGGTGCGTACCACCAGGAAGTACGTACGCAGCGGCGGTACCGGGGGTTCGAGGAGGGCGACGACGTCACCGCGCTTCAGGGCGTCGGCGCAGAGGTAGCGGGGCAGCACGGCGAGACCGGCGCCCGAGGCCGTGCAGGCGAGGACCGCCCGCAGATCCGGCACGATGACGGCGCCGGAAGCGGCGGGGCAGGCATCGAATACGGCGGCCCAGTAGCGGGAGACAAAAGGCAGCGTCTCGTGCACCTCGACCACCGGCAGGTTCTCCAGCGGCAGCGCTTCCCCACGGCCCAGCCCACCGGGGTCCAGCCCGCCACGGCCCAGGCCGCCGGGTCCCAACCCGCCACCGGCCGGCCCGTCGGCCCCGAGCCGGGCGGCCCAGCGCTCTCCCGCGATCAGGACGTGCTCTTCGTCGCAGAGCGGTGTCGCCGTGAGCAGCGCGCCACGCGGCCGGGCCGTGGCGATGGCCAAGTCGTGATGTCCGGAGGCGAGCCCCTCCAGAACCTCATCGGCGGTGCCGAACGAGGCGCGCAGGGCGTAGCTGTGGCCGTCCTGCCCGGCCAGGGAGGTGAGCGCGGGCAGGGCTCGTTCGGCGGTGAACTCGGGCGGGCCCGCGAGGTGGAGGGTGCGCATCGAGGACTCCTCGTCGAGCCCGGTCTCAGCGATCTCCACGAGGGCGTCCAGGTGCGGGGCGGCCTTGTGGGCGAGCTCGTCCCCGATGGTCGTGGGGGTCACGCCGCGTGCCTGGCGAAGGAAGAGAGGACGGCCCAGCTGCCGCTCCAGGGTGCGGATCTGGGACGTGACGGCGGGCTGCGAGAGACCGAGCAGTGCCGCTGCGCGGGTGAAGGAGCCGGCCCGGTGCACCGTCACAAAGGTGCGTAACAGGGCCAGATCCATGTCAGTGTCCCTCCCCGCGTGACCTCAGGGCGCGCCCAACTATAAATATGTCGATAGGTCTCTGTCGCTACTGTGATTGGACACTGACACACAGTCAACTAGCCTTGTTCGCGCGGTTCTTTGCGTGAGGAACCGGAACGGTCCGAGCCACGAGGGGGGAGGCTCGGACCGTTCGTTGTGCGTAGCCCGGTACCGGGTGTGGACCGGAGCCGGCGGCGGAACCGGCGTGCGGGGACCGCTCTCACTCGGCGGACGCGTCCAGCGCGCGGAGCACGTCGTCCACCAGGTCACGCGGGTCCTCGGCGCCCGCGGAGAAGCGGATGAAGCCCTCCGGGACGTCGTCGCCGCCCCAGCGCCCGCGCCGCTCGGCCGTGGACCGCACCCCGCCGAAGCTCGTCGCGTCGTCGACGAGGCGCAGCGCTGCCAGGAACCGCTCGGCACGCGCGCGGGTGGCCAGCGTGAAGGAGACCACACACCCGAAACGCCGCATCTGCCGCGAGGCGATCGCGTACGAGGGGTCGTCGGGCAGCCCGGGGTAGCGCAGCCCCGTCACCTCGGGGCGGCCGCGCAGGGCCTCGGCGAGGGCCAGGGCGTTCGCGTTCTGCCGGTCGGCACGCAGCTGGAGCGTGGCGAGAGAGCGGTGGGCGAGCCAGGCCTCCATCGGGCCCGGAATGGCCCCGACGATCTTGCGCCAGCGCCGCACGGAAGCGGTCAGCTCAGCGTCACGGCAGGCGACGTACCCCAGGAGGATGTCTCCGTGACCGGTGAGCATCTTCGTGCCGCTGGCCACCGCGAAGTCGGCTCCCAGTTCGAGGGGCCGCTGGCCGAGCGGTGTGGCCAGGGTGTTGTCGACCGCCACCAGGACGCCACGCGCGCGTGCCGCCTCGGCGAGGCGACGCACGTCGCATACGTCGAGGCCGGGATTGGACGGCGTCTCGATCCAGAGCAGCTTGGCGCCGTCCAGGACGTCGAGCTGGGCGTCACCAGCGGTGGGTGCGGTGCGCACCTCGATGCCGTACGCCGTGAGCTGCTCGCGGACGAGGGGCAGGACTTGGTAGCCGTCGTCCGGCAGGACCACCGTGTCCCCGGCGCGCAGCTGGGAGAAGAGCACCGCTGAGATCGCGGCCATGCCGGAGGCGAAGACGAGCGTCTCGACGTCCTCGCCGGCGCCCGGCGCCTCCAGCTCGCCGATGGCGCGTTCCAGGAGTGTCCAGGTGGGGTTCTCGTCGCGTGCGTAGGCGTAGCCGCCGGTGGGGTCGCCGGAGAGGTGGAAGTGCGCGGCGAACACCGGCCCGGGCAGCGTGGGTTCGTGCTGCACCGGCTCGGGCAGCCCGGCCCGCACCGCCAGGGTGCCGTCACCGATGCCCGCCGTGCCACTGCCCGCGCCAGCGCCTGGGCCGCCGTCCGGGCCACTGTTCAGACCGCCGCCTGGGGTGCCTCCTGCACCACCGCCGGGAACACCGATCAGACCGGCCGGGTCGCCGGTCTCATCGTCCACACCGCCGCCTATCGCCGAAGAGTCCGTCATGCCGGTCAGTCCTTGTCGTCCGGGAGCACCATGTTCATGGCCCAGGACACGATCGAGATGATCAGGCCGCCCAGGACGGCGGTCCAGAACCCCTCCACATGGAAGCTGACGTCGAACTTGTCGGCCAGCCACGAGGTGAGCAGCAGCATCAGGGCGTTGACCACAAGGGTGATCAGGCCGAGGGTCAGGATGAACAGCGGGAAGGTGAGGACCTTCACCACCGGCTTCACCAGGAAGTTCACCAGCCCGAACAGCAGCGCGACGACGATCAGGGTGCCGACCTTCTTACCGGTGCTGCCACCGGTCAGCGTGATCTTGTCGAGCAGCCATACGGCCACGGCCAGGGCCGCTGCGTTGGCGATCGTCTTGACTACGAAATTCTTCATGTGTCTGATCGTGGCAGACACGGACCGGAAGCGGTCGGGTCACGAGACCGGCGGGATATCCGCGGGGCGAGCACCAGCGAGGGGCGTACGAGGGCGATGAAGGCATTCCGGCTGGACGATCTGGAGGCGGAGCGCGTCGCGAACGACGGGGCGTATCTGCAGTTTCTGCGGGAGCGGAACATGTCCGTCGGCCTCTACGCGCTCAACGCGGGGGAGTCCGACCCGCAGCAGCCGCATGGGCAGGACGAGGTGTACATGGTCGTGAGCGGCCGGGCCTCGATCACGGTCGGCATGGAGACCACGGCGGTCGCGCGCGGCAGTGTCGTGTACGTGCCGGCCGGGGTGCCCCACAAGTTCCACCACATCAGCGAGGACCTGCGGGTCCTGGTCGTCTTCTCTCCGCCCGAGGCCTGACCTCCCGCTCTCCCGAGGCCTGATCTCCCTCTGGAGGGCGACGGGTTCAGGGTTATGACCTCGGGGTTCTCTCAGGGTCGGATCAGGGGAGGACAAGGGCTGCGCGGCCCTCGCAGCGGGCTTTGGCGCCCTAGCATCGAATGCAAGAAGCCGGGAGCCTGCGGACATTCGGGCTCCCGCATCGACGTCATGTGTGCGGAGAGAGGTAAGGACGATGGCAGCGAAGGGGATCTTTGCGGGAATGCCGTGGTGGGTGAAGTGGGTGGCCGTGCCCGTCATCGCCTTGGTCGTGTTCGGCGGCGTGATACTGACTGTTGTCGGTTTCGTGGTCAACCTTCTCTTCAAGGCGCTGCTATTCGTCGCTTTGGTCGGTGGACTCATTTATGTCGTACGGAAGTTCATATCCGGGGCGTCCTCGTCCCGTACCGATTGGTGACCACTGATGGGTGACCATTGTTTCGTATGGTTACCAGGTGGGGATCATTTAAGGTTGTCGCTGTAGTGGTTACGGGCCGCGCGGCTACTGCTTGGCGGTGACTTTTCGAAACGAGTCCCTCGGGCGGGGGAAGTTTCTCCGCAGACGGCCGAAGAGCGGTGGCCAAGGGTTAGAGTCCGAAAACCGACGCGGGGCCGTGCCCCGCGGACGGGCGCATTGCCCTCCCGTGTTTCTCCGGGCACGGGCGGCCCCCCACGCGCTTCGGGAGTGAACCTTGGCCGCGGTCGACAACTCCACTGCACCGGTCGGTGCCCCCACCTCACCGGCCGTCATCCCCACTGCACGGACCCACACCTCCCCCTCACGGACCGACGGTCACGGACTCGTCCACGAGCGACGTCCCACCGCCCGACCCCGTCCCCACCCCACCGCCCGAACCTGCCCCCACCCTGATCGGCTCCGTGCAGCGGGCCATGCGGCTGCTGGAAGCCGCCGCCACACATGTGGACGGGGCACCCGCCAAGCAGCTGGCCCGGGAGGCGGGGATCGCTCTGCCCACCGCCTACCACCTGCTGCGCACGCTGACCCACGAGGGTTATCTGCGCCGCGAGAAAGGAGTGTTCGTGCTCGGCGAGGCGGCCGAGCGGCTCAGCAGCAGCGGGGCTCAGCAGAATCGTCGCGGCATGATCGGTGATGCCCTGGCGCACTGCCGGGACGTCATCGGGATGCCGGTGTACTTCGCCGTCTACCGCGAGGGCGAGATCGAGGTCGTCGCGGTCTCCGACACGCCGGGCAACCCCGCGGTCGAGGAATGGGCCGATTTCCGGGAGACGGGCCACGCCCACGCGATCGGGCAGTGCCTGCTCTCCCAACTCGACGACGAGGCGCGGCAGGACCACCTCGATCGCTATCCGGTTCAGTCGATCACGCGTTACTCGGTCCGCGACGACCGCACGTTTCTGCGACGGCTCGACGCGATGGGGCGAATGAGGCCGGTGGTGGAGCGTCAGGAGTACGCGTTGGGGACGGTCTGCGCGGCGATTCCGATCTTGGCGGGTGACACCGCGGCGACTCTCGCCATTTCCGTGCCCGCAGGTCAGGCGGATCGGCTGCTGCCCGCGGCGGAGAGATTGCAACGTGAGATCGGGATGCTGCTAAGGACACTCGCCTTCTCTATCAGCATCTGAAAACTCACTCCTTGTGATCTGGTGTGTACTTTAAGCAAGATGCCATGAGTGTCAGGGAGTTGGTTCCTGGCCACTTGAAGGCCAAGTGACGGGGTAGGGCGCGATGGACGAGACGGTTCAGGCAGAGGTCATGATGAGCTTCCTTGTTTCCGAGGAGCTGTCGTTTCGTATCCCGGTGGAGTTGCTCTACGAGACCAGCGATCCATTTGCCGTGCGGCTGACGTTTCATCTGCCCGGCGATGCTCCGGTGACCTGGGCATTCGGCCGGGAGCTGTTGATCGATGGAGTGGGCCGGCCCTGCGGGGTCGGGGATGTGCGGATCGAACCCACTGATCCCGAGTTGATGGACGAGGCGCTGATCAGACTTCAGGTCGGTCCTGACCAGGCGCTGTTCCGGGTGGGCATTCCGCCGCTGCTCGCCTTCCTGGACCGTACGGACAAGTTGGTGCCGCTCGGGCAGGAGCGGGCGCTCGCCGACTTCGACGCACACCTCGACGAGGCGCTCGACCGGATCTTGGCGGAGGAGCAGAACGCGGGCTGATCAACTGCCGGTGGGCGGATATGAATGGCAGATTGGTGCATTTTGCGGTCGGCTGGGCTGCTCCCGTGCTCAGGGGTGCCCGCGCCTGGTGCCCTTGGGCCGGGCTGCCGCGGTCGGGGCGCCCCCGTCGGGGCACCATCGTCAAGGTGCTGCCGTCGAGGTGCCGCAAGTAAGGCACCCCCGCACGACGTGATGCTCCGGCCGGCGTGATGCCGTGCCCGACGTGATGCTCTGCCCGGCGTGCTGCTCCGGCCGGCATGACGCTCCGCCCGGCGTGATGCTCTGCCAGATGAGACGCTCCCGACCGACCGATGTGGCGCTGCGTCGGCCTCTCCCCCGTAAGAGGCCGTGCGTGTCGCTTCGAGGTCAAGCCTTGCGGCGGCGGCCCTTTCCGCCGCGGGAGGAGCGGGGAGGGGGCGTGCCGGTGGCCGTGGCCGCCGCCGGTGCCAGGGGTGGTGCGGTCGGCGGAGACGACCAGGGCGGCCAGCGTGGTGGTCACCGGCACCGACGCGACCAGGCCGATCGAGCCGATCAGGGTGCGCACGATCTCCTCGGCGACCAACTCGCTGTTGGCGACCGTGCCCACGCTGGACTGCGCGATCGAGAAGAGCAGGAGGAGGGGCAGCGCGGCGCCCGCGTAGGCGAGGACGAGGGTGTTGACGACCGAGGCGATGTGGTCGCGGCCGATGCGGATGCCCGCGCGGTAGAGGCCGCGCCGGCCCATGGTCGGGTTGGCCTGGTGCAGTTCCCAGACCGCCGAGGTCTGGGTGACCGTCACGTCGTCGAGGACGCCGAGTGAGCCGATGATGACGCCCGCGAGCAGCAGGCCGCTCATGTCGATGGACGGATACAGGCCGTGGATCAGGCCGGTGTTGTCGTCCGTGTTGCCGGTCAGCGCGGCCCAGCCGATGAACAGGGAGCCGAGCAGGCCGATCAGGAGGAGGGAGATGAGGGTGCCGAGCACCGCGACGGAGGTACGGGCCGTGAGGCCATGGCAGAGATAGAGCGCGACCAGCATGATGGCGCTCGCCCCGACCACCGCGACGACGAGCGGGTTCGAGCCCTGGAGGATCGCCGGCAGGATGAAGAAGGTGAGGACCAGGAAGCTGATGGTGAGTGCGACCAGGGCCATCACGCCGCGCAGCCGCCCCACCACCACCACGGCGAGCGCGAAGATGCCGGCGAGCAGCGCCATCGGGAACTTGCGGTTCACATCGGTCACCGAATACTGCAGGCCCTCGGGTGCCTTGGGCTCGTAGGCGACCACCACCTCTTGGCCCTTGTGCAGTTGCCGGGGCGAGTCCGGCTGGATGATCTCGGTGAACGTGCGGCCCTTGTCGTCGCCGCTGGTCACCTCGATCAGCGCCTTCTTGCAGATGCCCTCGGCGCGCGACTGGGCGGTCTGGCCCTCGGGGGTGGAGGTGTCGCCGTTCGGCTGGGGCTGTGAGGGGTTGAGGTCCTTGCAGGGCAGTTCCTGCACCTTGGCGACCGTCGCCGACTGCGTCTGCCGGTCGAAGCCGACACCGGTGCGTTCATGGCTGGGCGTCCCGCCCGGCCACAGGACGAACAGACCCACGACGACCGCGGTGGCGAAGGGGATCAGGACCGCCGCGATGACCTTGCGCAGGTGCTGGGAGACGGGCGCGGCGGGGCCGTGGCTGTGCGTGTGGCCGTGGCCGTGTGCGTGCCCGGGACCAGGTCCATGGCCGTGCCCGGGGCCTTCGGAGGGCGGGCCGGAGCGGGGCGCTTGTGAGGGCGGAGGCGGCGGCGGGGGTGTGGTGGTCACGGACCGATCATCGCAAGAACCGAGGGGGCCCTCTGTTCAGCGCGGCCGACATGACGCTAGCGTGGAGCCACCTTTGCAATCGCGGGAGCTCGGAGCACCGGGCTGAGAGGGCGCTGACCTCCGTACGAAACGGCACGAGTCGTGCATGAACGTACGGAATCCGCTGCGTCGACCGCCGAACCTGTTACCGGGTAATGCCGGCGTAGGGAGTAGGTCTCATGACCACATCGGACGCACGCACGCCTGCCTCCAGCACGCCTGAGGGCGCGGAGGCCGGGAAGTCCATCGGCTGGCACAAGGCGTACATCGAGGGCTCACGCCCCGATCTGCGGGTGCCGGTCCGCCAGGTGCACCTCACCAACGGCAAGGCCGTGACCTTGTACGACACCTCGGGTCCGTACACGGACCCGTCCACCGAGACCGACGTCCGCCGCGGTCTGCCGCCGCTGCGGGAGAACTGGATCATCGCCCGCGGTGACACCGAGGAGTACGTAGGCCGCCCGCCCCGCCCCGAGGACGACGGCATCAAGCACACCTCGCCGCGCGGCGGGCTCAAGAACCTCGACGCGGTCTTCCCCGGCCGTCCGCGTCAGCCGCGCCGGGGTCGCGACGGCCAGGCGGTGACGCAGCTCGCGTACGCCCGGCGGGGCGAGATCACGCCGGAGATGGAGTTCATCGGGATTCGCGAGAACATGGACCCCGAGGTCGTGCGGGCGGAAGTCGCCGCCGGCCGCGCCGTGATCCCGGCCAACGTCAACCACCCGGAGATCGAGCCGATGATCATCGGCAAGAAGTTCCTGGTGAAGGTGAACGCCAACATCGGCAACTCCGCGGTCACTTCCTCCATCGAGGAGGAGGTGGACAAGATGACCTGGGCGACCCAGTGGGGCGCCGACACGGTCATGGACCTCTCCACCGGCCGCAACATCCACACCACCCGCGAGTGGGTTCTGCGCAACTCCCCCGTGCCGATCGGTACCGTTCCGCTCTACCAGGCCCTGGAGAAGGTCGACGGCAAGGCCGAGGAGCTGACCTGGGAGATCTACAAGGACACGGTCATCGAGCAGGCCGAGCAGGGCGTGGACTACATGACGGTGCACGCCGGTGTGCGCCTGCCGTACGTCCCGCTGACCGCGCGCCGCAAGACCGGCATCGTCTCGCGCGGCGGTTCGATCATGGCCGCCTGGTGCCTCGCGCACCACAAGGAGAGCTTCCTCTACGAGCACTTCGAGGAGCTGTGCGAGATCCTCGCGGCGTACGACGTGACGTACTCGCTCGGGGACGGTCTGCGGCCCGGTTCGATCGCGGACGCCAACGACGAGGCGCAGTTCGCTGAGCTTCGGACCCTCGGGGAACTCAACACGATCGCCAAGCGTCACAACGTACAGACGATGATCGAGGGCCCCGGTCACGTCCCTATGCACAAGATCAAGGAGAACATCGACCTCCAGCAGGAGATCTGCGAGGAGGCGCCGTTCTACACGCTCGGTCCGCTGACCACGGACATCGCGCCCGCCTATGACCACATCACCTCGGGCATCGGCGCCGCGATGATCGGCTGGTGGGGCACGGCCATGCTCTGCTACGTCACGCCCAAGGAGCACCTGGGCCTGCCCAACCGCGACGACGTGAAGACCGGCGTCATCACGTACAAGATCGCGGCGCACGCGGCGGACCTCGCCAAGGGGCACCCGGGCGCGCAGGACTGGGACGACGCGCTCTCGGACGCGCGCTTCGAGTTCCGCTGGGAGGACCAGTTCAACCTGGCCCTCGATCCGGTCACGGCGCGGGAGTTCCACGACGAGACGCTGCCCGCCGAGCCCGCGAAGACGGCGCACTTCTGCTCGATGTGCGGGCCGAAGTTCTGCTCGATGAAGATCTCCCAGGACATCCGCCGTCAGCACGGCGGTGACCTGGCGGAAGGCGAGATCGAGGCTGGCATGGAGCAGAAGTCCAAGGAGTTCGCCGCTGCCGGCAACCGGGTCTATCTGCCGATCGCCGACTGAGCGAACCCGGAGTGGGGCGTGGAAGGGGGTGTCCGCAGAGTGTCGTGACGACTGGCTCTGCGGACACTCCGGTGGCTCTGCGGGCTCGGCCGCCTCTGCGGGCTCTCCGGCTTGGGCATTCCGGCTTATTCCGGCTTGCGTTCGCGGCCGCCGAGGTCCGGGCTGGAGAAGTCGGGGCTCGAGAAGTTCGGCCGCGATCCCGCCGTCCGGCCGCCGTCGGGGCTGCTGAAACCGGGCCGGTGGTAGCCGAGTTGGGGCATGCGGCCGCTCGCCGTGGAACCCCCGGCCCCCTGTGACGGCGCGCGGGTCGCGGGAGCCGTGCCCGGGTCCGCCAGGGCCTCCCGCAGGAACGGCACGATGCCCCGTTCGAGCAGCGCCCGACCCCAGGCCTCCCTGGCTCGGGACACTTTTTCGTACTGCTCGCCGTGCAGTTCCGCCTGGAGTGACGTGGCGCCGTTTCGCAGGGCCGTCAGGAGCAGACCGACCGCGGCGACCAGGATGCCCCCGGCGGTGAGCGCGCCGAACAGCCAGCCCGCGGTGAGCAGGGTGTCCGCGAAGGCGGGCTCGGGGTTGAGCATCTTCAGGATGTAGCCGACGAGCAGGAAGATCGCGGCGGCCGCCCCCGCGAGGACGGGTGCGAGGACCGCGACGACGGCGATCGCCCCGGCGCCCGCCGCGGCCGCCGGTTCGGCGACCGCGCCCATCGTCGTGGCGAGACCGACGCCGCCGGAGCCGGACTCCGCGGCGCTCTGCCCGCTTCCGCTCCCTTCGCGCATCGCGGTGGAGGACGGCCGAGGTTCGCGCGATTCCTCGCGGACCTTCACGTAGTGCGCGTACTCGGCCGCGGCGGCGGCCGTGATCAGTGCTGTCGCGTTCAGGGCCATGGTGCGCAGTTGTTCGATGTTGAGCCGCCGGCCCACTGCGGCGAGTTCAGGACGGTCAGGTGCGGTGCGCAGCGCCTCGTCGAGGATTCGCTCGTACTCGGGGCGGTCCTCATTGAGCAGGTGTGGAGCGCTGTTCATGTGCATCCCCCGATGCTCCGTAGGGCTAAGGCTCGCATGGCTACGAGCCGTCTGGCAGAAACGGAGGGGAGCCTGCTACGGATAAGCCGATGGTAGAGCCGTGACGGCACGCGGTGACAGGGGGTTTACAGAATTGGCGCCCCCGGTCGGCGTGATCGTGTAAGGGGCCCTGCGCGGGATCGCGGAAGGTATCCCTCGTGGGGGCGCCTGCCCAGGGAACGCTCAGATACCCAGGGGGAGTTGGCAGACCAGTAGCTTTCCGGCCATGGTCACGCCGCCGTCCATGGCGATGGCCAGGCCGTCGGCGTAGACGTGCGGTCCCTCGATGACCGGTCCGCCGCCGTCCGACTCGTCCTCGGAGCCGACGTCACCCAGGAGGTAGGGGATGGGGCTGTGGCCGTGGACGATGCGGGTGCCGCCGTACACGTCCAGCAGTTCGCGTACGGCCGAGGGGCCCGACTCGTCGCGGAAGGCGAAGCGCTTGGTGAACTTGCGGAAGAGGTCCCAGCACTCGTCGGCGTCGTTGCGGGTGAGGGTCTCGCGGATGGTGTCGTTCACCGCTTCGATCGAGTCGCCGTAGTCCAGATAGGCGGTCGTGTCGGAGTGCACGAGGAGATGGCCGTCGGCCTCCTCCATCGCGTCGAGCCGGGCCATCCACTGGAGGTGGTGGTCCTCCAGGCGCTCCATGTCGGTCTTCTGGCCGCCGTTGAGCAGCCAGGCGGCCTGGAAGGTGGCGGTGCCCGCCCCGGAGTTGACGGGGGTGTCGCCGAAGCGCTTGGCGCCGAGGAGGAGCAGCTCGTGGTTGCCCATGAGGGCCTTGCAGTAGCCGCCCGCGGCGGCGGCCTCGGCGGAGAGCCGCATCACGAGGTCGATGACGCCGATGCCATCGGGCCCGCGGTCGGTGAAGTCGCCGAGGAACCACAGGCGCGCGTTGCCCGCGGACCAGTTGCCGTCGGCGTCGATGAGGCCCTGTTCCTGGAGGGCCGCGAGCAGCTCGTTCAGATAGCCGTGCACGTCGCCCACGACGAACAGCGGGCCGTGCTCGCCGCTCGGCCTCGGCTGCGGGGGGTCCGGCATGACCTGCACCTGGACCGTGTCACCGCGGTTGATGACCGGCAGGTCGCGCTGGGTGGGCGTGTAACCGTCGTCCGGAAGCCCGCCCGGAGCCGGCGCCGGAGGGTGCACCTCGGCGGGGCCGGTCGTCTCATGGACGTACGCCGGTACGCGGAAGTCGCGCAGCGTCGCCGTCCGCACATCGGGTCCCTGACCGGCCCCCTGAGTCATCGACCCCTCCACCACCATTGCGCCGCATCTGCACCGAGAACGGACTGCCTGGTCGCAGCGGCCCGCGGTGTCGTCCGCCCATCATAGGAATGCGGCTCCCGCTGTGTGGTGCACCAGGGGTGGTGAATCGGTCCCCGCCGCCGGTTCACCGAGGATTTATCCCGAATTGGGCAGAGGTTTCCCCCCTGATGGCGGGTTGGTCACCCACCTTGGCCACCCACCTCGGCCCGAAATCATCCGGGTCAGCCGGAGCCCGAGGAGCGTGGCGGGCTGACCGTCGTGCGCGGCGGACGTCGCTCGGACGAGGTGCGCACGATCAGTTCGGTCGGTATCACCTGTTCGACGGGCCGGTCCGAGTCGAGCCCCTCGATGGCGTCGATGAGGAGCTGTACGACGGCCGTGCCGATGCGCCTCGGCTTCAGGGAGAGGGTGGTGATGGGCGGTTCCGTGGTGGCGTACACCGTGGACTCGCTGCAGCAGACGAGCAGCAGGTCGTCGGGGACACGCAGGCCGTACCGCCGGGCGGCGGCGAGCAGGTCGGTGCCGTTGGGGTCGAAGAGGCCGTAGACGGCGTCGGGGCGGTCGGGCCTGGCGAGCAGCCGGTCGGCGGCCACGGCGCCCGCGCACGGGTCGTGGGCGGGATAGGACTCGTAGACCGGGTCCTGCCCGACCCGCTCGCACCAGTGCAGGTAGGCGGTCGTGGACAGGTGGGTGTACGTGTCCGTGGTGTTGCCGGTGAGCAGGCCGATCCGGCGGGCGCCCGCGGCCGCGAGGTGGTCGAGGATCTCCAGGACCGCGGCCTCGTGGTCGTTGTCCACCCAGGCGGTGACCGGCAGCGAGCCCGCGGGGCGGCCGTCGGAGACCACCGGCAGACCCTGTCTGACCAGCTCGCTGACGACCGGGTCGTGGTCGGAGGGGTCGACGACGACGGTGCCGTCGAGCGCGACGTTGGACCACACGTCGACCGGGCTGCGGCGCGAGGTGGCCGGGAGGATCACCAGGGCGTAGCCGCGGGCGAGGGCGGCTGAGGTGGCGGCTCTGGCCATCTCCGCGAAGTAGGCGAACTCGGTGAAGGTGAAAGGTTCATCCCCGTACGTGGTCACGGTCAGACCGATGAGGCCGGACTTGCCGGTACGGAGGGTTCGGGCCGCGGCGGAGGGGCGGTAGCCCAGCCGCTCCGCGACCTCGCGGACATGGCGTCGGGTGGCGTCGGGCAGCCGCCCCTTGCCGTTGAGGGCATCGGAGACAGTCGTGATGGAGACGCCGGCGGCCGCGGCGACATCTCTGATGCCCGCTCTGTTCTGCCGGTTGCTCCGGCGCGCGGTCTCCGCTCGGCTCACCTGGTGCTTCCCTGCTGCTGTCATGGCGAGCCGATAGTAGGGCTCATCGGGGTGGGTAGGGCGGACGCATATTCACTCGTTGACAGGCACGTTTCTGCATGGCTGCAGCGTGCCAATGACCATGGATAGCAAGGCAGTTGGGGCGTCCTGGCATTAGCTGCCGCTGATCGTCCGGCGTGGGCCTGCCAAGTGCGGGAGGTCTCGAAGAGGTCTCAACTCACCTTCACGGGGGATGCGCGCCACGGAGCGAGCCACCGGCGCGCGGCGCGCTCGGGGCGCCCCCTGGGGGTGCCTTCGTAGGGCGGCGTGCCTTTGTGGGGCGGTGGGGGGGCGGACGGCGGCACGGCAGGGTGGCGGACGGCGGCGGGGTGAGGTGGCCTGTCGTACGCGGATGCTCTGAGGCCATTCGCACCGGCGTCGAATCCTCATAAGGTGAGCAGTATTCGAACGGTTGCTGGCACTGGTACGAGGAGGACTGCGGTGAGCGAGACGAGCCCGAGGCTGCGCGCCGAGCTGGAGGGTATCCCCACCTACAAGCCGGGCAGGCCTGCCGCGGCCGATGGTCCGGTGGCCTACAAGCTGTCCTCCAACGAGAACCCCTACCCGCCGCTCCCGGGCGTCATGGAGAGCGCGCTCGCCGCGGCCGGGTCCTTCAACCGCTACCCCGACATGGCCTGCACGGCCCTGATGGGTGAACTGGCCGACCGCTTCGGCGTGCCCGTCTCCCACATCGCCACCGGCACCGGCTCGGTCGGCGTGGCCCAGCAGCTGCTCCAGGCCACGTCGGGCCCCGGTGACGAGGTCATCTACGCGTGGCGGTCCTTCGAGGCGTACCCGATCATCACCCAGGTCAGTGGCGCGACATCGGTGCGTGTGCCGCTGACGGAGGGCGATGTCCACGACCTGGACGCGATGGCCGACGCCATCACCGAGCGCACCCGCCTCATCTTCGTCTGCAACCCCAACAACCCCACCGGGACCGTGGTCCGCAGGGCCGAGCTGGAGCGCTTCCTCGACCGGGTGCCGCGTGACGTCCTGGTCGTGCTGGACGAGGCATACCGCGAGTTCATCCGCGACCCCGAGGTCCCGGACGGCATCGAGATCTACCGCGAGCGCCCGAACGTCTGTGTCCTTCGTACGTTCTCGAAGGCGTACGGCCTCGCGGGGCTGCGGGTGGGCTTCGCGGTCGCCCATGAGCCGGTGGCCGCGGCGCTGCGCAAGACGGCGGTGCCGTTCGGCGTGAGCCAGCTCGCGCAGGACGCGGCGGTGGCGTCGCTGCGGGCCGAGGACGAGCTGATGGGCCGCGTCGGGGCGCTGGTCGCCGAGCGCACGCGGGTGGTCGAGGCGCTGCGCGGGCAGGGCTGGACGGTGCCCGAGACGCAGGCGAACTTCGTGTGGCTGCGGCTCGGGGACCGCACGATGGACTTCGCGGCGGCGCGCGAGCGGGCGGGCGTGGTGGTACGGCCGTTCGCGGGCGAGGGGATGCGGGCCACGATCGGCGAGACCGAGGCGAATGACATCTTTCTCCAGGCGGCGGAGGCGTTCCGCAAGGAGCTTTAGCCGAGGAGCGTTGGCCAAGGAGCTTTAGCTGGGGGCGGGCGGCTTTGGTGGGGGCCGGTGGGGTGGCCTGGGCGGGTGGTTTGGGCGGCGTGGCGGGCACGGCGTCCGCCCGCTACCCCCAGCACCGCACCCGCCCCGGGCCCCGGCCGCCCAAAGACCCCGCCCTCTCCGTCAGTCCGCGACCCGTTCGACGCGGATCGGGTCGCCCGCCCGTACCGTCGACAGCAGGTTCGGGTCCCCGTCGAGGCGGCCGAGGACGTTGCACGGGCTCGCGAGGCGGCACTCGTCGCCGCGTGAGATCGGGGTGGGGCCGTAGGGAAGGGCCAGGGCGTCGCCGTCGGGCCAGAAGGCGACCGTGCCCGGGTCGACGACCTGCCGGGCGCCGGCCTCGCGCTCCACGCGCACGCCCGTGTCGAAGTAGACCTCCTCGCCCCACGTCTGTGCGGTGGCGGTGAGCGGCAAGGCCTTCTCCAGGGCCTGCGCGGTCGGGGTCTCCTCGATCGTGGCCGTCAGGTGCCCGGCGGGCCAGGAGATGCGTATCCGTAGCTGGTGCTGCTCCGTATGCATGCGGCGGATTCAACAATATGTTGAAGTTCTTGGGAAGGCCCCGGAGGTACATCTCCGGGGCCTTCCCGCGCTTCCGGTGGGTTCTCGGTGGGCTTCTCGGTGGGTTCCGGTCGGCTCCCGACCGGTTTCGACGTCGGCTCCCGACCGGTTCCCCGCGGTTACAGGGGACCCCCCGTTTGGGTGATGGAAGCCGGTACGACATAATGCTTGTGAATGTGAACGCGTTCACAAGCGTGCCCTGTTCCTCCGGAGATCAGTGGGACAAGCAGGGGCAAATCGCCATGGCTAGCACGGTCGGCAAGGCGATTGAGGCGAGTAAGGAGAGACGCAGTGGACCTGGCTCTGGCGCCGGAGACTCTGGCGCGATGGCAGTTCGGCATCACGACCGTCTACCACTTCCTGTTCGTGCCGCTGACCATCTCGCTGGCCGCCCTCACGGCGATCCTCGAGACGGCATGGGTGCGCACGGGCAAGGAGCACTACCTCCGGGCGACCAAGTTCTGGGGAAAGCTGTTCCTGATCAACATCGCGATGGGTGTCGTCACCGGCATCGTCCAGGAGTTCCAGTTCGGCATGAACTGGTCCGACTACTCGCGGTTCGTCGGTGACGTCTTCGGGGCGCCGCTGGCCTTCGAGGCCCTCATCGCCTTCTTCTTCGAGTCGACCTTCATCGGCCTGTGGATCTTCGGCTGGGACAAGCTGCCGAAGAAGCTGCACTGCGCCACGATCTGGATCGTCTCCATCGGCACGATCCTGTCGGCGTACTTCATCATCGCCGCGAACGCCTTTATGCAGCACCCGGTCGGCTACAAGATCGTGGAGCGCGACGGCACCAAGCGGGCGGAACTCACCGACTTCGCGAAGGTGCTCTTCCAGGAGACGACGCTGGTCAACTTCTTCCACGTCATCTCGGCGGCGATCCTGGTCGGCGGCGCCTTCATGACCGGTATCGCCATCGTCCACCTGCGCAAGAAGCAGCACATCCGCACCATGCGCATGTCGATGCGGCTCGGCCTGGTCATGGCCTTCGTCGGCACCCTGCTCACCGTGGTCAGCGCCGACACGCTCGGCAAGGTCATGTACGAGCAGCAGCCGATGAAGATGTCGGCCGCCGAGGCGCTCTGGGAGTCGGAGAAGCCGGCGCCCTTCTCGATCTTCGCGTACGGCGATGTCGCCGAGGGCCACAACAAGGTCGCCATCGAGGTCCCCGGGGTCCTGTCCTTCCTCGCCAAGAACAACTTCAGCGCCGAGATCCCCGGCATCAACGACCTCAACAAGGAGGCACAGGAGAAGTTCGGGCCCGGTGACTACCGGCCGAACATCCCCACCGCCTACTGGTCGTACCGCTGGATGATCGGCTTCGGCGGCGTCTCGATGGCCCTGTGCACCGCCGGCCTGTGGCTGACGCGGCGGAAGTTCTGGCTCGCCCCGGAGCACCACACCGGCGCGGACGACATCCCGAAGCTCATGCTCACCAAGAACAAGGAGCTGGCGCCGAAGCTGGGCGCCTGGTGGTGGCGCCTCTCGCAGTGGACGCTGATCTTCCCCCTCATCGGCACCGCCTGGGGCTGGATCTTCACCGAGACGGGCCGTCAGCCCTGGGTGGTCTACGGCGTACTGCGCACCAGGGACGCGGTCTCCCCCGGCGTCTCGCAGGGCGAGGTGCTCACCTCGCTGATCGGGTTCACCCTCATCTACGCGATCCTCGCCGTCATCGAGGTGAAGCTGCTGCTCAAGTACGTCCGTCTCGGCCCGCCCGAGCTGACCGAGGCGGACCTCAACCCGCCCACCAAGATCGGCGGCCCGGGCTCCGGCAAGGGCTCGGACTCGGGTTCAGGCTCCGACGCCGACTCTGATGCCGACCGGCCGATGGCCTTCTCGTACTGAAGGAAGGAGCGCTCAGGACATGGAACTCCACGACATCTGGTTCGTACTGATCGCCGTTCTGTGGATCGGCTACTTCTTCCTGGAAGGCTTCGACTTCGGGATCGGCGTCCTCACCAAGCTGCTCGCCCGCAACCGGGTCGAGAAGCGGGTCCTCATCAACACCATCGGGCCCGTCTGGGACGGCAACGAGGTGTGGCTGCTGACGGCGGGCGGTGCGACCTTCGCCGCCTTCCCCGAGTGGTACGCCACGCTCTTCTCCGGCTTCTACCTGCCGCTGCTCGTCATCCTGATCTGCCTGATCGTGCGCGGCGTCGCCTTCGAGTACCGCGCCAAGCGGCCCGAGGAGCGGTGGCAGACCAACTGGGAGCACGCGATCTTCTGGACGTCGCTGATCCCGGCGGTGATGTGGGGCGTGGCCTTCGGGAACATCACGCGCGGCGTCAAGATCGACGCCCACAAGGAGTACGTGGGCTCCTTCGGGGACCTGCTCAACCCGTACGCGATCCTCGGCGGTCTGGTCACCCTGACGCTGTTCACCTTCCACGGCGCGGTGTTCGCCGCGCTCAAGACGGTGGGTGACATCCGCATGCGGGCGCGCAAGATGGCGCTCGGTCTCGGGCTCGTCGCGGCCGTGCTGGCGCTCGGCTTTCTGCTCTGGACCCAGGCGGACAACGGTGACGGCAAGAGCATGGTCGCGATGATCGTGGCGGTCGTGGCGCTGCTCGGCGCCATTGGGGCGATCAGGGCGGGGCGTGAGGGCTGGTCGTTCGCGCTCTCCGGCATCACGATCGCGGCGGCCGTCGCGATGCTCTTCCTGACGCTCTTCCCGAACGTCATGCCGTCGTCGCTGAACGAGGAGTGGAGCCTGACGGTCACCAATGCCTCGTCCAGCCCGTACACCCTGAAGATCATGACCTGGTGCGCGGTCATCGCGGCGCCGGTCGTGATGCTCTACCAGGGGTGGACGTACTGGGTCTTCCGCAAGCGGATCGGTACGCAGCACATCGCGCCCGACCCCGCCCACTGAGCCTCGTCGTGGTCTCCCGGAAGGTGTGTTTCACGTGAAACCGATCGACCCGCGCCTGCTTCGGTACGCCCGTGCCACCCGTTTCTTCCTCGTCGCGGTGGTGGTCCTGGGGTTGGCCGGGGCAGGGCTGGTCATCGGCCAGGCGATGCTCATCGCCGAGATCGTGGTGGGCGCCTTCCAGAAGGGCCTCTCCGTAGGCGACCTGGGCACGCCGCTGCTGCTGCTCGCCTTGGTCGCGGCGGGGCGGGGCCTGGTCTCCTGGCTGACCGAACTCGCCGCGCTCCGGGCGAGCGCGGCGGTCAAGTCCGAGCTGCGGGGGCGGCTGCTGGAGCGGGCGGGGGAGCTGGGGCCCGGCTGGTTGAGCGGGCAGCGGACCGGCTCCCTGGTCTCGCTCGCCACGCGTGGCGTGGACGCACTCGACGACTACTTCTCGCGCTATCTGCCGCAGCTGGGGCTCGCGGTGGTGGTGCCCGTGGCGGTGCTCGCCCGCATCGTGACGGAGGACTGGGTCTCGGCGGCGATCATCGTCGTGACGCTGCCCCTGATCCCGGTCTTCATGATCCTGATCGGCTGGGCGACGCAGAACCGCATGGACCGTCAGTGGCGGCTGCTCTCCCGGCTCTCGGGGCACTTCCTCGATGTCGTGGCGGGCCTGCCCACCCTGAAGGTGTTCGGCCGCGCCAAGGCGCAGGCCGACTCGATCCGGAAGATCACCGGCGAGTACCGGCAGGCGACGATGCGCACCCTGCGCATCGCCTTCCTGTCCTCCTTCGCCCTGGAGCTGCTCGCCACGATCTCGGTCGCGCTGGTCGCGGTGACCATCGGCATGCGGCTCGTCCACGGCGAGATGGATTTGTACGTCGGTCTCGTCATCCTGGTCCTCGCGCCCGAGGCCTATCTGCCGCTGCGCCAGGTCGGGGCGCAGTACCACGCGGCGGCGGAGGGGCTTGCCGCCGCCGAGGAGATCTTCGAGGTCCTGGAGACCCCGGTGCCGGTCGCCGGGACGGGGGCGGCGCCCACGGGTGTGCTGAGCGTGGAGGGCGTGACGGTCCGGTATCCGGGGCGGGCGTCGGACGCGGTCTCGGGGGCGACGTTCGAGGTGGCGCCCGGGGAGACCGTGGCGCTTGTCGGCCCCAGCGGGGTGGGCAAGTCGACCTTGCTGAACGTGGTGCTCGGCTTCGTGCGGCCCACCGAGGGGCGGGTGCGCGTCGGGGGTGTCGACCTCGCCGACGTCTCCCCCGAGCGGTGGCGTGAGCGCGTCGCGTGGGTGCCGCAGCGGCCGCACCTCTTCGCCGGGACCATCGCGGAGAACGTACGACTCGCCCGGCCCGACGCGTCCGACGCGCAGGTACGGGAGGCCCTACGGGACGCGGGCGCCCTGGAGTTCGTGGACGCGCTGCCCGCCGGGGCCGGGACTCCGCTAGGGGAGGACGGCGCCGGACTCTCCGCCGGGCAGCGGCAGCGGCTGGCGCTGCGCGGGCGTTCCTGGCCGACCGGCCCGTGGTGCTCCTCGACGAGCCGACGGCTGCGCTGGACGGCGGGACCGAGGCCGAGGTGGTCGAGGCCGTCCGACGGCTGGCCGTCGGACGAACCGTCCTGCTGGTCGTGCACCGGCCCGCGCTGTTGGCCGTGGCGGACCGGGTGGTGCGGCTGCGGCTGGAGGCCGCGGGCTCGGGTGACGGGGCCTCCGCCGCCCTGCAGCCGGGGCCGCGCTCGGATGTGTCGGTCCTTGGTGTGACGGGTGGCAGGGGGCGGGATGCGGCGTTGGCCGGGGTGCCGGTTGAGCGGGTGGGTGGTTCTGGGGCGGGTGGATCGTGGCGCGGGTGGTTCTGGGGCGGGCAGCTCCTGGGGTGGATGGCTCCGGGGTGGGGTGGTTCTGGCACGGGTGGCTCCGGGGCG